>NZ_JAFMPV010000009.1:0-217696 GCF_049132105.1 Pseudomonas sp. NFX15
AACGACACCGCCCCCTGTTGGAGCGCGCTTGCCCGCGAAGGCGGTGTGTCAGCCTGTGAAGATGCCGAGTCGGACGGCCCCTTCGCTGGCAAGCCAGCTCCTACGGTGGATTTGTGGCGTATGTCGAAGCTGTAAACGACACCGCCCTCTGTAGGAGCGGGCTTGCCCGCGAAGGCGGTGAGTCAGCCTGTGAAGATGCCGAGTCGGACGGCCCCTTCGCTGGCAAGCCAGCTCCTACGGTGGATTTGTGGCGTATGTCGATGCTGTAAACGACACCGCCCCCTGTTGGAGCGCGCTTGCCCGCGAAGGCGGTGTGTCAGCCTGTGAAGATGCCGAGTCGGACGGCCCCTTCGCTGGCAAGCCAGCTCCTACGGTGGATTTGTGGCGTATGTCGATGCTGTAAACGACACCGCCCTCTGTAGGAGCGGGCTTGCCCGCGAAGGCGGTGTGGCAGTCAATGGTGATGTTGAAACAGCCAACCTATTCGCTGGCAAGCCAGCTCCTACAGGTTTTTCGTGTGCCTGAAAGCGGGTTGCTCAGCTCAAGCCCTTGTCGGTTCAGGTAATCTCTTCTGGTTATATAAACATTCTTAAATAGTCTTTTTAAGAATATCTGCGCGTCTCTAGTATTGCTCTCACGCCGCAAGCAGTGCCGACACTGCGAGGCAACCTCCCAGTTGAAGGAGCAGCACCATGAGCGCATCCCTGCGAAGCATCGACGGTCAAGACGAAGCCACCATCCTGCGTGAAATCCAGAGTGCCCTGCGCGACCTGCGCTTTGGTGCCGTGGAAATCACCGTGCACAACGCCCAGGTGGTGCAGATCGAGCGCAAGGAAAAATTCCGTTTGCAGCAGCCGGGCAACAAACCGGGCTGAGGCAAATCAGGCACCGCGATACCCCATAAGAAAAAGCCAATACACCAGAATTCCAGGAGCTTTCACCATGTCGTCGATTCGTCATTTCGCTTTGGCCGCCCTGGCCAGCGCCCTTTTTGCCGGCTCCGCCGTTGCCAAGGACTACGAGCTGCTCAACGTGTCGTACGACCCGACCCGTGAGCTGTATCAGGACTACAACGCCGAGTTCGTCAAATTCTGGCAAAAGGACCACGCGGGCGACACCGTGAAAATCCAGCAATCCCATGGTGGTTCGGGCAAGCAAGGCCGGGCGGTGATCGATGGCCTGCGTGCCGACGTGGTGACCCTGGCCCTGGCCGGTGATATCGACGAAATCGCCAAGCTCGGCAAAACCCTGCCGGCCGATTGGCAAAAACGCCTGCCGGACGCGAGCACGCCGTACACCTCGACCATCGTGTTCCTGGTGCGCAAGGGCAACCCCAAAGGCATCAAGGACTGGGGCGACCTGGTCAAGAATGACGTCTCGGTGATCACGCCGAACCCGAAAACCTCCGGCGGTGCGCGCTGGAACTTCCTCGCGGCGTGGGCCTATGGCCTGAAAGCCAATGGCGGCGACGAAGCCAAGGCCAAGGAATACGTGCAGACCCTGTTCAAGCACGTCCCTGTACTGGACACCGGCGCTCGCGGTTCGACCATTACTTTCGTCAACAACGGTCAGGGCGACGTGTTGCTGGCCTGGGAAAACGAAGCCTTCCTGGCGCTGAAGGAAGAGGGCGGCGCCGAAAAATTCGACATCGTCGTGCCTTCGCTGTCGATCCTCGCCGAGCCACCGGTGGCTGTGGTCGACAAGAACGCCGAGAAAAAGGGCAACGAGCAGATCGCCGAAGCCTATCTCAAGCACCTGTACAGCCCGGCCGGGCAGGAGATTGCGGCGAAGAACTTCTATCGTCCACGTGACAAGGATGTCGCCGTCAAATACGCCCAGCAGTTCCCGAAACTGGAACTGGTGAGCATCGACAAGGACTTCGGCGGCTGGAAAACCGCGCAGCCGAAATTCTTCAATGACGGGGGCGTGTTCGACCAGATCTACCAGGCGCAATAACCTGGCTTAAGCTGCATAAATGCAGGAGCGGGCTTGCCCGCGAAGACGGTGTATCAGGCGGCATTGACGTTGGCTGACACACTGCCTTCGCGGGCAAGCCCGCTCCTGCATGAATCGCGTTTTAGCTGAACAATTTTTAACCAAGGACTTTTATGTCGCGTCGTATCTCCCCCGTCATACCCGGCTTCGGGCTGACGCTGGGCTACACCTTGGTGTACCTCAGCCTGATTGTGCTCATACCCCTGGCGGCGATGTTCGTGCATGCCGCCCAACTCACCTGGGACCAGTTCTGGGCAATCATCTCGGCGCCACGGGTGCTGGCGGCGCTGAAGCTCAGTTTCGGCACCGCGCTGGCCGCCGCCATCATCAACGGCATCATTGGCACGCTGCTGGCCTGGGTCTTGGTGCGCTATACCTTCCCTGGACGAAAAGTGATCGATGCGATGATCGACCTGCCGTTCGCATTGCCCACAGCCGTGGCCGGTATTGCGCTGACCGCGTTGTACACCCCTAGCGGGCTGGTCGGTCAGTTTGCAGCCGATCTGGGGTTCAAGATCGCCTACACCCCCCTGGGCATTACCCTTGCCCTGACTTTTGTGACACTTCCATTCGTAGTACGTACCGTACAGCCAGTACTGGCTGATATTCCTCGTGAAGTGGAAGAAGCGGCGGCGTGCCTGGGTGCGAAACCGTTGCAGGTTTTTCGTCATATCCTGGTGCCGGCGCTGTTGCCTGCCTGGCTCACCGGCTTCGCCCTGGCCTTTGCCCGCGGGGTCGGCGAGTACGGTTCAGTGATTTTCATCGCTGGCAACATGCCGATGAAAACCGAGATTCTGCCGCTGCTGATCATGGTCAAGCTCGACCAATACGATTACACCGGCGCGACCTCCATTGGTGTACTGATGCTGGTGGTTTCCTTCGTCCTGTTGCTGCTGATCAACTTGTTGCAGCGGCGCATCGAAACCCCATAAGGAGGCGGCACCCATGTCCCAATCGTCTATTGCTGCCGCTTCCTCGAACGCTGCCCGCCGTGGCAGTGCGACTTCGCGGCGAATACTGATCGGCCTCGGCTGGCTGATTTTTGCGCTGTTCCTGTTGTTGCCGTTGTTCATCGTGGTGTCCCAAGGCCTGAAGCTCGGCCTCGGGGCGTTTTTCACCGCGATCTTCGAGCCGGACGCGCTGTCGGCACTGAAGCTCACGGTCATCGCCGTGCTGATCTCGGTGCCGCTGAACCTGGTGTTCGGTGTGAGTGCCGCGTGGTGCGTGAGCAAATACTCGTTCCGCGGCAAGAGCATGCTGGTGACGCTGATCGACCTGCCGTTTTCGGTGTCGCCAGTGATCGCAGGTCTGGTCTATGTGCTGATGTTCGGCGCCCAGGGCCTGTTCGGCCCATGGTTGCAGGACCACGACATCCAGATCGTCTTCGCCCTGCCGGGCATCGTGCTGGCGACGATCTTCGTTACCGTGCCGTTCGTGGCCCGCGAGCTGATCCCCCTGATGCAGGAGCAAGGCACCCAGGAAGAGGAGGCCGCGCGCCTGCTCGGGGCCAATGGCTGGCAGATGTTCTGGCACGTCACCGTGCCCAACATCAAGTGGGGCCTGATCTACGGCGTGGTGTTGTGCACCGCCCGGGCCATGGGCGAATTCGGTGCGGTGTCGGTGGTTTCCGGGCACATTCGCGGGGTGACCAACACCTTGCCGCTGCACGTCGAGATCCTCTACAACGAATACAACCACGTGGCCGCGTTCGCCGTGGCGAGCCTGTTGCTGATCCTGGCGCTCTTCATCCTGCTGCTCAAGCAGTGGAGCGAAAACCGTATCAACCGCCTGCGCGCCAGCGCCGCGGAGGAATAATTCATGTCGATCGAAGTGCGTAACGTCAGCAAGAATTTCAATGCATTCAAGGCGCTGGACAACATCAGCCTGGACATCCACAGCGGCGAACTGGTCGCATTGCTCGGCCCGTCGGGCTGCGGCAAGACCACACTGCTGCGGATCATCGCCGGCCTGGAAACTCCCGACCAGGGCAACATCGTGTTCCACGGTGAAGACGTGTCCGGCCACGATGTGCGTGATCGCAACGTCGGTTTCGTGTTCCAGCACTACGCCTTGTTCCGCCACATGACGGTGTTCGACAACGTCGCGTTCGGCCTGCGCATGAAGCCGAAAAACCAGCGCCCGAGCGAAAGCCAGATCGCCAGCAAAGTCCACGAGCTGCTGAACATGGTACAACTGGACTGGTTGTCGGACCGCTATCCGGAACAACTTTCCGGTGGTCAGCGCCAGCGCATTGCCTTGGCTCGCGCCTTGGCGGTAGAGCCTAAAGTGCTGCTGCTCGACGAGCCTTTCGGCGCCCTCGACGCCAAGGTCCGTAAAGAACTGCGTCGCTGGCTGGCTCGCCTGCACGAAGACATCAACCTGACCTCGGTGTTCGTGACCCACGACCAGGAAGAAGCGATGGAAGTCGCCGACCGCATCGTGGTGATGAACAAGGGCGTGATCGAACAGATCGGTTCACCGGGCGACGTCTATGAAAACCCGGCCAGCGATTTCGTCTATCACTTCCTCGGCGACTCGAACCGACTGCACCTGGGTGATGACAAACACGTGCTGTTCCGCCCACACGAAGTATCGTTGTCGCGCCATGAACTGGACGACCATCACGCGGCCGAAGTGCGGGATATTCGACCGCTGGGCGCGACGACCCGGGTGACGCTGAAGGTCGAAGGGCAGAGCGATCTGATCGAGGCTGAAGTGGTCAAGGATCACGACAGCCTGATCGGTTTGGCGAAGGGCGAGACGTTGTTCTTCAAACCGAAGGTCTGGCAGAAGGTCGCGAATATTTAAAATCAAAAGCTTCGCTGGCAAGCCAGCTCCTACAGGGAATTGTGTCGTTCACGCATCTCCTGTAGGAGCTGGCTTGCCAGCGAATGCGATCTAGACAGCCGCACGCTTCGGATTGACCCGCACACTTCCCGCCCGCGCCTCGATCTGCTCCTTGAGGTCATGCCGCATCCCCAGCATGAACGCCAGCTCGGCCACTACAAACAGCGGCCCGACAATCAACCCGGTCACGTCATCGACAAAGGCCGGTTTGCGCCCTTCGTAGTGATGGCCGACGAACTGGATCGCCCAGCCGATCACAAACATCGCCACGCCGCTGCCCAGCCAGACCAGCGTGCTTTGCTGCGCCAGCGCATGACCGGCCCACACCGAGAGCCCGAGCAACACCGTCATCAGCACGCCCAGGCGCAATTCCAGGCGCAGGTAAAACCACGCCGACGCCAGCGAGACGAGCACGGCCGGCGACAGCCACACGCCACCCACCGACCATTCCGGCCGTGACAGCAGCACCGCGACGGCCACCACGATCAGTGGGATGCCGATAAAGTGCGAGGCAATGTTGCGCGGATCACGGTGGTAGGTGGCGTATTGACTGAGGTGGTCGACGAGGCTTTTCATTGTTGTTCTCCTGTAGGGTGATTGATCATGCCCCGGGGCCAGTTCCCGCTCTGTCAGCCAGGCGACAATCACTAGGAGTTTTCATGGATATGCAGGTCTGGCGTCCACGCCTGATGAGCGGTCAATGGTTCAGCCATTTGCCTGTATCACTTCAGGATAGCCTGCTGTCGGCGGCCCGGTTGCGGCGCCTGTCATCGGGCCAGCGGCTGTTCAAGCGCGGCGACCCGCCCTGTGGCCTGTACGCGGTGCTTGAAGGTGCGGTGCGCGTGGGGGCTGTCAGCGAGCAGGGCAAGGAAGCGCTGCTGAGCCTGGTGGAAACGCCGCACTGGTTCGGCGAGATCTGCCTGTTCGACGGCCAGCCGCGCACCCACGATGCCTATGGCGTGGGCCAGTGTACGCTGCTGCACATACCCCAGAACACCTTGCTCGCGCTGCTCGACGAGCATCCGCAGCACTGGCGGCAACTGGCGTTGCTGATGAGCCAGAAACTGCGCATGACCTTCATCAACCTCGAACAACTGAGCCTGTTGCCGGCCCCGGCACGGCTGGCGCACCGCTTGCTGATGATCGCCGAAGGCTACGGCCAGACCACCCCGCCACGGCGGGTCCTGCAACTGCCCCAGGAGCAACTCGCATCGATGCTGTCGCTGTCGCGCCAGACCACCAACCAGATCCTCAAGGACTTGCAGGGGCAGGGGATCATTGGGCTGAGTTACGGCGAAATCGAGATTCTCGATGCCGAGCGGTTGCGGGCATTGGCGATGGTGTGATCCCAGGCAGTAGAAGCGGCTGGACTTCGGTGCAAATCTGCACTAAATACAATGCATAGTTGCTGAAAAGACAAAATATGCACTGTATATGATGCATGGTGGTGAAATGGAAAACCTCGGCGAACTGATCCGAACCCTGCGCAAGCAGAGAAAACTCTCCCAGCAAGACGTGGCACAGCAATATGGAATGAGCCGTGCAACGATCTCCGGCATCGAAAACAACACCATTTCCGAAATTGGCCTACGCAAAGTCGAGGCGATTCTCAACGGCTTCGGTTACGAGCTGACCGCCGTACCGCGACCATCGCAGCGGCCGACGCTGGACACCCTGAAAAAGGCCGACTTTCATGGATGAGCCGCAGGATCGACTGAACATCAGCGTTTCCAACCGTGCAGTCGGAACCCTCGGCCGTGGCCAACCTCCGATCGACACCGTGTTTGCCTACGCCGAGAATGCGCCTGAACAAAACGCCGTCTCGTTAACCATGCCGGTGCGTCTCGAGAGTTACGCGTGGGAACCCGGTGTTCCACCGCTTTTTGAAATGAATCTTCCAGAGGGCGCCTTACGCGATGAATTGACGCGTCGTTTCAGCAAGGCCGTGCGAGGGTTTGACGACTTTTCGATGCTCGCCATTGTCGGCCCGCACCAGCTTGGAAGAGTCAGCATTTCAAAACCGCAAGAACCGCACAATCAGCCGCCTGAAACCAGCCTGGCGGATTTGCTCGTGCACGATGGCGCGCAAGGTCTGTTCGAAGACCTCTTGCAGACCTATGGCCAATATTCGGGCGTTTCCGGTGTGCAGCCGAAAGTGCTGGTGCGTGACAGCGCGTCCTCCATCGACCGGTTGTCACATCGGGGGGCGACGCATCTGGTCAAGGCCTTTCGGCCAGAGCAATACCCGGAACTCGCTGCCAATGAATACTTCTGCATGCGAGCGGCATTGCATTCGGGCCTTGAAGTGCCGAAGTTCGAACTCAGTGAACACGGCAAATTCCTGATCGTTGAACGCTTCGACCTCAATGAAAAAGGCTATCTTGGGTTCGAGGACTTCTGCGTACTCAACGCCTGGCCTGCCAAAGCCAAATACGATGGTTCATATGAAGGGGCGGCCAAGCAGATCAAGGCCTTCGTTTCCCCGGCTTTGCTCAATCAGGCACTGGAGTCGTTTTTCAAGATCGTCGCACTTTCATCGGGGCTGAAAAATGGCGACGCGCACCTGAAGAATTTTGGCGTCCTGTATGAAGACTGTGCGGTCGATGCGTCAATCAGCCTGGCGCCCGCCTACGACATCATCACCACGTCGGTCTACATCAAGACCGACAGCATGGCGTTGTTACTGGGCGGATCTAAAGCATGGCCCAAGTACAAGATGCTGATGCGGTTTGGCCGTTCTGCCTGCAATCTGACCGAGGGCCGCTGCAACGAATTGCTGCAACAAGTCATCCACGGGATGCAAATGGCGATGGGCGAGATGAGCCAACACATCAAGGCCAACCGCGCCTTTGCCAAGGTCGCAGGGGCAATGCTCGAGCAGTGGGACGAGGGTATGGCGCGCAGCCTGGTCAAAGGCTGATCAACGCAACCCATCCCGAAACTGCCCCGGCGTCATCCCGGTCCAGCGTTTGAACGCGCGGCTGAAACTGCTGGTGTCGGCAAACCCCAGCAAATAGCTGATCTCGCTCAGCGATACCTGCGGGTCGCGCAGGTGCAGCAGCGCCAGGTTTTCGCGGCTTTCGTTGAGCAGCGTATCGAACCGGCAGCCTTCATCGGCCAGGTGCCGTTGCAGGCTGCGCAGGCTCAGGTGCAGGGCCTTGGCGATGTGTTCGGCGCTGGGCTCGCCTTCGGGTAATTGCTCTTCGATGGCATCACGCACCTTGCGCTCCCAAGTCAGCGGCTTGAGTTGCGCCAGGGTGCGCTTGAGCACGGTTTCGTTGTGTTCGGCCAACTCCGGGTTGGCGTCATCCAGGTGGCTGTCGAAATCGACGAGGGCAAATTCGAGGCGGTCTTCGCCAGCACCGAAATGTATCGGTGCGCGAAAGACCTTGTGCCACTGGTGCGCGTCTTCCGGCTCCGGGCGCCGCAGGTAAACCGCCAGCGGCGCGTAGTCGCGACCGAGGCGGTTCCGGCAGGTGCGCACATAAATCGCCATGAACGCATCGATGGCCTCGAAGGCCGGCAGCGGATTGCCCGGCGGGATTTTCAGGCGAAAGCGGTAACGGTCATCGTCGCGGATCAGTTCCAGCTCCTGGGCATCGCTGACCACCTGGTGATAGCGCACGATACGCTCGAACACTTCCCGCAGGCTGCCGCTGGCCACCAGTGCATACCCCAGCGCATGAAAGGTGGTCGGGCTGACAAAACGCGAAACCCGCAAGCCAATCGCCGGATCGCCGCTGACCTGCACCGCCAGTTTCCACAGATGCGTGGTGCCCGACAGCGGATAACGCGCGTTCGGGTCGTCCATCAAGTTCGGGTCGAGACCCGCCTGATGGCACAGGGCAGTGCTGTCGAGGCCCAGGGCATCGAGTTGCTTGCGCAGGGCGCGGGTCCAGCTGGCGAGGGAGGTCGGTTCAGTCATGCTGATTGGCGCTTCCAGTCAACAGGTTGGCGTTCTCGGCTACCGCGTTGCGAACGTTCGCAAGGCAGGATGCAACCATCAATAACCAGAGGATGGAAGCATGAGCGGCACTTCTGCAAGCCCCCAACGACTGAATGCATCACAACGATCCGCCCATATCCGTGAAGTGGTGCTGGCCAAAGGTGTCGAGCTGCGTGAGCGGTACCCGATTCTCAAGCATCAGGACGCCCTCGGCGCGGGTATTCTGACCTTTGCGTTGGCCGGCATGGTCGGTTCGGCGGCGCTCTACATGACCGGGCACATGGCCTGGTGGGCGTGCCTGTTGCTCAACGGGTTTTTCGCCTCGTTGACCCATGAACTGGAACACGACCTGATCCACAGCATGTACTTTCGCAAGCAGAAGGTGCCGCACAACCTGATGATGGGCCTGGTCTGGCTGGCTCGGCCGAGCACCATCAACCCGTGGATCCGTCGTCACCTGCACCTCAATCACCATAAGGTTTCGGGCTCGGAAACCGACACGGAAGAACGCGCCATCACCAATGGCGAGCCTTGGGGCATCGCGCGATTGCTGATGATTGGCGACAACATGATGTCGTCGTTCATTCGCATGCTGCGGGCCAAGACCTGGGCCATGAAGTTCAGCATCATCTACCGCACGCTGAAGGTCTACGCACCGCTGGCGCTGATGCATTGGGGCGCGTGGTATGTGTTTCTCGGTTTCCACGCCGCGAACGGCGTTGCGCACCTGATGGGCGCGCCGATCGAATGGTCGGCGACCACCTTGTCGGTGATGCAGGTGATCGACATTGCGGTGGTGGTGATCATCGGTCCGAACGTGCTGCGTACGTTTTGCCTGCACTTCATCAGCTCGAACATGCATTACTACGGTGATATCGAGCTGGGTAACGTGATGCAGCAGTGCCAGGTGCTCAACGCCCCGTGGCTGTGGCCGCTGCAAGCGTTCTGCTTCAATTTCGGCAGCAGCCACGGCATCCATCACTTTGTGGTGAAGGAACCGTTCTACATCCGTCAGTTGACCGTGCCGGTGGCACACAAGGTAATGCGCGAGATGGGCGTGCGCTTCAATGATTTCGGCACCTTTGCCCGGGCGAACCGGTTTGTGCGCAAGGCAGACGTTCAGGGCCAGGCTGTGGAGGGTGCGCGCGCCTGATGGCCTCTTCGCTGGTAAGCCAGCTCCCACAAGGGCGACGCATGACCTGTGGGAGCTGGCTTGCCAGCGAAGGCGGTTTAACAGGCAATATCAATCCGGTTGAAACGGCGACTCGCTCAAGATCACCCCGGTCTCATCCACATACCTCTGCCAATGCTCGATCAGCCCACTGAGTTTCTCCGGCTGACTCGACGCCAGGTCATGAATTTCTCCCGGATCACTGCCCAGATCATACAGCTGCCAGGTTGCCGGCCCCACCGGCCCCGGGATGTACACCGCCTTCCATTGCCCCTGTCGAATCGCTCGTCGCCCGAACAATTCCCACCCGGTCACGGTGTGCTCGTCATGCACCTGCGCCGTCTCGCCCGACAGGAACCCAAGCCATGATTTGCCGCGAACTTCTGCCACGGGTTTGCCGTGCCATTGCTTGCCCGGATGGCGCACGCCGGCAAGGTCCAGAATGGTCGGTGTGATGTCCATCACGGTGCCAAAACCGTGGCTGATCTGGCCTTTGAGCGGCAGCTGCGGATAGTGCACCAGCGCGGGCACGCGGATCCCGCCTTCGGTGGTGAAGGCCTTGAACAGCCGCGACGGTGCGGTCGCCACCTGCGCCCAGTTCGGCCCGTACCAGACGTAGGAATTGGCCCGGCCGATGTTATCCAGGCTGTTGTCGTAATGCTGGTTGAGGTAGGTCAGCAACTGCGGGCCGAATTTCGGGAAGGCCTCCAGCAATGCGCCTTCGGCACCGTTGTCGGACATGAACAGGATGAACGTATTGTCCAGTTGTCCCTGCTGGCGCAGGTAGTCGACGACGCGGCCGATGTTCCAGTCCATGCGCTCGACCATCGCCGCGTAGACCTCCATCGCCCGCGCAGAAATCTGCCGTTGTTCATCGCTCAGGGCATCCCACTGTGCCGTCAACTGGATCAGCGGATGCGGTTCGACATCGGCCTCGATCAGCCCCAGCTTCTTGAGTTTTTCCAGACGCTCAAGTCGCAGCACTTCAGGGCCAGCGTCATAACGGCCACGGTATTTCTCGACCACATCGGCCGGCGCCTGTAACGGCCAGTGCGGCGCAGAAAACGGCAGGTAGGCGAAGAACGGCCGGGTCTGATCGCGCTCCTTGAGGTATTGCAGCAGCTTGTCGCCGAAGGCATCGGAAGAATAAAAATCCTTGGGCAGTTTATCGATGAACTGGTCGTCCTCGATGTACAGCGCCGGGGTGGATTTCAGCAACCGTGGCGTTGACTCATCGTAGGTCGGCTCGAAGCCGTAATGGTTGGCCGCGCCTGGTAACAGCGAAAAAGAGCGCTCGAACCCCCGGGCGTGTGGCGCCAATTCCGCGGTCAGGCCCAAGTGCCATTTGCCGCTCATCAACGTCTGGTAGCCGGCCTCGCGCAGCAACTCGGGCAGGGCGACCACGCGGTCGTTCAAATGCCCTTCGTAGCCCGGTTTGCCAATCAGGTCCGGGGTGAGGGCTTCGGCCATGGTGCCGATGCCGGCGATGTGGTGGTCGGTGCCGGTGAGCAGCATCGAACGGGTCGGCGAGCAGGTGGGTGCGGTGTGGAAATCGGTCAGGCGCAGGCCATTGTTGGCCAGGGCATCGAGGTTCGGCGTGTTGATTTCACCACCGAAGGCACCGAGGTCGGAAAAACCCAGGTCGTCGGCCAAAATCACCAGAAAGTTGGGACGTTGCGGCATCAAAATTTCCTTTTTCAGTAGGCAATGAAGGACAGCGGCAGATCGCGGACCTGCACCGGCACGGGCGGCTGGTAGTGATCGTCGCTGGTGAGTTCGTGAAGCAGTTCTTCGCGCAGTTGGTGGAAGTCAAAACTGCTGCGCTGGCGCGGATGGGGCAGGGCGATGTCGACCACTTGCTTGATGCGGCCGGGGCGCGGCTCCATCACCACCACGCGGTCGGCGAGGAAGATCGCTTCCTCGACATCGTGGGTGACCAGCACCGTGGTGATTTTTGCCCGCGCGCGGATCGCCAGCAGTTCGTCCTGCATCTGCTGGCGGGTCAGCGCATCGAGGGCGCCGAAGGGCTCGTCGAGCAGCAAAATCCGGGGGCTGGCGACCAGGCCGCGAGCGATGGCCACACGCTGCGCCATGCCACCGGAGAGTTGGTGCGGATAGGCGCGGGCAAAGTCGCCGAGGCCCACCAGTTCGATGAAATCATTGATGCGCTGGTGTTTTTGCGCGGCGCTCAATGGCTCGTTGACCAGGCCCAGGCCGATGTTGTCGGCCACGCTCAGCCACGGGAACAAACGGTGTTCCTGAAAGACGATGCCGCGTTCGCCCCCGATGCCGGAGACCGCTTTCCCATCGACGGTGATCTGCCCGCGAAACTGTGTATCAAGGCCCACCAGCAAGCGCAGTAAGGTGGATTTGCCGCAACCGCTGGAGCCGACGATCGCGACGAATTCGCCCTCGGCAATCTCCAGGTTGAATTCTCGAATGGCCTCCAGTTCGAAGCCGTCGACGTCGAAGGTTTTGCCCACGTGATTGAAGCTGACAATCGGTGCGTTCATGCGTGTCTCCAGCCAGTGGCGCGGATTTCCAGGCGTTGGCCAATGAGGTTGAGCAGGGCGCCGGTCAGGCCCACCAGGAGCATGCCGGCCATGATCAGGTCCATGCGCAGCAGTTGCTGGGCGCCGATCATCTGGCTGCCGATGCCGCCGTTGGACGGCATGAAGTATTCGGCGCCGATGGTGCCGAGCCAGGCGTAGATCAGGCTCAGCCGCAACCCTGCAAAAATCCCCGGCGCAGCGCCGGGCAATACCAGCCGAGCGAGGCGCTGGCGCAGGTTCAGGCGCAGCACTTGCGCGGCTTCGTTGAGCTGCGGCGAGAGATTGGCGACGCTGCGTTGGGTGGCGATAAACAGCGGGAAAAACGCGGCGAGGGCGACGAACACCCACTTGGCCAATTCCCCCAAGCCGAACCATGCGGTGAGCAACGGCACCCAGGCGAAAATCGCGATCTGGCGCAGTGCCGCGAGGGTCGGGCCGAGCACGCGCTCGCTGGTTGGCGATAGCCCCAGCAACAAGCCGAGAGCAAACCCGAGGCCACCACCGAGCAGCAATCCACCCAGGGTTCGACCGAGACTCAGGGCCATGCCGTTCACCAGTGTGCCGTCGAGCAGGCCATTGAAGGTGGTGTGCAGCACGGCCAGCGGACTGACCAGAATATTCGCGTCAATCCATTGCTGATCCGAAGTCAGTTGCCACAACGCCAGAAGCGTCAGTGGCAGCAGCCACGGTTGCAAGCACTGCCAGCCTTGATAACGCGGCCCACGACGGATTTCAGCGGTGGCCGGGTGTGGCCAGTGCACCAGTTTGCTGTCCAGCAGGCCGATGGCGCGGTCCATCGCCACGCCGATTACGCCGATCACTACGATGCACACGAACACGATATCGAGCATGAACAACTGCCGTGCCCAGACCATCAGGTAGCCGATGCCTTCGCTGGAAGCGAGCAGCTCGACAGCCAGCAACGAGGTCCAGCCTGCGGCCAGCGCCAGGCGCACGCCGGCCATGAAGGCCGGCAGCGCGGCAGGCAATATCAAGCGTCGGATCAACAGGTGCCTGGGCAGGCGCAACACGGCGGCGGCTTCGCGCAATGTTGGTTGTGCATCGCGTACACCAACCAACGTGTGCAGGGTCACCGGCACGACGATGGCCTTGACCAGCACCACCAGTTTGAGCACTTCGCCGATGCCGAAAAACACCATGAACAAGGGAATCCAGGCCAACGTCGGGACTTGGGCCAACCCAGCGAACGTCGGAAACACCAGACGCTCCAGTCGACGGCTGAAACCCAGTGCCGCACCCAAAACAGCACCAGCGCTGATCCCGGCCAGCAGCCCCCAGAACAAGCGTTGCAGGCTGATCCACAAATGGCTCCATAGCTCGCCTTGGGACAGCTCGACCGCGCTGCTCCAGACCAGTGTCGGCGCCGGCAGGATCTGCTCGCTCATCCAGTGATTGCGGCTGGCGAGCCACCACAATGCAAACAGACTGAGGGGCAACAGCCAGGGCAAGAGCCGCTGGTTCAGCGTCGGCCAGAGTTGTCGACCCTCAAGCTGAGGTGCGGCCAGTGGCAGATCGAGAAGGGAAACACGGGTCATGAGGTGACCTCCGTTGTCGGAATGGACGCGTCATCAAAAACACACGGTCTCTTGTAGGAGCTGGCTTGCCAGCGAAGGCGGTGTATCTGATAGACCGGGTTGTCTGAATTCGCTGGCAAGCCAGCTCCTACAGTTATTCGCAATTGATCTATTAATGTATGGAAATAAGCCATTAAGAAATAATAGAGGTCATTTAAGGCCTCACCGTCGACCCACATCCAATGCCTTCGAAGAATATTTTTCATGCGGCCGAGGCATAGCTTGCGCAGAGGCCCGTGGTCGTTGGTATAGATCTAAAAGATCTAAAAATGTGAATTTATAGTATTTAAGTGATGATCCCACTTCAGCCTACTTTCGGCTCTTCAACGCCCGTTACCCCAAGGAGCCGCACCCATGAACATTCCCTTCAAACGCGTCATCAGCCTGCTCACTGCACCGGCGCTGGCGGGCCTTCTGGCCTTCTCGGCCAACGCCGATGAGCTAAAGGAAATCCGCATCGCCGTGCCGGACCTGAGTGCCGGCACCCTGCACAGTGGCGGCGGTGTCGTGGACGTATTGCGCGATCAACAGATCTTCGAAAAAGCCTTCGCCGACCAAGGCATCAAGATCCAGTGGAATTTCTTCAAGGGCGCAGGCCCGGTCATCAACGAGGCGTTCGCCAACGGGCAAGTGGACCTGGCGTACCTCGGTGACCTGGCCGCGATCATCGGCAGGTCCAATGGGCTGGACACGCGATTGCTCAGTGCCTCGGCGCGCGGGGTCAAGCACTACCTCGGCGTGGTGCCAGGTTCAGGCATCAAGACCCTGCAAGACCTCAAGGGAAAACGCGTGGCGATTTTCCGTGGCACCGCCAGCCAGTTGTCCTTCGATGCGGCGCTGGCCAGCCAGGGCTTGAGCGAGAAGGATGTGAAAGTCATTAACCTGGACTTCAACGCGGCGGTCGCGGCGCTCGCGGCGAAGCAGATCGATGCGTCGTGGAGTGGTTCCGCGCTCGCGGCATTACAGGCCAGGGGGCTGGCTGAGTTGCCGCTGACTACCAAGGACCTCGGTGGGGCCGGCAGCGTGCAGGCGGTATTGGTGGGCAGCGGCAAATTTGTCGACGAGCACCCGGACGTGGTCGCCAAATTGCTCAAGGCGCAGCAGCAAGCCGTGGCGTGGCTGACCCAGGAAAGCAACAAGGAGGCTTACGTGCAATTGGTGTCGGGGCTGGCGAGTTATCCGCCGGTGATTCTCAGCCAGGACCTGAAGGATCAGAAGTTGAGCGAAGTGTTTCCCTCGACACTGGATCCGGTGTTCCTTGGCAAATTACAGGATTCGGTGGACCTGGCTTCGCAGCAGAAGCTGATTCGCAAGCCGTTCAAGGTCAGTGATTGGGTGGCGCCGGAACTGGCGGCGGCGAAACTTTGATTCTTTAGCGCCCATTCGATCGCTTTCGCTGGCAAGCCAGCTCCTACAGGTGATACGCCATCCTTGTAGGAGCTGGCTTGCCAGCGAAGAGGCCCTAGACCGCAACGGCAATCTGCTGTTTATCCACAGCTACCAGGGTCTCGATCATCGCCCGAGCCGCCGGTGACAAGCGGAACCCCGTACGGCTGACGATCCCGCATCGTGCGTTCATGCTTTCGATGTTCTGCGGCAAGTTGCGCCAGTGCAGCAATACCAGCGAACCCTGGGCAATGTCCTCGATAAACGCCTCTTCAGTGCCCACGCCAATCGCATTCGATTGCAGCACCACTTTCACCAACGCCGGGAAATGCTCGGTCTCGATGGTCGGCGAAAAATCCACCCGGCCACTGAGGTTCGCCAGTAGTTTGCGAATGCCCGGCGGGATCATCGTGGTTGCCAGCGGGTAGTCGAACATGTCGTTGGTCGACAGGCTCTCCTTGGTCAACAGCGGGTGCCCCGGCCGGCAGAAAAACACCCCGCGCTTGGGCGTCAGCGCCTGGGTCTGGAAGTTCGGGTCCGCTTCGAAATGGCGGATGTCGGCAATAAAGAATTCGATCTCTTCACGGCTCAGCGCACGGCTGAGTTTCTCCCAGTTATCCACCGCAAAGCAGGTGCGCACTTTCGGGTGCGCGTTGACGAATTGCGCCACCGCATCCGGCACCAGTTTCACCGCTGGCGCCGGACCGCAGCCGAAGCGCAGTTCCCCGGCATCGAGCTTGTTCATCTGCGTCACTTCGGCGTTCAGCAGCGCCGCGCCCTGCACCAGACTACGGGCATGTTGCAGCACCACCAGGCCTTCGGGGGTGGGGCGCAGATCCTTGTTGCCACGGTCCACCAGCACACAGCCGAACTCTTGCTCAAGCCCCTGGATACTGCGGCTGAAGGCGGGCTGGGTAATGCCCATGGCCTCGGCGGCGCGCACGAAACTGCGGTGTTCGTCGAGGGCGATGAAGTAACGCAACTGGCGAAGATCCATATGCTTTTGCGGCATCCTAAAAATAGCTCGAAGGCATTTGCGACGAGGGTTGACTGAGGTTTTAAATGCAACCTCTTATTCCGTCAACGAAGCATGTAGATATCTATTAGATCTAAATTGAATATAGATAGAGCAGTGTTTCGCGGCCGGTTCAACCGCAAGCAGTCCGATGAGGGTCTACCCATGAGCAATGCCGCTATCGCTGTACAACCTGCTGTTCACGCGCTTGAAGTCCATCCGGTGGCCGGCCGCATCGGTGCCGAAATTCGTGGCGTGCAACTGTCGGGCGAGCTGGATGCCGCCACCGTCGACGCCATTCAGCAGGCGCTGCTGCAATACAAGGTGATCTTCTTCCGCGAGCAGACCCAGCTCGACGATCAGCGCCAGGAGGCGTTTGCCCATCTGCTCGGCGAACCCGTGGCACACCCGACGGTACCGGTGCGCGAAGGCACCCGTTTTCTGCTGGAACTGGACGGTGCCGAAGGTCAACGCGCCAGCTCCTGGCACACCGACGTGACCTTCGTCGAGGCGTACCCGAAAGCCTCGATCCTGCGCTCGGTGGTTGCCCCTGCGTTCGGCGGCGACACCCTGTGGGCCAATACCGCCACCGCTTACGAAGGATTGTCGACGGAGCTGCGTGAGCTGGCGGACAAACTGGTCGCCGTGCACAGCAACGAATACGACTACGCCGGTACCCGGCCTGACGTCTCGGCCGAGAAGCTGGAGCGCTACCGCAAGGTCTTCACTTCGACCGTTTACGAGACCGAGCACCCGGTTGTGCGTGTGCACCCGCTGAGCGGTGAGAAGAGCTTGCTGCTGGGGCATTTCGTCAAGCGCATCAAAGGCTATTCCCAAGCCGATTCGGCGCACCTGTTCGGCCTGCTGCAAAGCCATGTGATCCGCCAGGAAAACATCGTGCGCTGGCGCTGGAAGGCCGGTGATGTGGCGATCTGGGACAACCGATCCACCCAGCATTACGCGGTGGATGACTACGGCACGCAGGACCGGATCGTGCGCCGGGTGACGCTCAAGGGTGAAGTGCCGGTGGGTGTGATCGGGCAGGTCAGCAAGACCGTGAAAGGGCCGGATATCGGCGGCGTCTGACCTCACGCTTTCGCGAGCAGGCTCGCTCCCGCAAGCAGGTCCCTTGTAGGAGCTGGCTTGCCAGCGAAGGCGGCCTGGCAAGCAACACAGAACATTTTTTGATCGGGAACCCTGCCTTATGAGTCCGTTGCACCTCGCCCCAACCTCGTCACCCCAACGGCTCAAACGCCTGCCCCTGGCCCTGTTGCTGGCGGGCAGCGCCGGCTGGACCCAAGGCTACGCGGCCGATAGCGCCACCCCTGAAACGACCCCGGCAAAAACCGCCACCGCCGACAACACACAACTAGAGACGGTGACGGTCACCACGCGCCGCCGCGAAGAAAGTTCGCAAGACGTACCCACGCCGATGAGCGTGGTCAGCGGTCAGACCCTGGAAACCCAGCGGGTCTATCGCATCCAGGATTTGCAGCAACTGGTGCCCAGCGTCAATGTCGCCTACATGCATGCGCGCCAGTCCAGCGTGTCGATCCGTGGCCTGGGCAACAACCCGGCCAGCGATGGCCTGGAAGGCAGTGTCGGCCTGTACATCGACAACGTTTACCTCGGCCGGCCGGGCATGGCCGTGTTCGACCTGATGGACATCGAACAGCTCGAAGTGCTGCGCGGTCCGCAAGGCACATTGTTCGGCAAGAACACCACCGCCGGCGTGATCAACATCAGCACCCGTGCACCGACTTTTACACCCGAACGCAGCATCGAATCGTCGGTGGGCGAGGATGGTTACTTCCAGACCAAGGGCACGATTTCCGGCCCGCTGAATGATGAACTCGCCGGGCGCTTTTCCGCGTATCGCACCCGCAGCGACGGCGACATCAAAAACGAATACGACGGCCACGATTTGAACGGTGGCTCGCGCGATGGCTTTCGTGGCCAGTTGCTGTTCAAGCCCAACGAGGCGTTCAACCTGCGGTGGATCGGCGACTACAACGAAGAAGATTCCAGCGCCGGCACCCGTGTGTTGTTCAACACCGGGCCGACCATCAATGGCACCAACCTGTATCAGGCCCGGGCTACGGCCGCGGGTGCGACACTGGTCGACGGCACGGATCGCAAGGTCAACCTCAACAATGACCAGCACGTCACCGTGCACCAGGGCGGCACCTCGGTCGAGGCGAACTGGACGTTGCCGAGCGACTTTACCCTGACTTCCGTCAGTGCCTATCGCTGGTGGAATTTCACTCCGCGCAATGATGATGGCCTGAATACAACGGCCTTCTACAACGCCGGCGTTTCGGTGGAGGATAAGCAGTACTCCCAGGAGTTTCGCCTGGCGTCGCCGACCGGCGGATTCTTCGATTACGTGTTGGGCGCGTATTACTTCGGCTCCGACCTGGACAACAAGTCCTTCACCTTCAACGGCCCGCAAGCGGACATCTGGAACGGCACGCCAACCGGTGCCCTGAACAACGTCGACAGCGTCGGCAACGGGCATATCGAAACCAACAGCTTCGCGCTGTTCGCCCAGGGCACCTGGCATTTGACTGAACGCCTGGACTTCACCGCTGGCCTTCGCGGCACCTATGAAGAGAAAAGCGCCTGGGTGACCCGTGACGCGCCAACCGGTGGTGCTGACGTTACCGGTGCAGCGGCGGCGGCGCGGCGTGCGCGCGCTGGTGTCTTCGATTCCGGCGACTTGAATCAGTACAGCTCCAGCCCTTCGGGCCTGTTGAACCTCAGCTACCGCCTCACCGACGACTTGCTCACTTACGCCACGTTATCCCACGGCGAGAAATCCGGTGGGGTCAACCTGGCCGTGGGCACGGCGGCGGTGGCGGGGGCCGATTCGCTGCTGATCGGCACCGAGCGCGCCAACAACGCCGAACTGGGGTTCAAGAGCACGCTCTGGGATCGTCGTCTGCAACTCAACGCCAACCTGTTCTGGACCCAGGTCAACGGCTACCAGACCAATGCCTACGACGACGCCAACCGCGTGCAATACCTGACCAACGCCGGTTCCGTGCGCTCGCGTGGCGTCGAGTTTGAAAGCACGGTGCTGCCGTTGCGTGGCCTGACGCTGAACCTCAACGGCTCGTACAACGACGTCAGCTACCTCTCGTACAAGGACGCGCCGTGCCCGCCGGAAGTCAGTCTCGCGCCGGGCGCTCCAGCGTCTTGCGACCTCAGCGGTCATCAAGTGGTCGGTGCGTCGAAATGGATCGGCAACGCCAACGGCGAATACAAGTGGAACCTGAGCAACGGCTTCGAAGAGTACGTCACCGCCAGCTATGCGTTCCGCTCCAAAGCGGTGGGCACGGTGGAGGATTCCGACTTCGGGCAGATCCCGAGTTATGCCGTGGTCAACCTCTCTACGGGCCTGCGTGGCGACTTGAACCAGGGCCAATGGGACGTTTCGTTGTGGCTGAAAAACGCCTTCGACAAAACCTACTACACGACGCTGTGGACGGCGGCGAACGGCGGTTATGAAGGCCTGCTCGGCACACCACGAACGTTGGGCCTGACCGGTCGATACGACTTCTAAGAAAGGAGTTCAGCAATGGGCAATGTCCAGACCGCCGCCAGTACGCACGACGTGCCATGGCACCCGGCTGCCGGTGGCGCGTTGTTCGACCTCGGCCGACCACACCGCGTGCCCTTGGGGCAACAGCGTTTGCAGCGTGCGCCCAAGGGCATTTTGCGCCGGCGCGAAACGATCCTGCTTGGCGTGCTGGCGTTGCTGGCGCATGGCGCGGTGATTTATTGGGTCAACCAACAGCCTACTGCGGTGCTGCCGATCGTGCCGCCGGAAACTCCGCCGATGACCATCGAGTTCTCGCGACCGGCGCCACCGGTGGTCGAGCCGCCGCCACCGCAACCGGTGCAGCCCGTGGTTGAACCACCCCCCCCGGTGGAGGACGAGTTGGCTGTGAGGCCACCGCCACCCAGGCCGGTGCCCAAGCCCAAGCCGGTCGCCAAACCGATACCGAAACCGGCGCCGAAAGCCGTTGAGCAGCCGCCCGCGCCCGCTAAACCGACAGCCCCCGTCGCAGCCCCGGCCGCGCCCGCACCACCCGCGCCGACGCCTGTGACACCGGCCTCCGCCACCGCTGGCTACTTGAAAAACCCGGCACCGGAGTACCCGTCGCTGGCCCAGCGTAAAGGCTGGGAAGGCACGGTGCTGTTACGCGTGCATGTGCTGGCCAGCGGCAAGCCCGGCGAGATCCAGGTCCAGAAACGCAGCGGTCGCGATGCACTCGACGAGGCCGCGTTGAACGCGGTGAAACGCTGGAGCTTCGTGCCGGCCAAGCAAGGTGAGGTCGCCCAGGACGGCTGGGTCAGCGTGCCCATCGACTTCAAGATTCATTAAACCGAAACCAATTTCGCGCGAAACGTTTATACGAGGAATACATCATGACGTTACTGGCATCTCCACTTGAATCCATCGAGGGCGCGGTGATCTGGCTGCTGGTGGTTTTTTCGGTTGCGACCTGGGGCCTGGCGTTACTCAAGGGTGTGCAATTTGGCCGCCTCAAGTCACAGGATCGAAAGTTTCACCAGCAGTTCTGGGCCGCATCGAGTCTCGATTCGGCGGCTGAACTGAGCGAAACAAGGCCTGGTGCCGCGGCCCGTGTCGCACAGGCCGGTTACGCGGCGATTCAGGTCGGCGAGGCGCCGCAGGCGGCGGACTTGAGCCAGGCGATCAACCATCAGGATCGTCTGGAGCGTGCCTTGCGCCAGCAGATCGTGCGTGAGCGCCGGTCGCTGGAAACCGGGTTGGCGGTGCTCGCGAGCATTGGCAGCACCTCGCCGTTCATTGGTTTGTTCGGCACGGTGTGGGGGATCATGGAAGCGTTGAAAGGCATCAGCGCGGCAGGCTCGGCGAGCCTGGAAACGGTCGCCGGGCCAATTGGCGCGGCACTGGTCGCCACCGGCGTCGGCATCGCCGTCGCGGTCCCGGCGGTGCTGGTTTACAACTACTTTTTGCGCCGTTTGAAACTGACAGTGGCGGACCTGGATGACTTCGCCCACGACTTCTACAGCCTGGCGCAGAAGAGTTCGTTCCGCGTGTTGATCCACCCGACGGCGCACAAAGTGACGGCCCAGGGCAACGCGCAGACAGTGAAGGAGGCATCCTGATATGGCCTTCTCCACACAAGACACCGATGAGGTGCTCAGCGAGATCAACGTGACGCCACTGGTGGATGTGATGCTGGTGCTGCTGGTGGTGTTCATCGTCACCGCACCGCTGTTGACCAACGCGATTCCGATCAACCTGCCCAAGACCGAAGCGGTGGCGCCGGTGGAGCAGAAAGACCCGTTGGTGGTGAGTATCGACGGCGCCGGCAAACTGTTTATCAACAAGGATGAAATTCAGCCGGACCTGCTGGAGTTCAACCTCAAGGCGGCCAAGGCGAAAGACCCGGAAGTGCGCGTGCAATTGCAGGCCGACAACGGGGTGAATTACGGCGAAGTGGCGCGGGCCATGGCGTCGATCGAGCGGGCAGGGATTACCAAACTGTCGGTCATCACCGCGCGCTAAGCAGATTTTCGTTTTCCGGGGCCGTCTCCTTGGCAGGGTGCGGCCCTTTTTTTATCCCGAGAAAACAGCATCACAACATCTGTAGGAGCCGGCTTGCCGGCGAAGGGGCCCTGATGGGCGATGCAAGGCTCAAGGGCTCATTCGCTGGCAAGCCAGCGGCTAAAGATGCGGGGCTTTATATTCTTTATGGGTATTAATAAATAGCTTCTTATTCCTTAACGAATATATCTAGCCTCCCTATACTCGACCGGGAACAGACACGCAGCAGGAGAGCTCCCCCATGCGCAACGAATCAATTCGCTACCTGATTGTGCCGGGCTGGCAAGGATCGCCAGAAGATCATTGGCAAAGCCACTGGCAGAACAGCCTGCCGAACAGCGCACGGGTGGAGCAGGCCGACTGGCTGACACCGCGTCGTGAAGACTGGGTCGCGGCGCTGGCCGAGGCGATTGCCGCCGACAGCACGCCGGTGATCCTGATCGCCCATAGCCTGGGTTGCATCACGGTTGCCCATTGGGCAGCAACCGCGCCTGTGCAGTTCTTGCGTCAGGTTCGTGGTGCCCTGTTGGTTGCGCCTGCCGATGTTGAACGCCCGGCGTGCGCGCCGGCCTTGCGCAACTTCGCGCCGATCCCGACGGATCTGCTGCCCTTCCCGAGCCAGGTCGTCAGCTCCGACAACGACAGCGCCGTCAGTGCACCGCGGGCCCTGGAACTGGCGCGCAACTGGGGCGCCGAGGCGGGGATCCTGGCAGGCGCCGGGCATATCAACGTGAAGTCCGGTCACCAGCGTTGGGAGCAGGGTTTTGCTTATCTCTATCGCCTGCAAAACCGCATGGAACACCACGCCCTGCGCCGCGCTTGAACCCCATTTATTTTTGAACGCCCCCGTCTCCCGGCGGTTTTGGGCGGGAGTCTGCCATGAGCTTTGAAACCTTTGGTCAGCCGCTGCTGACCTTTCCCGATGCCGAAAAAAGTCCCCTGAGCATCCGCGCCAAGGCGCTGGTGTTTGTCGATCCACGTTCACGGCAACTGCGCGAGGACCTGGAGCAACTGGCCCCGCGTTCGGTCTCGGTGCTGATCCGCGGCGAAACCGGCACGGGCAAGGAGTTGCTGGCGCGGCATATCCATCGCGCCAGTGATCGCGGCGGATTATTCGTGTCGGTCAACTGCGGCGCCATCAGCCCGACTTACGCCGACGCCGAGTTGTTCGGCTATGCGGCGGGCAGTTACAGCGGCTCGGCGAGCAGCCGCGCCGGCTGGTTCGGCTCGGCCAACGGCGGCACGCTGTACCTGGACGAAATCGGCGACTTGCCGCTGCCGATCCAGATCAAACTGCTCGCGGCGCTGGAGAACCACGAAGTGACCCGAGTCGGTGCCCATCAGCCGAGCCCGGTGGATGTGCGGCTGGTGGCGGCCACCAGCATCGACCTGGCCCAGGCGGTTGCCGCCGGCAAGTTCCTTGAACGGCTCTATCACTACCTCAGCGAAGGCCAGCTTGAACTGCCGGCCCTGCGTGAGCGCACGGGCGACATCCTGTCGCTGGCCGAATACTTCCTCGGCATCTACAGCCAGCGGCTCGACCTGCCGGTGCCGCTGATCAGCGAAGCTGCGCAGTCAGTGCTGGAACGCCACAGTTGGCCAGGCAATACCCGGGAGCTGGAGAACATCATTCACTTTGCGTTGCTGGTGAGCACGGGCGATGAGATTTTGCCGGAGCATTTGAATTTGCCGCAGGTGTCCGTTTCGCTGGAGCAGATCGAGCACCAGATAAGGCAGATTTTCGCCAGCGGCTCAGTCGCTGACCAAACCGCCTTGCAACAACTGCTCAAAAACACCGCGCTCCTGTAGGCGCAAGCTTGCTCGCGAACCAGGCGACGGGGTTTTCCGAGAGGACGCCTTCGCTGGCAAGCCAGCGCCTACGGGGGAGGGTGGGTGATGCAGGCAGCATGAACAAAACGCTATATGAACCTGAATAAAGGTTATTGTTCTGGAATAAAAAATCCCGGTATTGTCCGCCTCACGCCAGCGATAGCATTTCACTGGCACTCTCATTTTGAAGCCGTCGCCACAAGCGACTGTTGATTGTCGATAAGGACACTGCATGAAAAAGGTTCTGTTGTTCACCGTACTGGCGGCTGCCCTGACCGCGGGCCTGGCCCAGGCTGGCGAGAAACTGGTGGTTGCCGCGACCCCGGTTCCACACGCCGAGATTCTCGAACTGATCAAGCCAACCCTCGCCAAAGAAGGCGTGGACCTGGAAATCAAAGTCTTCACCGACTACGTTCAGCCAAACATGCAGGTTGACCAGAAGCGTCTGGACGCCAACTACTTCCAGACCCTGCCGTACCTCAAGAGCTTCAACGAAGGTAAAGGCACTCACCTGGAAACCGTGATCGGTGTTCACGTTGAACCGTTCGGCGGTTACTCGAAGAAAATCAAAACCCTGGCTGAGCTCAAAGACGGCGCGACCATTGCCATCCCGAACGAAGGCAGCAACAGCGGCCGTGCCCTGATCCTGCTGCAGAAGGCTGGCCTGATCGAGTTGAAAGACCCGAAAAACGCCCTGGCCACCCCGAAAGACATCGCCAAGAACCCGCACAACTTCAAGTTCAAGGAACTCGAATCGGCCATGCTGCCGCGCGTGCTGGATCAGGTCGACCTGGACATGATCAACACCAACTACGCACTGGAAGCGGGCCTGAACCCGGCCAAAGACGCGCTGGTGATCGAAGGTGCCGATTCGCCGTACGTGAATTTCCTGGTAGCCCGTCCTGACAACAAGAACAGCGACGCCATCCAGAAGCTGGCCAAGGCCCTGACCAGCCCTGAAGTCAAAGCCTTCATCGCCGAGAAGTACAAAGGCGCGGTACTGCCGGCGTTCTGATTCGCGAGGTAAACTGGTTCAAGGTTTCAAACGCCGACGGCTTTCAATAGCGTCGGCGTTTTTTTCTGGGGGCCGGCGAGGATACTTTTGTGGCTGCTTCGCACCCCAACGGGGGCAAGCCCCCTCGCCACAGGATCAACAGCCGTCAGGCGGGCCTGGTTTCCAGTGCCCGGCGCAATGCCGTCAAAAGCTTGAGAATGTCCTGCGGATCCAGCGGTTGCGGTGCTTTTGCGTCTGCCATGTTCTCGTCCTTGTGAGGTATTGGCCGGGAGTCTGGCCAAAAGTGGTTCGTCCTTGGAGCAGTACTGCGAAAAAAAGATCCTTCCTACGGCGCAAGGTAAAATAGACGTCTTCCTTCATCCCGACAAATAACCCGTCGCTCAATCCGGCCAATACCAGGCCGGCTCCTCCAGCAACGTTTGGCCGACCATCGCGGTTTGCCCAAGGTTTTTCTCCAGCACAATACAGTTGCACTCGGGGTCTTCCTGCAGCGCCGAAATCAAGCGCCGGGCATGGGACACCACCCACACTTGGCATTGCGCCGAGGCGTGGATGATCAAGCGGGCAAGTGCCGGCAGCAGGTCCGGGTGCAGGCTGGTTTCCGGTTCGTTGAGCACCATCAGCGTCGGCGGCCGTGGCGTCAGCAATGCGGCGATCAGCAGCAGGTAACGCAAGGTTCCGTCCGACAACTCGGCCGCCGATAACGGCCGCAGCAAACCCTCCTGAAAGAACTCGATGACGAAGCGGCTGCCGGGCAATGGCTCGATGTTCAGGCGTGCGCCGGGGAAGGCATCGCTGATCGCTGCACGCAACGCGTCGGGATCGCCAATCTCAATGATCGTCTGCAAGGCCGCCGCCAGGTCACGTCCGTCATGGTGCAGCACCGGCGTGCGGGTACCCAGTTGCGGTTGACGGGCCGGCGCATCGGCATCGCTGCGAAAGTGATCGTAAAAGCGCCAGCGGCGGATGAACTCGCGCATCTCCAGCACTTCTGGGGAGCTGCGCAGACTGCCGACCTGATCGAACAGGCTGTCGAACGTCGGCGTGTGCTGCGACAGGACATCCCATTGACGGTAGGCGCGGGCGCGGACCATCGGACCGTCACGATCGACCAGCAGGCTAGCCGGGCGATAGAACGCCCCGGCCCACAGGCATTCGCGTTTGATCTGCGGGTCGAGGCTGAAATAAGAGGCTGTCGGCGTGCTGCGTCCGGGCAGCATGAAGTGGCCATTGGAATCGGGTAGGCCGAGGCTGATCGAGTAGCCGAAATCCTCCCCGGCAAACCCCAGGCGCAGGCGTTTGACGCCCTGGCGCACGGTGGGCTCGATGGCGACTTCGCCGTTGCGCATGCGACGGCTGATGGTTTGCGGCCCGGCCCAGAAGGTCGAATCCAGCCCGCCTTCACGAGCCAGGGCGTTGACCACGCCGCCTTGGGCGGTTTCCGCCAGCAGGCGCAGCGCCCGGTACAGGTTGGACTTGCCGCTGCCGTTGGGACCGGTGATCAGATTCAACCGGCCCAGCGGGATCACCAGTTTGTTGATCGAGCGGTAATTGGCCACCGCGAGCGTCTTGAGCATAAGGGTTCCTGGAGCGGGTTCGACCGGGTCATATTGTCAGATAAGCGCAGGTGTCTATGACAGGGGTTTCAGGGCGAATAAGCTGTGAATTCTTTCTTCATAAGGGGGACGTGCAAGCCGGGAATTCTGTTCTAAGCTCTCTGTCGAGTTGTCCAAAAAAAGGCCAAGGAGTTTGCATGGCGGTTCCCGGATTTAAAGTAGCAATGGCCTTGAGTGTCGTCACCCTGCTGACGGCTTGCGACGAGAAAAAACCCGTGCAGGAATACCTGCCGAGGGTTTTCGTGCAAGTCGTCAAGCCAGCGGATTACGCGGCCTCGGTAACCCTCACCGGTGATATCCAGGCACGGATACAGACGGAGCTGTCTTTCCGTGTGGGGGGCAAGATCATCCAGCGTTCGGTGGACGTCGGTGATCGAGTGACAGCCAAGCAAGTGCTGGCGCGACTTGACCCGAAAGATCTGCAGACCAATGTCGACTCCGCCCAGGCGCAAGTCGTCGCCGAACAGGCGCGGGTGACGCAAAGTGCGGCGGCGTTCATGCGCCAGGCAAAACTGTTGCCCAAAGGTTATACCAGCCAGAGCGAATACGACTCGGCCCAGGCGGCCCTGCACAGCAGCCAGAGCGCCTTGAGCGCGGCCCAGGCGCAGCTGGCCAACGCCAAGGATCAACTGAGCTATACCGCGTTGATCGCCGATGCACCGGGGATCATCACCCAGCGCCAGGCCGAAGTCGGCCAGGTGGTGCAGGCGACCATGCCGGTGTTCAGCCTGGCCCGTGATGGCGACCGGGACGCGGTGTTCAACGTCTATGAAGCACTGCTGGCCGAGAAGCCCACAGACCAAACCATTGTCCTGAGCCTGCTCGACAATCCTGCGATCAAAACCACCGGCACCGTGCGTGAAGTCACCCCGTCGGTGTCGGCGCAATCGGGCACCGTGCAGGTCAAGGTCGGCCTCGACAAACTGCCTGACGGCATGCAATTGGGTTCGGTGGTCAGTGCCACGGCCAGGGGCTCGGGCAGATCGGTCGTCGAATTGCCCTGGTCGGCGCTGACCAAGAACATCAGTGACCCTGCTGTGTGGATTGTCGACGACAAGGGCAAGGCCCAGTTGCACACAGTCACCGTCGGCCGCTACCTGACCGGCAAGGTCATCATCAGCGGCGGTTTGAAGGACGGGGATAAAGTCATCATCGCCGGCGGGCAGCTCCTGCACCCGGACATGGAAGTCGAGATTGCCGAAAACACTTACAAGGATCTGACGTGGGGGGCCAAGCCATGAAGCCTTTATGGGCATTGTCCATCGGGCTGGTGCTGAGCGCCTGCTCCAAGAGCGAACCGCCGCCGGAACCGGTACGGCCGGTATTGTCGATCAAGATCCAGTCCTTGAACGAAGAAGACCTGGGCCGTTTCGCCGGCAGCATCCAGGCACGTTATGAAACCGACACGGGCTTTCGGGTGGGCGGACGCATCGCCAGCCGCAACGTCGATGTCGGTACCGAGGTGGATAAGGGCACGCTGCTCGCCACGCTCGACCCTTCGGATCAACAGAACCAGTTGCGATCGGCCCAGGGCGACCTGTCGAAAATCCAGGCACAACTGATCAACGCCAAGGCCACGGCCCAACGTCAGCAAGCCTTGTTTGACCGTGGCGTCGGCGCGCAGGCGCAACTCGACGAGGCCAACACGGACCTGAAAACCACCCAGGCCTCGCTGGACCAGGCCCGTGCGGCACTCAACCAGAGCAAGGACCAATTGGGCTACACCGAGCTACGCGCCGACCACAAAGCCGTGGTCACCAAGTGGAGCGCCGAAGCCGGGCAAGTGGTCACGGCCGGTCAGCAGGTCGTGACCCTGGCGCAACCGGACATCAAGGAAGCGGTGATTGACCTGCCCGACACCCTGGTCGACCAGTTGCCCAGCGATGTGGTGTTCCTGGTCGCCATGCAACTGGATCCGAACACCAACACCACGGCGATCATCCGCGAAATCGAGCCCCAGGCGCAAAGCGCTACGCGCACCCGTCGCGCCCGCCTGACCCTGGCTGAAACGCCGGAAGGTTTCCGTCTGGGAACGGCGATCAGCGTCACCCTGAGCTCGGCGATCAAACCGCGCATCGAGCTGCCGCTCACCGCGCTGCAGGAGGTCGATGGCAAGCCACGCATCTGGGTGATCGATGCACAAAGCAAAACCGTCTCGCCCCGCGATATCAAGATCATCAGCCGCACCGACAGCACCGTGGTACTGGCCGGTGGCGTGAAGAACGGTGAGCGGGTGGTCAGTGCCGGTGTCAACAGCCTCAAACCGGGGCAACCAGTGAAATTCGACGAGGACAGTCAATGAAAGGGCCTTTCAACCTCTCGGAATGGGCCCTCAAGCATCAGTCGTTCGTCTGGTATCTGATGTTCGTCGCGTTGCTGATGGGTGTGTTCTCGTACTTCAACCTGGGGCGCGAAGAAGACCCTTCGTTCACCATCAAGACCATGGTGATCCAAAGCAAATGGCCGGGGGCGACCCAAGAGGAAACCCTCAAGCAGGTCACCGACCGGATCGAGAAAAAGCTCGAGGAACTCGACTCCCTCGACTACGTGAAAAGTTACACGCGGCCCGGTGAATCGACGGTTTACGTGTACCTGCGCGACACCACCAGTTCCAAGGACATCCCGGAGATCTGGTACCAGGTACGCAAGAAGATCAACGACATCAAGTACCAGTTCCCGCAGGGTATACAGGGGCCGTCGTTCAACGACGAATTCGGTGACGTCTTTGGCTCGATCTACGCCTTCACCGCCGACGGCCTGACCCTGCGTCAGTTGCGCGACTACGTGGAACAGGCGCGCATGGAAATTCGCGGCGTGCCGGGGCTGGGCAAGATCGAGATGGTCGGCCAACAGGACGAAGTGCTTTACCTGAACTTCTCCACCCGCAAACTCGCCGCACTGGGCATCGATGAGCGTCAGGTGGTGCAGAGCCTGCAATCGCAGAACGCCGTGACGCCAGCGGGTGTCATCGAGGCCGGGCCGGAGCGGATTTCGGTGCGCACGTCAGGCAAGTTCGTCTCGGAGAAAGACCTGGCCGAGGTCAACCTCAAGCTCAACGACCGCTACTATCGGCTGGCCGACATTGCCGACATCAGTCGTGGTTACGTCGATCCGGCTTCGCCGCAATTCCGCTTCAACGGCAAACAGGCCATCGGCCTCGCCATCGCCATGCAGAAGGGCGGCAACGTCCAGGCCTTCGGCAAAGCGTTGCACACGCGTATTGAGCAGTTGACCGCCGACCTGCCGGTGGGTGTCGGCATTCACAACGTTTCCGACCAGGCCGTGGTGGTAGAGGAAGCCGTCGGCGGCTTCACCAGTGCCTTGTTCGAAGCGGTGGTGATCGTACTGCTCGTCAGCTTCATCAGCCTTGGCGTGCGTGCCGGGTTGGTGGTGGCATGCTCGATCCCGTTGGTCCTGGCGATGGTGTTTGTATTCATGGAATACAGCGGCATTACCATGCAGCGGATTTCCCTCGGTGCGCTGATCATTGCCCTCGGCCTGTTGGTGGACGATGCGATGATCACCGTGGAAATGATGGTCACGCGCCTGGAGTTGGGCGAGACCAAGGAGCAGGCAGCGACCTTCGCCTACACCTCCACCGCGTTCCCGATGCTCACCGGTACGCTGGTGACGGTGGCGGGCTTCGTGCCGATCGGCTTGAACGGCAGCTCCGCCGGTGAATACACCTACACCCTGTTCGCGGTGATTGCCTGCGCGATGTTGGTGTCCTGGGTGGTGGCGGTGCTGTTTGCCCCGGTGATCGGTGTGCATATTCTCAGCACCAACGTGAAACCCCACGAAGGCGAACCCGGGCGTATCGGCAAGGCGTTCAACGGCGGCCTGCTGTGGTGCATGCGCAACCGCTGGTGGGCCATCGGTATCACCGTGTTGCTGTTTGTGCTGGCACTGTTCTGCATGCGTTTCGTACAGAATCAGTTCTTCCCGTCTTCGGACCGCCCGGAAATCCTGGTCGACCTGAACCTGCCGCAAAACTCATCGATCGACGAAACCCGCCGTGCCGTTGATCGCCTCGAAGCCACGCTCAAGGACGATCCGGACATCGTACGCTGGAGCACCTACATCGGTCAGGGCGCCATCCGGTTCTACCTGCCGCTGGACCAGCAACTGCAAAACCCGTTCTACGCGCAGTTGGTGATCGTGAGTAAAGGCAAGTCCCGCGAGGCCATGATGCAGAAGCTTCGCGAGCGCTTGCGCAACGACTTCGTGGGCATCGGCGCTTATGTCCAGGCACTGGAAATGGGGCCCCCTGTAGGGCGTCCGATCCAGTACCGGGTCAGCGGCAAGGACATCGACCAAGTGCGCCGACATGCCATCGACCTGGCCACTGAGCTGGACAAGAACCCGCACATTGGCGAGATCATCTACGACTGGAACGAGCCGGGCAAAGTGCTGCGCATCGACATCGCGCAGGACAAGGCGCGGCAGCTCGGGTTGTCTTCCGAGGACGTGGCCAACCTGATGAACGGCATTGTCAGTGGCCAGACGGTGACCCAGGTCGATGATGATATCTATCTGATCAACGTGGTCGGTCGCGCAGTGGATTCCGAACGCGGTACACCGGAAACCCTGCAAAACCTGCAAATCGTCACACCGAGCGGTACGTCGATTCCGTTGCTGGCGTTCGCTACCGTGCGCTACGAGCTGGAGCAACCGTTGGTTTGGCGTCGTGATCGTTTGCCGACCATCACCATCAAGGCAGCGATCCGCGACGAGATCCAGCCGACCGACCTGGTGAAGATCCTCAAGCCGTCCATCGACGACTTCGCGGCCAAACTGCCGGCCGGCTACAAGGTCGCCACGGGCGGTACGGTGGAGGAAAGCGGCAAGGCCCAGGGGCCGATCGCCAAGGTCGTGCCGCTGATGCTGTTCTTGATGGCGACCTTCCTGATGATCCAGCTGCACAGCGTGCAGAAGCTGTTCCTGGTGGCCAGCGTGGCACCGCTTGGGCTGATCGGCGTGGTCCTGGCGCTGGTGCCGACCGGTACGCCCATGGGCTTCGTGGCGATCCTCGGGATTCTGGCGTTGATCGGTATCATCATCCGTAACTCGGTGATCCTGGTGACCCAGATCGACGAGTACGAGAAGAAGGGATATGCGCCGTGGGATGCGGTGGTGCAGGCCACCGAGCACCGGCGGCGTCCGATCCTGCTGACCGCAGCGGCGGCGAGCATGGGGATGATCCCGATTGCCCGTGAAGTGTTCTGGGGGCCGATGGCCTACGCGATGATCGGTGGGATCGTCATCGCCACCTTGCTGACGCTGCTGTTTTTGCCGGCGCTGTATGTGGCCTGGTACAAGATTCGCGAGCCGAAGAAAGAGGGGCAGTAAAGGCGAGCGCTGCGCGCTCATCGCGAGCAGGCTCGCTTCCACAGGTTGACCGCGTTGCTACAGACAACGCGGTTCCCTGTGGAGCGAGCCTGCTCGCGAAGGTGTCCGAACTGACTACACAGCCTTACGCCAAACACTCGCCAACCAAGGCTGCTGTTCTCGCGGCAGCCCGGCCGGCCGGTAGTAATGCTCAAGCTCCACAAACCCCGCCTCGACCAACAACTGCTGCCACGCCGCCAGGTCGTGATACGACCCATAGCGTGGCCCATTCCAGCCTTCCTGATTCTCGCCACGGGGATTGGAACTGAACAACACCCCACCCGGCTTCAGCGTTCCCCACAACTGCTTCAACACCCGCGGCAACTCCTGGCGCGGTATGTGAAATAGCACCGCATTGGCAAAGATCCCGTCGAAGCGTTCGGTCGGCAGATCAAGCTTCAGGAAGTCCTGCTGCCAGACCTCGCAACCGCTGTCCTCACGGGCCATCTGCGCGAATTTTTCCGAACCGTCGAGGCCGACGGCGGTGTGGCCCATGCGAGTGAACGTCTGCAAGTCACGCCCCGGCCCGCAGCCGAAATCGAGAATGTCGAACGGCGCTTGCCCTAGAATGTGCCGCAGCAGGGCATCGATGTTCTGGCTGACGTCGTGATCGCGCGTGCCTTCCCGGAAACTGTCGGCCACCGAGTTGTAGTGGCCCAGGGTCGTGGCGGTGATCCGCTGGAGGTCGTCGGGTGTTTGCTTCATGGTCGGCCTGCGCAGGCAAATGGGATTGGCCGAATATACGCCATCATGCCTGGGGCCGCTGCGCAGCCCATCGCGAGCAGGCTCGCTCCTACAAGGAATCGCCCCGTGCACAAATTTACCAGTGCGCTGAAACCGCTGATTTTCCTGTACGAAAACTTCCCTGTCAGGGGAATGATCATTTGTGGCGAGAGAGCTTTCGTGGCGAGGGGGCTTGCCCCCGTTCGACTGCGCAGCAGTCGTAAAACCAGCGACCTCGTTTTTTCTGACACACCTCATTGAATGGTATTAGGGCCGCTTCGCGCCCCAACGGGGGCAAGCCCCCCTCGCCACAAAAGCAGGGTGACCTTCAGCTCATCAACGCTTGTTCAACCCCCGCGCCAACCGATCCCCACCCAACTGAATCACCGCCACCAACGCCACCAGCAACACAATCACCGTCAACATGATCTGGCTATCAAACCGCTGATACCCATAGCGATAGGCAATGTCCCCCAACCCACCGGCGCCAATCGCCCCGGCCATGGCCGAGGAGTTGATCATGGTCACCAATGTGATGGTAAACCCGCCGACAATCCCCGGCAGCGCTTCGGGCAGCAACACATGCCAGACGATGTGCCAACGCCGGCAACCCATGGCCTGCGCCGCTTCGATCAAACCGTGGTCAACCTCACGCAGACTGACTTCGGCAATCCGCGCAAAGAACGGCGTCGCGGCAATCGTCAGCGGCACCACGGCCGCCCACACACCGTACGTGGTGCCGACAATCAGCCGGGTGAACGGAATCAGCGCGACCATCAGAATCAGAAACGGGATCGAGCGAAACAGGTTCACGAACGCGCCCAACGCTTTGTTGAGCACTGGCGCTTCGTAGATCCCGCCCTTGTCGCTGGTGACCAGAATCACCGCCATCGGAATCCCCACCAGCAAGGCGATCAGCGACGACACGCCGACCATCAGAAAGGTGTCGATGAAACCCTGCAGCAAACGATCAAACCACATAACCCAACACCTCCGCCCGTTGTGCCCATTGCCCGGCGCGCCCGCGCAATTGTTCGGCACTTGCCGCCGAGCCGCTTACGGTCAGCAGCAGTTGCCCGAGCGCATGCCCCTGAATCCGCTCCACACCGCCCTGCAGCAGTTTCACCCGCCCACCGAGAGCGGCGAACAACGCCGCCAGATCCGGCTCGTCACTGGCACTGCCGGTGAACTGCAAGCGCAGCACCACCGCTGCTTCGGTGGAGGGCGGTGAGGCATGCAGACGGCTTTGAAGTTCCTCTGGCAAGGCGTGTTGCAGCGGCGCGAGCAAGGTCTGGCTGACCTCGTGCTGTGGATTGCCGAACACTTCCCAGACCGGACCTTGCTCGACGATCCGTCCGTGTTCCAGCACCACCACGCGGTCGCAGATTTCGCGGATCACTGCCATCTCGTGGGTGATCAGCACGATGGTCAGGCCCAGACGCTGGTTGATCTCGCGCAGCAGGCCAAGGATCGACTGGGTGGTCTCCGGATCCAGCGCCGAGGTCGCCTCGTCACACAGCAGAATGTCCGGGTCATGCACCAGCGCGCGGGCGATGCCGACGCGCTGTTTCTGCCCGCCGGAGAGTTGCGCCGGGTAAGCCTTGTGTTTGCCTTGCAAACCCACCAGTTCCAGCAGTTCACGAACTTTCCGCTCACGCTGTTCCTTGGGCACGCCAGCGACTTTGAGCGGCAGCTCGACGTTCTGCCAAACGGTCTTGGCCGACATCAGGTTGAAATGCTGGAAGATCATGCCGATGCGCCGACGCAGCGTCACCAGACGGTCTTCGTCGAACTCACCGATGTCGACCTGATCGATCAACACCCGGCCACTGCTCGGCTGTTCCAGGCGATTGATGGTGCGGATCAGCGACGACTTGCCGGCGCCGCTGCGGCCGATGATGCCGAACACTTCACCGCGCTGGATGACCAGGTCGATACCCTGCAATGCAGCCACCGGACCTTGCTGGCCGTTGTAGGTTTTGCCCAGGCCGATGAAACGCACGTGGGCGCGATTGAGCTTGGGGTGCAGTTCGGTTTGATCAGCACTTTGCGGCTCTGGAAGTTCCAGTCGCCGATGGATGGCAGCCGTCATGTTCAGCTTTCCCAGCCGGCTTGATAGAGCTTGCCGTGAGCTTTATCCAGCGCAGCGCGCACGGCGGGTGAATGCTGGTAGATGTCGACGAACTTGATCAGGCGCGGGTCGGTTTTACTCTTGGGCTGGATCACGAACTGAATCACGTATTCCTTGTGATCGAGGCCGTCGAACAGCAATGCGGAACCGGCATCGAACGTTTTCGACAAACGAATATAGGCGGGGTAGCCCTGCACCAGATCGGCATCGTCATAGGCACGCACCAGTTGCACGGCTTCGACCTGGAGGATTTTGATTTTCTTCGGGTTGGCGATGATGTCTTCTTCGGTGGCCTTGTAGCCGACACCCTGTTTGAGGGTGATCAAACCGGCCTTGGCCAGCAACTGCAAACCGCGACCGCTGTTGATCGGGTCATTGGCGATGGCCACGCTGGCGCCGTCGGGCAACTCGTCGAAGCTTTTGTATTTTTTCGAGTAGAGACCAACGTTGTTGATGATGCCCGGCGCGAACGGCACCAGGTCAAAACCGGCGGCAGCCTTGGCGTTTTCCAGGAACGGGATGTGCTGGAAATAGTTCACGTCGATGTCGCCAGCGGCGAGGCTGACGTTCGGTGCGATCCAGTCGGTGAACTCCACCAGTTCGACTTTCATGCCTTGTTTGGAGGCCTCTTCGACGGCCGCTTCCAGCGGGATGGCGAAGGCGGCGGTGGTGCCGATTTTCAGCGGTGCGTCGGCGGCGAAGATCGCCGAGCTGAACAGGCCGAGGGCCAGGGCCAGTGCTTTGACTGGATGGGAGAGGGAGTGCTTGGTCATGATCAGGTTTCCAGTCAGTGCATAGAATTTGGGGTGTTTGGGCGGGCCTCTTCGCTGGCAAGCCAGCTCCTACAAGGACCTGCGATAACCTGTAGGAGCTGGCTTGCCAGCGAAGCTCTTAGCGGCGAAACGCCGAACCCGTATGTTGCTCAGGCAAAAACGCCTCTCGCTCAAACAGCTTCTCGCGCAAGGTGCCGCTGTCGTATGCCGTTTTGTACGACCCGCGCCGTTGCAGCTCGGGAATCACCAGATCGATGAAATCCACATAGCTTTCCGGCGTGACGATCCGCGTCAGGTTGAAGCCATCCAGCCCGGTTTCGGCGATCCATGACTCCAGCTCATCAGCCACCTGTTCAGGCGAACCGACCACGGTGATGTAGCGACCACCGAGGGCGTGCTGATCGAGCAATTTGCGCCGGGTCCAGTCGTTGTTTTGCAGGTGTTGGGTAGCGGACTGAATGGCGTTGCTCTTTACGTACTGGATCGGCTCGTCGATCTCGTACTGGGAAAAATCGATGCCGGTCGACGCCGAGAAATGCGCCACCCCAGCCTCGGCACTGGCGTAGCTCAGGTACTCGGCGTGCTTGGCCCAGGCCAGCTCCTCAGTGGCGCCGACGATCACGTTCAGGCCCATGAACACCTTGATGTCCTCGGCGTTGCGCTCGGCTTTGATGGCGCTGGCGCGCACCTTGTCCACCTGCGCCTTGGTCGATGCCTTGGTCTGGCCGCTGATGAACACGCACTCGGCATGCCGCCCGGCAAACAGCAAGCCGCGATCGGAGCTACCCGCCTGGAACAGCACCGGCGTGCGCTGCGGCGACGGCTCGCACAGGTGATAACCCTCGACCTGATAGAACTCGCCCTTGTGCTCGACCTTGTGCACTTTGTCTGGCCGGGCGTAGATCCGTTGCTGCGGATCGTTGAGCACCGCGCCGTTTTCCCAGCTGCCTTCCCAGAGTTTGTAGAGCACCTGCAGGTACTCGTCGGCCTGGTCGTAGCGGCGGTCATGCTCGACCTGTTCGCTCAGGCCCATGGCTTTGGCGGCGCTGTCGAGGTAGCCGGTGACGATGTTCCAGCCCACCCGTCCACGGCTCAGGTGATCCAGCGTCGACAGGCGACGGGCGAACAGGTACGGCGCTTCGTAGGTGAGGTTGGCGGTCAGGCCGAAACCGAGGTTTTTCGTCACCGCGGCCATTGCTGAAACCAGCAGCAACGGGTCGTTGACCGGCAACTGGATCGACTCTTTGAGCGGCACGTCCACCGAATTCCGGTAGACGTCGTAGACCCCGACGATGTCGGCGATGAACAGGCCGTCGAACAGTCCGCGCTCCAGCAGTTGTGCCAGTTCGGTCCAGTACTCGATCGTGTTGTAGTGGGTGGACGTGTCGCGCGGGTGCGTCCACAAGCCATGGTTGATGTGCCCGATGCAGTTCATGTTGAACGCGTTGAGCAGGATTTTCTTTTTCGATGTGGTCATCAGATGGTCCCCCGCAGTGGCGGGTTTTCATCGTTGAGGTAGTAGTTGCCCACCGCGTGATATTTCCAGCGCACCGGGTCGTGCAGCGTGTGCACCCGGGCGTTGCGCCAGTGGCGGTCGAGGCCGTGTTCGCTCAAGGTCGCCTGGCTGCCGGCCAGTTCGAACAGTGTGCTACCGGCAACCAGGCAGATTTCAGTGCTCAGGGCGCGGGCTTCGGCGACGGCAATCGATGCCGCGGCGACGGTTTCGGCGTTGGTCTCGGCCTGGGCCTTGTCGAGGTATTCACCGGCACGCTCCAGCAGTGCCTCGGCGGCGTGCAGGCGAATACTCAGGTGGCCGAAACTCTTGAGGGTGAGTGGGTCGTCCGTGGCTTTTTCGTGGGTGGCGTCGATCCAAGGCCGGGTTTTCGTGCGCACAAAGTGCAGCGCATCTTCATAGGCAGCACGGGCGATGCCGGTGTCGATGGCAGCATGGAGAATCTGCGCCAGCGGGCCGACCGGGGTTGGTCGCTCGAAGGCGCTTTGAAAGGGAATGACATCCTCGGCCGTGACGTAGACCTCTTCGAACACCACCGAACCGCTACCCGTGGTGCGCTGGCCGAAGCCGCTCCAGTCGTCGATCACCGTCAGGCCCCTGCTGCTGCGCGGGACGAACGCCAGTTGCTGCACGCCGTTTTCATCCACCACCGAGGTCGGAATGCGCTGTGCGTAGATAGCGCCTGTGGCGTAGAACTTGCGCCCGTTAATGCGGTAGCCGCTGCCGTCACGAGTCAGGCGAGTGACGCGGTCATGGGCGGTTTTGGTACCGAGCTCGGCCAGGGCATTACCGAAGCGCTGGCCGGCCAATACTTCGGCGTACAGGCGTTGCCGCTGTTCGTGGCTGCCGTTCACGCGCAACACTTCCAAGGCATAGAAATGGTTCTGCGGGATCTGCCCCAGGGAGCCGTCGGCCCGGGCAATGAGGGCGATGACCTTGGCCAGGGTGACGTTGGAAACACCGGCGCCGCCGTATGCCTTTGGCACGCTGATACCCCACAGCCCCGAGCGGGAAAACACGTCCAGTTCCGGGTATGGCAATCGGCGTTCACGGTCGCGTGGGGCGCTGTCGCGTTTGAAGTCTTCGGCCAGGTCGCTGGCGACAATGAGGGCTTGCTCATCGCTGGTGATGACCGCGACGTGCTGAGAATGAGTCATGTTGTTCTCCAGATGTCTGGTCGTCAGATCCAGGAATGGCGATTAGGCAGCGTGCCGTTGAGTCGATAGGCGCCGACCGCGTGATACTTCCAGCGCACCGGGTCGTGCAGGGTGTGCACCCTAGCGTTGCGCCAGTGGCGGTCGAGGTTGAATTCGGCGAGGGTGGCGCGGCTGCCGGCCAGTTCGAAGAGCTTTTCGCTGGCCAGCAACGAGATCTCGGTGGTCAGCACTTTGGCTTCGGCCACGGCAATCGAGGCGCGCGCGGCAGCCTGGGCGGTGAGCGGCGCGGCGCTGACGTCATCGAGCACTTGCCCGGCCTTGCGCAGCAGCGCTTGGGCAGCATGCAGTTCGATTTTCAACCTGCCGATATCGGCGATCACGTACAGGTCATCGCTGGCCCGCTCGACCTTGGCGTCGATCCAGGGCCGTGCGCGGGTTTTCACGAAGTCGATGGCATCGTCGATGGCGCCTCGGGCGATACCGGCGTCGATGGCCGCTTGGATCAGTTGCGAGACAGCGCCCTGGATATTCGGCGTGTCGTTGATCCGCCAGTTATCCACGACCAGTTCGGGGTCGACCTGCACGTTGTTGAGCAAGATCGTTCCGCTGGCGGTGGTGCGCTGACCGAAGCCGGACCAGTCATCGACAATGCGCAAGCCCGGTGTGCCACGACGAATGAACGCCAGCACCTGCTTGCCGTCTTCGTTGAGCGCCTTGACCGCAACCCAGTGGGCAAACAGCGCGCCTGTGGAATAGAACTTCTGGCCATTGAGGATGCCGTCGGCGCTGATGCGGGCCTTCAGCTCCAGGGTGTTTTTGCTGCCACGTTCAGGCCCGGCATTGCCGATGCGCCAACCGTCGAGCACGCTTTTGAACAGCTGCTGTTTCTGCGCCTCGGTGGCACTGCCGAGCACCAGATTGAGGATGCCAAACTGGTTTTGCGGGATCTGCCCGAGCGCCGGGTCTGCCGCGGAAATGATCGCGAAGACCTCGGCCAGGGTCACGAACGAAACCTGCGGGCCGCCGTATTCGCGGGGAATGGAAATACTGCCCAGACCGCTGCGGGTGAACTGTTCGATCTCAGCCCACGGCAACTTGCGCTGCTGGTCGCGCCTGGCCGCTTGCTGGCGGGCAACCTGTGCCAGTTCATGGGCCGCTTTGATGGCTTGAGCGTCGTTGCGCAGGATTTGCGCAGGTAACAACAACGGGGCGATGTCCAGGTCACTCTGGACGATTGCATCTGCCAGACTGGACATCAGCGCCACTCCTTGGCTGCACGCAATGCCCTGGCGATCTGCACTGGGGTGAACGTGTTCCGGACCATACCTACCTCACATCTCATGAAAGCGCCGCTTGTGGCCGCGCATTGAAAACAAGAATGTCCGGTGGTCCGGTGTATATACCCTAAACGCGTATAAAAGTTTTAGAAACTAACTTTTTGGAATATCAATAGAAGCGTGTTCTCCAGCGCAGAACGCAATCCCTGTGGCGAAGGGTCTTGCCCCCGTTGAGGTGCGAAGCGCCTCCACCGGCCGAATGAATTTCTCCAGTTAAAACCCATTAGCCGGTTTTACGACTGCTGCGCAGCCGAGCGGGGGCAAGCCCCCTCGCTACAATCTGTGTTCATTGATGGCTGGATTCAGCAGCCTTGAGCATTTTTTTCGGGGGCGTGTTCAGGTAAGGATTTGCGCAACCAATCTTCAGCATCCTGGCCGGCGCCCAGCGCGAGTTGTTGCCCACCCGGTCGAGAATGCAATACGTCACTTCCAGCCGCAGGTCTTCGCCGGCTTCAAGGATGATCGCCGGCGGGATCCAGACCTGAACCGGCTGGCCTACATCGCCGGACGTGAGTCGAGGCAGGTCCATGCGCACATCGCCCCAGCGCAAAGTGATTTCATCGTCGACGGCCATGTTCAGGTACGGCTCGATGGTCAGGGGAACACCGCGTTTGACCTGGCTTGGGTTGACCCCCTTGCGGCGAATCGCCTCGGGAATGTTCACCGGTGCCAGGTGCTGGTTTTCATCATCGCCCAGCGTAGAGGGTTGGCCGCCAGGGCAGTCGAGTTTGATCTGCACGTTGCAACCGGCCGATATCGCCGGGTCCCGGCCTACCTGCATGACCCGGTAGTGAAGGCGTGACGTACCGTTGGCGACGAAGCTCTCGGGGACCCGCAACTGCACCGGTTGCCCGACATCGCTGGCTGCCAGCACGCGCGATGCCACGTAGCAGTTGTCCCAGAACAATTCGATCAGGTCGCCTTCGTCCATGGCGGGGTAGGGCGCAACGTCGATCAGCAGGTGCGCGGCGCAGGTGATACTGATGCCGGTCTTGTTCGATTGCGCCAGGGTCGGGGCCAAAAGCTCGGGTTTGTTCGCGGTGCTTTTCATGAAGTCTCCTTGAAGTCTTGCAACGAAGTCCGTTTCTGGAAAATCAAAAACCAAATATCGAACAGCAAAACCATTCATTACTTTGAAATGAAATAATGATTTGAGCGTGATGAGTGTCGCTGACTGGAGACTAGATAAGAGTTATCAATAAGCAGTGTCAATGAAATTTGTTAGTTGCGTGGCGGGATTGTGGTTATTCGGAAAGTTCCTACGCTGGCAAGTAAGTAAACCCTACTCTTGTGTCGAATTTATCCGCTGATGGCCGCGTTGCACGGTCGCTGTGGCTTGGGTTGGCGGTTATGTGCTTCGACCGTTGATTGAGTCGAGTCATTCGGTTTATTTGTTTCTACACATATATATGTACCGCACGTGCTGACAAAAACAACGTGTCGAATATATAAGGTCAATGGGGTATTAGTGCGGTGTTTGTTTTGAAGTGGTATCACTTCCGTCCCTGGAAGTTGACCATTGCTGCGTAGGTGTATTAGTTGTGGGCGTTATTCAGGAACTTGCTGAGAAACTGCTTCGTGCGTTCTTCTTTAGGGTTGGCAAACAGCGCCTTGGCTTCGCCTTGTTCGACGATCACGCCCTTGTCAAAAAACACCACGCGGTTGGCCACGTCGCGGGCAAAACCCATTTCGTGGGTGACGATCACCATGGTGCGCTTCTCTTCAGCGAGGCCACGGATGGTCGCCAGTACTTCGCCCACCAGCTCCGGGTCGAGGGCCGAAGTTGGCTCGTCGAACAGGATTACTTCGGGCTCCATTGCCAGCGCCCGGGCAATCGCCACGCGCTGTTGCTGGCCACCGGAGAGGCGACGCGGGTAAGCGTCCTCTTTGCCCGCCAGGCCGACCTTGGCCAACAGTTTCTTGCCCAGGGCTAAGGCGTCGGCGCGAGGTGTCTTCTTGACCACGATCGGGCCTTCGATGACGTTTTCCAGGGCGGTGCGGTGGGGGAACAGGTTGAAGTTCTGGAACACGAAGCCCACGTGCTGGCGCAGGTTGCGCACCAGGCTTTGCTGCTGGTTCAACGGGCGGCTGGTATCGATCTCGATATCGCCGACCTTGATCCGGCCGCTGGTGGGTTCTTCGAGGAAGTTAAGGCAGCGCAGGAACGTAGTCTTGCCCGAGCCACTGGGTCCGATGATCGCGACCACCTCGCCTTCCTTGACCTCAAGATCGATGCCGTTAAGCACGACTTGACCCTTGAACTTCTTTGTCAGTTTTTCCACGACAATCATCGGGTCAGGACTCCTGGTCGTGCCGATTGGCCCGCTCTTCCAACTTGTTCTGCAGGTGCGACAGCACCGTGGCCAGAATCCAGTAGATCAGCGCGGCGGCAAGATACATGGTGAAGACTTCGAAAGTCCGGGCGGTAATCAGCTGCGCCTGACGGAACAGCTCCGGCACCTGGATGGTGGCGGCCAGTGCCGTGTCCTTGACCAGTGAGATGAAGCTGTTGCCCAGCGGCGGCAGCGCCGTGCGCATCGCTTGCGGCAGGATGGCCCGGCGCAGGGTTTGCGCACGGGTCATGCCGATGCTCGCAGCGGCTTCCCATTGGCCGCGTTCGATCGATCCGATCGCGGCACGCAGGATTTCACAGGCGTAGGCGGCCATGTTCAGCGAGAAGCCGATCAGGGCCGCGGGCAGCGGATCCAGTTCCAGACCCAATTGCGGCAAGCCGTAATAGATCACGAACAGTTGCACCAGCAACGGCGTGCCGCGAAAGAACGACACGTAGATGCGGGCAATCCAGCTCACCAGTTTGAAGCGCGACAGGCGCATCAATGCCAGGCCGAAGCCCAGCAGCAAGCCGAAGAACATGCCGCCAAGACTGAGGATGACCGTGTAGTACGCGCCCTTGAGCAGAAAGGGCGCGGAGTCCAGTGCGAGTTGGAAAGCTTCTTCCATTATTGAGTGACGTCAGCTTGGAAGTATTTTTCCGAGATCTTGGCCAGGGTGCCGTCGGCACGCAACTCATCGAGGGCCTTGTTCACGGCTGCCAGCAGTTCCGGCTCACCTTTGCGCAGGGCAATACCGGACTCCTGACGGGAGAACGCTTGACCGGCAGCCACGGTTTTCGGGGCTTTCTTGGCGTATTCAAGCGCGGCGAGGCGGTCGATCAGGATCGCGTCGGTACGGCCGTTGTTCAGGTCGGCGAACTTGGTCGGATCATCGTCGTAGGTGCGCACGTCAGCGCCCGGCACGTTGGCGCGGACCCACTGCTCGTAGTTGGTACCCAGGCCTACACCGACTTTTTTGCCGGACAGGTCAGCGGCGGTCTTGATGTTCAGCGCGGCTTCCTTGTCCTTGAGCACCAGCGCTTGAATCCCGGAGATGGTGTACGGCTCGGAGAAGTCATACTTCTTCTTGCGTTCCTCGGAAATGGTCACCTGGTTGACCACGACGTCCAGGCGCTTGGATTCCAGGGCCGCGAGGATGCCGTCCCACTTGGTTGGCTGAATCTTGGCTTTGACGCCCAGTTTTTTCGCCAATGCTTCGGAAAGTTCGACTTCGAAGCCGGCCAGTTTGCCGTCGGCGTCGACGAAACTGAATGGCGGGTAGGTGCCTTCCAGGCCGACGTTGATCACGCCGGCATCCTTGATTTTTTGCAGTTGCTCACCGGCAACCGCCTGGCCGATCAGGCCGGCGCTCAGTGCCAGGCCCAGTGAACCCACCAGCAGATTGCGACGTAGTGCGGAAAAATTCATGACAAGCCCCTGTGTTTTCTTATGGAAGACTTTTTAAGGAAAGTTGGCAAATTCGGGATTTGGACGACTGCGATATCCTGCCCTAATGCAGCTTATGCGTCTCGCTGCAAATTCGCCTGCAGCATGACTATAAGATGACGTAGTTAGATATAAAAATAATAAATATTCTATTTTATATTCTTTATGGGTATATATCAGTGAGTCGCCGCGAATCCCTGTAGGCGCTGGCTTGCCAGCGAAGGCGGCGTGTCAGTCAACATTAATGTTGGATGTAGCCGCCTCTTCGCTGGCAAGCCAGCTCCTACAGGGTTCGCGTTGTATCTGTACTGGCTTTACAGATAATTCTTATAGGCAAACAACGCCGGTGCCCCACCCGTGTGCAGGAAAATGATCGGCCCCGCATCGAAACGCTGACGCCCGATCCCGTCCAGCATCCCCGCCATGGCCTTGCCAGTGTAGACCGGGTCCAGCAGCAAGCCTTCCTGGCTCGCCAGCAGCTTCACCGCCGCCAGTGTCCCGGCATTTGGCTCGCCGTAGCGCGGGGCGAAATACTCATCCCACAACTCGACCTTGAACGCGTCCGGCAAGCTCACGCCCAGCAACTCGGCGGTACGCTCGGCCAGCCCCTGGACCTTTGGCCGTTGATCTTCATCGCTGCGCGACACCGTCACGCCGATCACGGGCAGATCCGGCAGTGTTTCACTCAAGGCCAGTGCCAGACCGCTGTGGGTACCGGCGCTGCCCGAGGCCAGCACGACGGCGGCGAAGGTCAGGCCGGTGTCCTTGATCTGCTCGGCCAGTTCCAGTCCGGCGCGAACGTAACCCAATGCACCCAGGGCATTGGAACCACCGATCGGCACCAGATACGGCTTTTTGCCGTTGCTGCGCAGCCGGCCGGCGAGCGCTTGCAGTTGCTCGTCGGCGTTGTCGAGGTTTTCCACCAGTTCGACCTTGGCATCGAACAGGTCGAGCAGCAGGCGATTGCCATTGCCGGTGTAATTGCTGTCAGTGGTACCGAGTGGGTTTTCCAGGAGGGCCACGCAGCCAAGACCCAGTTTCGCGGCAATGGCGGCAGTCTGGCGTACGTGGTTCGATTGCAACGCGCCGGCGGTGATCAAGGTGTCGGCGCCCTCGGCCAGGGCATCGGCGGCCAGGTATTCGAGTTTGCGCAGCTTGTTGCCGCCCATCGCCAGTGGCGTCAGGTCATCGCGTTTGACGTACACCTCGCGACCCAGCCAGGTCGACAGGCGTTCGAGTTTTTCCAAAGCGGTGGGCTGACCGAGCAGGTCGAGGCGGTTAAAGCGGGCGAGCTGTTGTTTGATCATGGGTCCGTACTGGCCGTTGAAGGTCTTCGGACTATAGGCACGCGAAAAAGCCTGGGCAACTGCCAATCGCTTATAGCCAATCGAACTGAGCACAGCACTATTGGTTCTTAATTTGCCTCGCGACCCTTGCCGTAAAGTATTCGCCGTCAGTGCGGCCAGACAGTCCGGTCGCCCGTGAGGAGTTTTTACCGTGAGTGAGCGTTCCAGCCATTGGCAATTGCAGACCATCGTCAGCCAGCTGCGCACGGCACGTGAACAGTGGCGTGCCCAAAACGGCCGGGCCAGCGGCGAGCAGGGCGGTCGTGAATTACCCTCCCGGGCGGCCATGGCAGAGATTCTCGAAGCCCTGTGCGGCGCCTTGTTTCCGATGCGCCTGGGGCCGGTCGACCTGCGCGAAGAAAGTGAGGACTTTTATGTCGGTCACACGCTGGACGTGGCGCTGAATGCGCTGTTGGCCCAGGCGCGCCTCGAACTGCGTTACGCCGCACGCCACAGTGCCCAAGCGGATTCTGAAGTCGAAGCCAAGACTATCCAGATCATCCAGGACTTTGCCCTCGCGCTGCCGGGGTTGCGCAGCCTGTTGGACACCGACGTGCTGGCGGCCTATCACGGCGACCCGGCGGCGCGCAGTGTCGATGAAGTGCTGTTGTGCTACCCGGGGATCCTCGCGGTGATTCACCATCGCCTGGCGCACCATTTGTACCGCGCCGGGTTGCCGTTGCTGGCGCGGATCAGCGCGGAAATCGCTCACTCGGCCACCGGCATCGACATTCACCCTGGCGCGCAGATCGGCCGCAGTTTCTTCATCGACCATGGCACTGGTGTGGTGATTGGCGAAACCGCGATCATCGGCGAGCGCGTGCGGATCTATCAGGCCGTGACCCTGGGCGCCAAGCGCTTCCCGGCGGACGAAGACGGCCAGTTGCAGAAAGGCCAGCCGCGCCATCCGATTGTCGAGGATGACGTGGTGATTTATGCCGGGGCGACGATTCTCGGGCGGATCACCATCGGCCAGGGTTCGACCATCGGCGGTAACGTCTGGCTTACCCGCAGCGTACCGGCGGGCAGCAACCTGACCCAGGCGAACCTGCAGCATGATGATGGGGCGCAGAAGTAGGGTCCCGAAATTATCGCTGGGCAATACGCCGCTTTCGCTGGCAAGCCAGCTCCTACAAGGTCGACGTAATACCTGTAGGAGCTGGCTTGCCAGCGAAAGGTTTCAAGGCCAACACAAAAATGGGTCAACCCCAAAGATCTGACTCTTCCCCGTTCTCAAGCTAGTGTAGGACCGCGACCATCGAGCCCCGCGATTAGTCCTTAGCCCCCTATCCATGTTTAACTTGAACGTTCATTCAAGTTAAACCGGCGGTTCGCTGCCCGCTCACAACAGGAGGCTTGCCTTTGCTGAGTCCGATTTCTACAGCCACGTTTTACCCCTTCGAGGTGCTCCGAACGTGAGTGCGCCCTCCATTCCTCCAAGCGGCCTGGTCCGCATGAACCCGCCGGTGTTCTGGTTCTCGGCAAGCTTCATTCTGTTGTTCGGCATCGTGGTGATCGCCATGCCCGAACAGGCCGGCGCCTGGTTGCTGGCGGCGCAAAACTGGGCGGCCAATACGGTCGGCTGGTATTACTTGTTGGCGATGACCCTGTATCTGGTCTTCGTGGTGGTCACCGCGTTATCGGGCTACGGCAAGATAAAACTCGGTGCCGACCACGACGAACCCGAATTCAGTTATCTGTCCTGGGCCGGCATGCTGTTCGCCGCCGGGATCAGCATCACCCTGTTTTTCTTTTGCGTGTCCGAGCCGCTGACCCACATGCTCCAGCCCCCCCAAGGCGAGGCCGGCACGGCGCAGGCGGCGCGCCAGGCCATGCAGATTCTGTTTCTGCACTGGGGCCTGCATGGTTGGGGTGTGTTCGCCTTTGTCGGTATGGCGCTGGCCTATTTCGCCTACCGGCATAACCTGCCGCTGGCCCTGCGGTCGGCGCTGTACCCGCTGATCGGCAAGCGCATCAACGGCCCCATCGGCTACGCGGTGGATGGCTTCGGCATCATCGCCACGGTCTTCGGCCTCGGTGCCGACATGGGCTTCGGCGTGTTGCACCTCAACTCGGGCCTGGACTACCTGTTCGGCATCGCCCACACCCAATGGATTCAGGTCGGCCTGATCACCTTGATGATGGGAGCGGCGATCATCGTCGCCGTCTCCGGCGTCGATAAGGGCGTGCGGGTCATGTCCGACATCAACATGTTGCTGGCCTGTGCGCTGTTGTTGTTCGTGCTGTTCGCCGGCCCCACGCAGCACTTGCTCAACACCCTGATCCAGAACCTCGGCGACTACCTCGGCGCCTTGCCGATGAAGAGTTTCGACCTGTACGCCTACGACAAACCCAGCGACTGGCTGGGCGGCTGGACGGTGTTCTACTGGGCCTGGTGGATTGCCTGGTCGCCGTTCGTGGGACTGTTCATCGCACGGATTTCCCGTGGCCGCACCATCCGCGAATTCGTCTTCGGCGTGCTGTTGATCCCGCTCGGCTTCACCTTGGCGTGGATGTCGATCTTCGGCAACAGCGCCATCGACCAGGTACTCAACCACGGCATGAGCGCGCTCGGTATGTCGGCCATCGACAACCCGTCGATGACCCTCTACCTGCTGCTGGAAACCTACCCGTGGAGCAAAACCGTGATCGCGGTGACGGTGTTCATCAGCTTCGTGTTCTTCGTCACTTCGGCCGACTCCGGCACCGTGGTGCTCTCGACGTTGTCCGCCAAGGGCGGCAACCCCGATGAAGACGGGCCGAAATGGCTGCGGGTGTTCTGGGGCGCGATGACCGCGCTGGTGACCAGTGCGTTGTTGTTCTCCGGCAGCATCGATGCGTTGAAGTCGGCGGTGGTGCTGACCTCGCTGCCGTTCTCGTTGATTTTGCTGTTGATGATGTGGGGGCTGCACAAGGCGTTTTATCTGGAGTCGCAAAAGCAGATTGCGCAGATGCATTCCCTGGCGCCGGTGTCCGGTTCACGCCGCGGCGGCTGGCGTCAGCGCCTGAGTCAGGCGGTGCACTTCCCCTCGCGCGATGAGGTGTATCGCTTCCTCGACACCACGGTGCGCCCGGCGATTGAAGAAGTGTCGGCGGTGTTCCGCGAAAAGGGGCTGCACGTGGCCCTGCACCCGGACCCGGCCCATGACAGCGTCAGCCTGGAAATCGGTCATGGCGACCAGCATCCGTTCGTTTATCAGGTGCAGATGCGCGGCTATTTCACGCCGTCCTTTGCCCGTGGCGGCATGGGTTCCAAGCAGCTCAACAATCGCCGTTACTACCGGGCGGAAGTGCATTTGAGCGAGGGCAGCCAGGACTACGATCTGGTCGGCTACACCAAGGAGCAGATCATCAACGACATCCTCGACCAGTACGAACGGCACATGCAGTTCCTGCACCTGGTGCGCTGATCGCGGGCAAGGCGCCGGGGCTTTTCAGCGCTCGGCGCTCAGCACCATGAACAACACCAGCGCCGCCACTGGAATGCTGAACACGATCGTGCCAATCCCCAATTCCGTGCTCAACGACCGCCTGGCGATGACCACGCCGATGGCGCCATTGATCACCGTCAGCGCCAGCCACAGCACCACGAAACCGTAGGTCAATGTCTGGCGGCTGAAGCCGATTCGCTCGCCGATGAACAGCATCAGGGCGAGCAGGGCCAGGCCGAACGCGATGATGATCGTCGTGTGCATGACTGCTTCCATCCTTGCGATAGCGATCGCTGTTTCGTTGCTTGGGCGACTGTGTGCCTGTCGAGCCCGGTCACGCAAGCCTGTCATGGTTTTGTGCAATTGCACGGCTGATTGAATTTTTGTGAAACGTTTCAGCATTTAGTCGAATCCCGGGTTTTTTGCGGCTCGTGCGGGCGTATGCTGGGCGACTGGCGAAACAGTCGAGACCAGATTCAAGACCGACAAGAGAGGATTCGATGACTTACACCGCTGCCGAAAACCGCTATGACGCCATCCCTTACCGCCGCGTGGGTCGCAGCGGTCTGGTGCTGCCGGCCCTGTCGCTGGGCCTGTGGCACAACTTCGGCGACAGCACGCCGATCGACACCCAGCGCGCATTGCTGCGCACTGCCTTCGACCTGGGCATCAACCACTTCGACCTGGCCAACAACTACGGCCCGCCGTACGGCAGCGCCGAGATCAATTTCGGCCGTTTGCTGCGCGAAGACTTCAAGCAATACCGCGATGAACTGATCATCTCCAGCAAGGCCGGTTGGGACATGTGGCCGGGGCCTTACGGGCAGGGCGGCGGCTCGCGCAAGTACGTGCTGGCCAGCCTCGACCAGAGCCTGCAACGCCTGGGCGTGGACTACGTCGATATTTTCTATTCGCACCGTTTTGACCCGGACACCCCACTGGAAGAAACCGCCAGCGCACTGGCGACAGCGGTTCAGCAGGGCAAGGCGCTGTACATCGGTATCTCGTCTTATTCCGGGGTGAAAACCCGCGAAATGGCGGCCTTGCTCAAGGAATGGAAAGTGCCGTTGCTGATCCACCAACCGGCCTACAATCTGCTCAACCGCTGGGTGGAAAAAGACCTGCTGGAGACCACCGAAGAACTCGGCACCGGGGTGATTGCCTTCACGCCGCTGGCCCAGGGGCTGTTGACCGACAAGTACCTCAACGGTGTGCCGGCGGACGCGCGGGTCAACCGCCCGGGCGGTGGTTCGTTGCAGGCGTCGCACTTGTCTGACGCCAACATTGCTCACGTCCGTGCGCTCAACGAGATCGCCAAGCGTCGTGGCCAGAGCCTGGCGCAACTGGCCTTGGCCTGGACCCTGCGCGACCCACGGGTGACCTCGGCGCTGATCGGCGCGAGCCGGCCGGAGCAAATCATCGAGAACGTTGGAGCGTTGAAGAACCTGAGCTTTAGTGCAGAGGAACTGGCGGAAATTGACCGGTTTGCCCAGGAGGGCGGGATCAATCTGTGGGAGAAGCCTTCTACGGCTGAGTAATTTTCAGCGCCTGTCCCGGCCCCAATCGCGAGCAGGCTCGCTCCTACAGGGAAACGCATTCCAATGTAGGAGCGAGCCTGCTCGCGAGGGGCCGTATCGGCCAATAAAGAAATCAGGGTTCAGCGAAAGAACGGCACATCCCCCAACACCGTCGCCCGCTGCATCACACGCCGCGCCGGCCGGTAATCGTCCACCGCGTAATGCTGGGTCACGCGGTTGTCCCAGAACGCAATGTCGTCCTGCTGCCAGCGCCAGCGAAGGGTGAATTCCGGCCGCGTTGAATGGGCGAACAGGAACTTCAGAATCGCCTCGCTCTCGGTTTCCGACAGCTCGTTGATCTTCGACGTGAAGCCTTCGTTGACGAATAGCGAACGACGCCCGCTCACCGGGTGTGTGCGGATCACCGGATGCGACAACGGCGGATTCTTGCGTCGTGCTTCTTCCCATTGGGCCAGTGCTTCAGGCGTGTTGCCGTAGCGCTCCAGCGGAAACGAACGGGTGAAATCGTGGGTGGCGGTCAGGCCTTCGAGCAAGGTTTTCAGCGGCGCCGACAGCGCTTCATACGCCGCAATCCCGCTGGCCCACAACGTGTCGCCGCCAAACGCCGGCAGCAGCTTGGCGCTGAGCACCGCGCCCATGGCCGGGGTCGGCAGGAAGGTCACGTCGGTGTGCCAGATCGCGTTATCGCGCACGTCGGTGACGGCGGTGTCGAGGATCAGCACTTCCGGCTGCTCCGGCACATTCGGGTAGATCGGGTGAATATGCAGGTCGCCGAAGTAGGCGGCGAAGCGTGCCTGTTGCTGTGGGGTGATCGGCTGGTCGCGAAAGAACAGCACTTGATGCTTGAGCAGGGCTTGTTCGATGGCGTCGCGATGTTCCGCGCTCAGCGGCTGGCTGACGTCGACGCCGCTGATTTGCGCGCCGAGGGCGGAGCTTAAAGGGACGATGGTCAGGTGGCTCATGGTGGATCTCTTCAATCAGGAGGTGCCAACTGTAGGAGCGAGCCTGCTCGCGATCGCGGTGCATCAGTCAAAGCATTGTTGCCTGATAATCAGCAATCGCGAGCAGGCTCGCTCCTACAGGGGTGTTCAATATTCAGTGGGCCTGGCCGTGCCATGGCACCAGTTTGCGTTGCAGGGCGCGCAGGCCCATTTCCATGGCAAAGGCGATCAGCGCGATCACCAGAATCCCCAGTACCACCACATCGGTGACCAGGAATTGCGCTGCCGATTGCACCATGAAGCCCAGTCCACTGGTGGCGGCAATCAGTTCGGCGGCGACCAGCGTCGACCAACCCACACCCAGGCCAATGCGCACCCCAGTCAGGATGTCCGGCAGGGCACTCGGCAAAATCACATGGCGAATCAACTGCGCCCGGGAGGCACCCAACGATTGAGCTGCGCGCAATTTGGCCGGGTCGACCGTGCGCACACCGGTGGCGGTGGCGATGGCAATCGGGGCGAAGATCGCCAGGTAGATCAGCAGCACTTTCGACAACTCACCGATGCCGCACCAGATCACGATCAGCGGCAGATAAGCCAGCGGCGGAATCGGTCGGTAGAACTCAATCAGCGGGTCGAGCACGCCACGGGCAATGCGGTTGGCACCGATGGCGATGCCTACCGGCACGGCCGTGAGAATTGCAAAACCGAGGCCCAGGCCAATTCGGCTCAGGCTGGCACCGAGGTGCTGCCACAGGGTTGAGTCCATGTAGCCCGAGGTCGCCAGCAGCCAGCCTTTTTGCAGCACGGCGCAGGGTGGCGGCAAGAACAGCGGCTCGATCAAACCGGTCGCCGTCACGGCCCACCAGACAACAACGAGCGCGGCCAGCGTCAGTAGACTGATCCAGCGCGTGCTCAAGCGGCGGCGTACCGCCGTTACGGTCGAGGCTGGCGTTATCGCAGCCACGGGAACCTGGTAACTGCTCATGCGCGCTCCTGGCGCTGGGCGGCGCTGCGTTGGGAGAACACTTTGGCGAGGACGTGTTCGCGGGTTTCAATAAAACGCGGGTCGGATTTGATCGAGCGGGCCGACTCACCGGCGGCATAACGCTGGCCGAAGTCGAGGCTCAGACGCTCGACGATCTGCCCCGGGTTCGGCGCCAGCAGAATCAGGTCGGTGGCAAGGAACACGGCTTCTTCAATGTCGTGGGTAATCAGGAACACCGGTTTGGCGGTGCGTTGCCAGACTTGCAGCAACAGTTCCTGCATTTGCTCGCGGGTGAAGGCATCGAGGGCGCCAAAAGGCTCGTCCATCAGCAACACGCGCGGGTCGGCGGCGAGGGCGCGGGCCAGGCCGACACGCTGCTTCTGGCCACCGGACAGTTGCCAGATGCGCCGTTGTTCAAAACCGCAAAGGTCGACCAGGGCGAGCATCTCCCGGGCACGAGCCTCGCGTTTGTCCCGGGCAATGCCGGCCAGCTCAAGGCCGAAGGCAACGTTGGCCAGCACGTCTTGCCATGGCAACAGTGCGTCGTCCTGGAACACCACGCCGCGTTCGGCACTCGGGCCTTTGACCGGCACGCCGTCGAGGGTGATGCGCCCGACGCTGGGTTCGACGAAACCGGCAATCAGGTTCAACAGCGAAGTCTTGCCACTGCCGGACGGGCCGAGGGCAACCAGCAACTGCCGGGGCCCCAGGCTCAGGGAGATATCCGACAACACCGGTTCCGGGTTGCCGGGGTACTGTGCGCTGATGCGCTCCAGCTGTAGCAAGGCCATCGCGTTGACTCCCGATCAGTTGGTGATGAACTTGGCGCTGACGTACGGCGCGTAGTCCGGCAGTACCGCCTCGACCTTGCCTTGTTCCTTGAGGAAGGCGGCGGTGTCGGTGATGGCTTTGGTGGTCGGTGCGCCGAGGGTGATCACCTGGTCAGCGGCCAGCGGGTAGACGTTGCCTTGCAGCAGCAATGGAATGTCGGAGGCCTTGGCGCCAGACAGCTTCACCAGCTTGTCGACGTTGCCCTGGTTGGCCAGCCACGCTTGTGGGTCTTTGCGGTATTCGGCGTAGGCATCGAGAGTCACTTTGGCGAACGCGGTGACGATTTCCGGGTGCTTCTCGGCGAAATCCTTGCGCACGATCCAGGCATCGAAGGTCGGCGCGCCGAACTTGGCCAGTTCACCGGAGGTGATCAGCACTTTGCCATTTTCCTTGGCGACACCCAGGGCCGGGTCCCAAACGTAAGTGGCGTCGATGTCACCGCGTTTCCAGGCAGCAATGATTGCCGGTGGCGCGAGGTTGAGCACGGTGACTTTCGACGGGTCGATCTTCCAGTGCTTCAGTGCGGCGAGCAGGCTGTAGTGGCCGGTGGATACGAACGGCACGGCGATTTTTTTGCCGATCAGGTCTTGCGGGGTCTTGATCCCGGAACCGTCGCGCACGACCAGGGCTTCGGCGGCGCCGATCTGGGTGGCGATGAGGAAAGTTTCAACCGGGACTTTGCGGGTGATCGCGGCGGTCAGCGGGCTCGAACCGAGGTAGCCGATCTGCACGTCGCCGGAAGCGATGGCGGCAATGACGTCGGCACCGTTGTCGAACTTGCGCCAGCTGATATCGGCCTTGGTGGCTTTTTCGTAGGCGCCGTCGGCCTGGGCGACTTTCGCCGGGTCAACGGTGGTCTGGTAGGCGACGGTGAGGTCGGCCGCCTGGGCAAAAAAGCTCGCGGTAGCCAACGTAGCGGCCGCCAGCAAGCGAAGGGGGAAAGTCAGTTTCATCAGAAAAGCTCCTTGTCAGGCGACCGAGTGTCGGCATGAGAAAGAGACTAAATGATCTAAGAATTAGAAAATAAATAACTTTTTCGAATTAGCTTATGAGAGGAAAAATACTCTGTCAGTTCTTTGTAGGAGCCGGCTTGCCGGGGAACCGGGCGATGCGGTGTGACAGGTGCACCGCTTTCGCTGGCAAGCCAGCTCCTACAGGTGGTGACTAGTTGCTGATCGCCAGGATGCTCGCCTGGTAGGCACCGACGAACACATCGAAATCACCGACTTCGTTCTGCTCAAGCTCAGCCTGCTGAGCCAGCGACGAACGTGCACGCTCTTCAAACTTCGCCTGTTCCTCAGCGGGCAATGGCTCGCTGCGGAAGAACTCGGCATGGGCCTGGCTCTGGCGCAGGGAGAACTGGGCAAAGCTCTCCTTGTGTTCGGCCATCGCCGCCAGCACCTGGGCCGAGGGCGTCAGGGACGGGTCCTGAACCTTTTTCATCTGGGCGTCCAGCGCTTTGCTGTGAGCATCACCGCCATGGCTCTGATCGAGCATCGCCGCCAGGGGCGCAATGTTCTCCAAAAGCTCGCCGGCCCATTCCTTCAGGGTAACCGGTTGACCGTCACGCTGTAATTGCAGGCCCGGACGACGACCTTCCTTGACCACGCTGAGGAAGTTCGAGGTCGCGTTGCCGCAACTGGTGTTGGTCAGCAGCGGGCTGTCGTTGAGCGCGCAATACAGCAGGAACGCGTCGAGGAAGCGCGACTCGGTGAGGTCGATGCCCATCGGCAGGAACGGGTTGATGTCCAGGCAACGCACTTCGACGTACTGGATGCCCCGGGCCACCAACGCCTGGATCGGCCGCTCGCCGGTGTAGGTCACGCGTTTCGGGCGGATGTTGGAGTAGTACTCGTTTTCGATCTGCAGGATGTTGGTGTTGAGCTGAACCCACTCGCCATCCTTGTGCGTGCCGACTTCAACGTACGGTGCGTACGGCGTGGCCACCGCTTTGCGCAGGCTGTCGGTATAGCTGGCCAAGTCGTTGTAGCACGGTGTCAGGCCGGCCTGGGCATTGCTCTGGTAACCCAGGTCGCTCATGCGCAGGCTGGTGGCGTACGGCAGGTACAGGGTGTGCGGGTCCAGTTGTTCCAACTGGTGCGAACGACCACGCAGGAACCCGGCGTCCAGCGCCGGCGATGCCCCGAACAGGTACATCAGCAGCCAGCTGTAGCGGCGGAAATTGCGGATCAGCGCGATATAGGACGACGACTGGAAATCGCGGTCGGTGCCGACAAAACCCTCGGCCTGCCGGAGCAGTGGCCAGAGCTTTTCCGGCAGGGAAAAGTTGTAGTGGATGCCGGCAATGCATTGCATGGTCTTGCCGTAACGCAGGGCCAGGCCCTTGCGATAGACGTACTTGAGCTGCCCGATGTTGGACGTGCCGTAGTAGGCAATCGGGATGTCTTCCTCGGCCGGCAACGGGCACGGCATCGATGGACTCCACAGGTACTCGTTGCCGAGCTTGCTGTAGGCAAAGCGGTGAATGCTGTCCAGGCTCGCCAGCGTGTCCGCCGGGTCGGGCAGGGCTGGAGTGATGAACTCCAGCAGCGACTCGGAGTAGTCGGTGGTGATCTGTTCGTTGGTCAGCGCGGAACCCAATTCTTCCGGGTGCGGCGTTTGCGCCAGGCGACCTTCGCCGGTCACGCGCAGGCATTCACGTTCGATGCCGTGAAGGCACTGTTCGAGCAGAGAGAGGTTAGCGCGCTCGCCGAGCAGAGCCAGGCGGCGGTTGAGAAGTTCGCTCAAGTTGGATTCCTTCACGCGTCAGTCGCCCCAATATGGGGGTGGGCAAGACGGTCTACAAGGGTGAAGTTAAAACTGGCGTTTTCGCCTGGTTTTTATGCCGCACTGAATCGGTCAATCACTGATTGCAGCATTCCCCGTTGGAGCCAGTCTGTGGCGAGGGGGCTTGCCCCCGTTGGGCTGCGAAGCAGCCCCAAAATCTCATGGACCAGGATTTTGTGAGTGCTACGCACTCAAACGGGGGCAAGCCCCCTCGCCACAAACTGGATCCCACAGGGTTTCATGGCGTCGAAATTAACTCAAATCGATGACATCTCGCTACAGCACCGCGAACGTGCCTTGAGCTTTTGCGACCAGTTTGTCGCCCTGCATCACATCGGCTTCAACCACCAGGGTGCGCCGGCCCGGGTGGATAACCCGCGCCGTGCACATCACCTCGCCGTCAGCGACGGCGCGGATGTAGTTGATCTTGCATTCGATGGTCGCACTCTGCTGGTCAAAGCCGTGGGTGCTGGAGCAGGCCAGCCCCATGGCAATGTCCACCAGGCTGAACAAGGCCCCGCCGTGCATCTTTTCGGCGCGATTGCGCAGAGGCGGCTCCAGCCCCAGGGCGACTTGCGCCACCCCCGTTTCCAGGCTGTGCAAGCGACACCCCAGCAGCTTGAAAAAGGCGCTTTCGGTGTAACCGGCAGGGATGTCCATCAGCGTTTCTTCAACTGCTTGGCGTTGGCAAACAACGACGCCATGGCGTTGTTGCTCGGTGCTGCTGCCGTGGTTTCCTTGCGCGGTGCGGTGTTCTGGGATTGGCGTGGCGCCGACCCCGGACGTGCGCCGCGTGCACCATCGATTTTCTCGCCCGGGGTGTCGCTCATGCGCATCGACAGGCCGACACGTTTGCGCGGGATATCGACTTCCATGACCTTGACCTTCACCACGTCACCGGCCTTCACCGCTTCGCGCGGATCCTTGATGAACTTCTCCGAAAGCGCAGAGATGTGCACCAAACCGTCCTGATGCACGCCGATGTCGACGAAGGCACCGAAGTTGGTCACGTTGGTCACCACGCCTTCGAGGATCATGCCCAGTTGCAGGTCCTTGAGGTCTTCGACGCCTTCCTGGAACTCGGCGGTCTTGAACTCGGGACGCGGGTCACGGCCGGGCTTGTCCAGTTCCTGGAGAATGTCAGTGACGGTCGGCAGACCGAAGGTTTCGTCGGTGAACTTCTTCGGATCAAGGCGCTTGAGAAAACCGCTGTCGCCGATCAGGGAGCGAATGTCGCGATCAGTTTCGGCGGCGATACGCTGCACCAGCGGATAGGCTTCCGGGTGCACCGCGGAGGCGTCCAGCGGGTTGTCGCCGTTCATTACGCGCAGGAAGCCGGCGGCTTGTTCGAAGGTCTTTTCGCCCAGGCGCGGGACTTTCTTCAACGCAGCGCGGGTCTTGAACGCGCCGTGCTCGTCGCGGTGGCTGACGATGTTTTGCGCCAGGGTCGCGTTGAGGCCGGAGATCCGTGCCAACAGTGCCACCGAAGCGGTGTTCACGTCGACGCCCACGGCGTTCACGCAGTCCTCGACCACGGCATCCAGGCCACGGGCCAGTTTCAGCTGCGACACGTCGTGCTGGTACTGGCCGACGCCGATGGATTTCGGATCGATCTTCACCAGTTCCGCCAACGGGTCTTGCAGGCGACGGGCAATCGATACCGCGCCACGGATTGACACGTCGAGGTCCGGGAATTCCTTGGACGCCAGTTCCGACGCCGAGTAAACCGATGCGCCGGCCTCGGATACCATGACCTTGGTCATCTTCATGGCTGGGTATTTCTTGATCAGTTCAGCGGCCAGTTTGTCAGTCTCGCGGCTGGCGGTGCCGTTGCCGATGGCGATCAGGTCCACCGAATGCTTGGCGCACAGGGCGGCGAGCACGGCGAGGGTCTGGTCCCACTTGTTGTGCGGTACGTGCGGGTAAACGGTGGCGTGATCGAGCAGCTTGCCGGTGGCGTCAACCACCGCGACCTTGCAACCGGTGCGCAGGCCAGGGTCAAGGCCCAGGGTGGCACGCGGGCCGGCCGGCGCCGACAGCAGCAAGTCGTGCAGGTTGTGGGCGAACACGTTGATCGCTTCGGTTTCCGCGCCATCGCGCAGTTCGCCCAGCAAATCGGTTTCCAGGTGGGTGTAGAGTTTGACCTTCCAGGTCCAGCGCACCACTTCGCCCAGCCATTTGTCGGCGGCGCGGTTCTGGTTCTGAATGCCGAACTGTTGGCCGATCATGCCTTCACACGGGTGCATGCTGCCCGGCAGCTCGTCGCCGACTTTGAGTGCGGAGCTGAGGATGCCTTCGTTGCGGCCACGGAAAATTGCCAGCGCGCGGTGCGATGGCATGCTTTTCAGCGGTTCGTCGTGTTCGAAATAGTCGCGGAACTTGGCGCCTTCCTCTTCCTTGCCGGCGATTACGCGGGCACTGAGGGTGGCTTCCTGTTTGAGGTAGTTGCGCAGCTTGTCGAGCAGGCCGGCGTGTTCGGCGAAGCGCTCCATCAGGATGTACTTGGCGCCTTCGAGGGCCGCCTTCACATCGGCCACGCCTTTTTGTGCGTCGATGAAGCGTGCGGCTTCGGTGTCCGGGCTCAGGGACGGGTCGTTGAACAGGCCGTCAGCCAGTTCACCGAGGCCGGCTTCCAGGGCGATCTGGCCCTTGGTGCGGCGCTTTTGCTTGTACGGCAGGTACAAGTCTTCGAGGCGGGTCTTGGTGTCGGCGAGCTTGATGTCGCGTTCCAGTTGCGGCGTCATCTTGCCTTGCTCTTCGATGCTGGCAAGGATGCTGATGCGCCGTTCGTCGAGTTCTCGCAGGTAGCGCAGGCGCTCTTCCAGATGACGCAATTGCGTATCGTCGAGGCTGCCGGTCACTTCTTTCCGGTAACGGGCGATGAAAGGAACGGTAGAGCCTTCATCGAGTAGCGCGACGGCCGCTTCGACCTGTTGTGGGCGTACACCGAGTTCCTCGGCGATGCGGCTGTTGATGCTGTCCATAAAACCACCTGACAAATTGTGAAAGCAGGCTCGCAGGCGCATGAATAGGGCCTTGGCGAGTCTGGTTGAGCGGCCTGGCCAGCGCCGCTGCCTGGGTCAATAGGCAATGCGTTGACCCGTGAAATCGAACAATTACTGCTGACGCCATAAAAATAAATCGCGTCGCTCTGTAGTACCTGTCTGACGTTGCCTGACACAAAAGGCCGCGCATTATAACCAGCGTTACGGCATTCGGGGGCATCGTGGATTACCGGTGCAATGGCTGGTTTTCTGGCACTAAAGGAAAAATCTGCTAACAATGCACACGGTGCGTATAACGGCAGCTACGCCATAATGCGCGCCGAGATCAAAGGAGCATCCAATGAGCAGCACTGCACAAACTGCTGAAGGCGAAAAAATTCTTATCGTTGACGACGATCCGGGGCTCAGCAGCCTGCTGGAACGCTTTTTCGTCAGCAAGGGCTACCGCGCCCGTGCCGTACCGAACACTGAGCAAATGGATCGCCTGCTGGCGCGCGAAGTGTTCAACCTGGTCGTCCTCGACCTGATGTTGCCCGGCGAAGACGGCCTGACCGCCTGCCGCCGCCTGCGCAACGCGAACAACCAGATTCCGATCATCATGCTCACCGCCAAGGGCGACGAGCTGAGCCGTATCAAGGGCCTGGAACTGGGCGCGGACGATTACCTGGCCAAGCCGTTCAACCCCGATGAGCTGATGGCCCGTGTCAAAGCGGTCCTGCGTCGACAGTCGGCACCGGTGCCGGGCGCGCCGGGCAGCGAAGACGAAAGCGTGACCTTCGGTGACTACGAGTTGTCCCTGGCCACCCGCGAACTCAAGCGCGGCGAAGAAGTGCACATGCTCACCACCGGTGAGTTCGCGGTGCTCAAGGCGCTGGTGATGAACGCGCGTCAACCGCTGACCCGCGACAAGCTGATGAATCTGGCCCGTGGCCGCGAGTGGGATGCCCTGGAGCGCTCCATCGATGTGCAGATCTCCCGTCTGCGCCGGATGATCGAACCCGATCCGTCCAAACCGCGTTACATCCAGACTGTCTGGGGCGTGGGTTACGTGTTTGTACCGGACGGTACCGCCACCAAGTGATGGGCGATTTGTAGGAGCGGGTCTTGCGGGCAGCCGATCAATCGATCCTGTGCGCAGACTCGCGATCCGCAATATGCGAGCATCGCTCGCTCCTGCAAGTGTGTAACGGTTATCCATGAAAACCCCCGTTTGGTTCCCCCAGAGCTTTTTCTCCCGCACCCTTTGGCTGGTGCTCATCGTCGTACTCTTCTCCAAGGCACTGACCCTCGTTTACCTGCTGATGAACGAAGACGTGCTGGTGGACCGCCAGTACAGCCACGGCGTCGCCCTGACGCTGCGCGCCTATTGGGCGGCCGATGAAGAAAACCGCGGCAAGATCGCCGAGGCTGCGACCCTGATCCGGGTGGTCGGTGCCGGCGTGCCGGAAGGCGAACAGCACTGGCCCTACAGCGAGATCTACCAACGGCAGATGCAGGCGGAGCTGGGTGCCGACACTGAAGTCCGGTTACGCATGCATTCGCCACCGGCGCTGTGGGTCCGTGCGCCAAGCCTGGGCGATGGCTGGCTGAAGGTTCCGCTGTACCCCCATCCGTTGCGCGGCCAGAAAATCTGGAACGTGCTGGGCTGGTTCCTCGCCATCGGCTTGCTGTCCACGGCGTCGGCCTGGATCTTCGTCAGCCAGCTCAACCAACCGCTAAAGCGCCTGGTGTATGCCGCACGGCAACTTGGCCAGGGCCGCAGTGTGCGTCTGCCAATCAGCGATACGCCGAGTGAAATGACTGAGGTTTATCGCGCCTTCAATCAGATGGCCGAAGACGTCGAGCAGGCCGGTCGCGAGCGTGAGCTGATGCTGGCCGGGGTGTCGCACGACCTGCGTACACCGTTGACCCGCCTGCGCCTGTCGCTGGAACTGATGGGTGATCGCACCGACCTGACCAACGACATGGTGCGTGACATTGAAGACATGGACGCGATTCTCGACCAGTTCCTGGCGTTCATTCGCGACGGGCGTGATGAGTCGGTGGAAGAAGTCGACCTGAGCGACCTGGTGCGCGAAGTGGCAGCGCCGTATAACCAGACCGAAGAAAAAGTGCGATTGCGCCTGGAGCCTATCCAGCCGTTTCCATTGCGTCGGGTATCGATGAAGCGTTTGCTGAATAACCTGATCGGCAACGCGCTGCATCATGCTGGCAATGGCGTGGAGGTGGCAGCGTATGTGTCCGGTGACACCGCGGCGCCGTATGTGGTGCTGAGCGTCATGGACCGTGGTGCGGGTATTGATCCCTCGGAGCTGGAAGCGATCTTCAACCCGTTCACCCGTGGCGACCGCGCCCGTGGCGGCAAGGGCACCGGGTTGGGGTTGGCGATCGTCAAGCGGATTGCTTCGATGCATGGCGGCAATGTCGAGCTTCGCAACCGCTCGGGCGGTGGGCTGGAAGCGCGGGTGAGGTTGCCGTTGGGGTTGATGTTGCCGCGCGATGCGGTTTGAAAAAGCAGATTTTTTCAGCGGGCTGATGGCCCCTTCGCTGGCAAGCCAGCTCCCACAGGGTTTTCGGCTGTACACAAAAATAGTGTTCACTGAAGATCACTGTAGGAGCTGGCTTGCCAGCGAAGGCAGCCTCCTGGCCGCCCCAAAATCCAGGATTAACCCTTGCCCTTGGTCCGCGTCATATTCGGCCCGCCATTCTTCTCCAGATGCTCGATGATGATCCCCGCCACATTCTTCCCGGTGGTGGTCTCAATCCCCTCCAGCCCCGGCGACGAGTTCACTTCCATCACCAGCGGCCCATGGTTGGATCGCAGGATATCAACGCCCGCCACCGCCAGCCCCATGACCTTCGCCGCCCGCAGCGCGGTCATGCGCTCCTCTGGCGTGATCTTGATCAGGCTCGCGCTACCACCGCGATGCAGGTTGGAACGAAATTCGCCAGGTTTGGCCTGGCGCTTCATCGCCGCAATCACCTTGTCACCCACGACGAAGCAGCGAATGTCCGCGCCCCCGGCTTCCTTGATGTATTCCTGGACCATGATGTTCTGCTTGAGGCCCATGAACGCCTCGATCACCGATTCCGCCGCCGTCGCGGTTTCGCACAGCACCACGCCGATGCCCTGGGTGCCTTCCAGCACCTTGATCACCAGCGGCGCGCCGTTGACCATTTCGATCAGGTCGGGGATGTCATCGGGGGAGTGGGCAAACCCGGTCACCGGCAAGCCGATCCCGCGACGGGACAGCAATTGCAGCGAACGCAGCTTGTCCCGGGAGCGGGCAATGGCCACCGATTCATTGAGCGGAAACACCCCCATCATTTCGAATTGGCGCAGCACCGCGCAGCCATAGAACGTCACGGATGCACCGATCCTTGGAATCACCGCGTCGAAACCCTCCAGCGGTTTGCCGCGGTAGTGGATCTGCGGCTTGTGGCTGGCGATGTTCATGTAGGCGCGCAGAGTATCGACCACCACCATTTCATGACCACGTTCGGTACCGGCTTCGACCAGACGGCGGGTGGAATACAGACGCGGGTTCCGCGACAGCACAGCGATCTTCATGCAACACCTGTGGAGGAGGTAGATACCGGGAACACCGGCTTGTCTTGTACATATTTAATGCCCGGATTGACCACCAACTGGCCGTCGATCAGGGCTTTGGAGCCGAGCAGCAGGCGATAACGCATGGATTTGCGGCAGGCGAGCGTGAACTCGACCCGCCAGACCCGATCACCGAGGGCCAGGGTGGTGCTGATCACGTATCGCACCTGCGCGTGACCGTTAGAGCTTTTAATGGTTTTCATCGTCACCATCGGGGCTTCGCAGCGCCGGTGACGCAGTTGTACGACGGAACCCAGGTGGGCGGTGAAACGCACCCACTGCTCACCGTCGCGCTCGAAGGGCTCGATGTCGGTGGCATGCAGGCTGGAGGTACTGGCGCCGGTGTCGATTTTTGCCCGAAGGCCCGCGACTCCCAAATCCGGGAGCGCCACCCACTCGCGCAGACCGACAACGGTCAAATGGTCAAATGTCTTCAAAAGTGCTCAACCGGTAGAAACCGCTCTGGCCGCACGCGGCCGGATTCGCGGTATTCACGCAGAATAATGATTAAAAGGCGACAGATATCTACGGCCCGGATTTCCAGCGCCTCGGGGAGGCTCTGGCGTGTGAGCATTGTAATCCGGACCGGCGAAATTCTTGGTACGACTGAAACGGTAGTACAGTTCACCAATATTTCAGATTGAGGAAATTCCATGGCACAAAAAAACGAAGAGGACGACAAAGTCCGCCTCGATAAATGGTTGTGGGCTGCCCGTTTTTACAAAACCCGCGCCTTGGCCAAGGCCGCGATTGAAAGCGGCAAGGTGCATCACCGGGGCGAGCGCTGCAAACCGGGCAAGGAGCCACGCATTGGCGATGAGTTCGTCATCCGCACCGGTTTCGATGAGCGCACCGTGGTCGTCCAGGCGTTGTCGATTGTCCGCCGTGGCGCGCCAGAAGCGCAGACGTTGTACGCCGAGACCGAAGCCAGCATCGCCAAGCGCGAAAATGCGGCGGCGCAGAGAAAGGCCGGCGCCCTGGGCGTGAGTACCGATGGCAAGCCGAGCAAGAAGCAGCGGCGGGACCTGTTCAAGTTTCGCGGCAGCAGCAACGAGTAGGCCGGGCCCTGGGGTGAGCACGTTCCGGTGGGAGCGTGGCTTGCCCGCGATCGAGTGCGCAGCACTCGCCAAATTACAAGAACACTTGCATTTACCCATGCGCGCACCCATATCTGCGTAACGCAAACGGCCCATCGCAAGCATATTGCCACTCGTCGAAAATCGCACACAGCCCCTGGCCTGTAGGCCATAACCACAGTGCCGGCCGTGCAGAACGGGAAACGCCCGACCCCGCCAGCGCTTGAGCCGCCGGCTTGGATCGGGCCCGGATTGTTCTTAAAATGCCTTTCATGGCTGAACATTTCGCACCTGAGGGTGGCCGCAAGGCAAATTTCCTGTTCCTGTCATCTTTTTCACTACTTCAGATACCCAGACCTATGACCGACCTAGCGGATAACGACTTCACCCAACGCTTCATCTTCGATGACAGCGACACCCGTGGCGAGCTGGTCTCGTTGGAGCTCAGCTACGCCGAAGTCCTGGCCAAGCACGCCTACCCGCAGCCGGTCGCGCAACTGCTCGGCGAGCTGATGGCGGCCGCTTCATTGCTGGTCGGCACCATGAAGTTCGACGGCCTGCTGATTCTGCAGGCCCGTTCCGAAGGCCCGATCCCGCTGCTGATGATCGAGTGCTCCAGCGAGCGTGACATCCGTGGCCTGGCCCGCTACGAAGCGGATCGCATCGCACCTGACGCGACCCTGGCCGACCTGATGCCCGATGGCGTGCTGGCGCTGACCATCGACCCGAAACAGGGCCAGCGCTACCAAGGCATCGTCGACCTCGACGGCGCGACCTTGTCCGAGTGCTTCACCAACTATTTCGTCATGTCCCAACAAGTCGGCACGCGTTTCTGGCTGTACGCCGACGGCCGTCGGGCCCGTGGCCTGTTGCTGCAACAACTGCCGGCCGACCGCTTGAAGGACGAAGACGAACGCGCCGCCAGCTGGCAGCACATCACCACCCTGGGCAGCACGCTGACCGCCGACGAGTTGCTGAGCCTGGACAACGAAACCGTGCTGCATCGCCTGTACCACGATGAGCAGGTGCGCCTGTTCGATGTGCAGAAATTGCGCTTCCGTTGCAGTTGCTCGCGCGAACGTTCAGCCAACGCCCTGGTCAGCCTGGGTCAGGAAGACGCGCAACAATTGGTGGTCGAACACGGCGGCAACATCGAGATCGATTGCCAGTTTTGCAACCAGCGCTACCTGTTCGATGCCGCGGATGTCACCCAATTATTCGCCGGAGCGGGCATCGATACGCCGTCAGATACCCGCCACTAAAACGGTTCAGCGCAGGTAAATTCACTGCCTTGTGCCGGATTAACGCCGTTACGACAGGAGGGGCCTACTCTTTTTGGCCTTTTCTGGCATAATCCGGGCCACTTTTTTCGCGGTAGTAGTGCACGACTTTCTACTACAAAAACGTTTGGAGCACTCGGCCACTGGCCGACGGGGAACCTCATGACGCAAGCCAATAACGCCGTGTACACCGATCTGAGTGTTGATGATCTGGTTAAAGAAGCCCTCAACCGCGGTGAAGGCGAGCTTGCCGATACCGGCGCACTGGTTGTTCGTACCGGTCACCGTACCGGCCGTTCGCCAGTCGATCGTTTCATCGTTGATGAGCCGAGCACCACAGGCGCCATCGCCTGGGGCCCGATCAATCGCAAGTTCCCGGCCGACAAGTTCGACGCTCTTTGGGCTCGCGTTGAGGCATTCAACAACGCGCAAGAACACTTCGTGTCCCACGTGCATGTAGGTGCCGCTTCCGAGCACTACCTGGCTGTGAAGATGACCACCCAGACTGCCTGGCAGAACCTGTTCGGTCGTTGCCTGTTCATCAACCCGGCCCAGTACAACCCGGCTGGCCGTGAAGAGTGGCAAGTGCTCAACGTTGCCAACTTCGAGTGCGTGCCTGAGCGTGACGGCACCAACTCCGACGGTTGCGTGATCCTCAACTTCGCACAGAAAAAAGTGCTGATCGCCGGCATGCGTTACGCCGGTGAAATGAAGAAAGCCATGTTCTCGGTGCAGAACTTCCTGCTGCCGGCCGCTGACGTGCTGCCAATGCACTGCGCTGCCAACATCGGTGAAGAGGGCGACGTGACCCTGTTCTTCGGTCTGTCCGGCACTGGCAAGACCACCCTGTCCGCCGACGAAAGCCGTTACCTGATCGGTGACGACGAACACGGCTGGGGCGAAGGCGTGGTGTTCAACATCGAAGGCGGTTGCTATGCCAAGTGCATCGACCTGTCCGAGAAGAACGAGCCGGTGATCTGGAAAGCCATCAAGCACGGCGCCGTATTGGAAAACGTCGTGATCGACGATGCCAAGCACGCCGACTACGCCGATGTCAGCCTGACCCAGAACAGCCGCGCCGCTTACCCGCTGGAAAACGTTGCCAAGCGTTCCGAGAAGAACCTGGGTGGCGAGCCTAACGCGGTAATCTTCCTGACCTGCGACCTGACCGGCGTGCTGCCACCTGTGTCGATCCTCAACGAAGAGCAAGCGGCCTACCACTTCCTGTCCGGCTACACCGCTTTGGTCGGTTCGACTGAAATGGGTTCGGGCAGCGGCATCAAGTCGACTTTCTCCACCTGCTTCGGCGCACCGTTCTTCCCGCGTCCGGCTGGCGAATACGCTGAACTGCTGATCAAGCGCATCCGTGGCTTCGGCTCCAAGGTCTACCTGGTCAACACCGGCTGGACCGGCGGTGGCTACGGCGTCGGCAAGCGCTTCAACATCCCGACCACCCGTGCCGTGATCGCAGCGATCCAGAGCGGCGCGCTGATCGGTACCGAGACCGAGCACCTGGACACCATCAACCTCGACGTGCCAGTGGCCGTACCGGGCGTTGAGACTGGCCTGCTGAACCCACGCAACACCTGGGCTGACAAAGCCGCTTACGACGAAGCCGCCAAAGCACTGGCCGGCCTGTTCATCGAGAACTTCAAGAAGTTCGAAGTGAGCGACGCGATCAAAGCTGCCGGTCCCAAGTTGTAAGTGTTGGTTTGAGCTAACGAAAAAGCCGCCCTTCGGGGCGGCTTTTTTGTGGGCAAAACTCAGTCTTTCGCGAGCAAGTCAGGATGCGTCGGGCCGTTACTGGCCTTCGAGCGCATCTGTGTCCCAGCGTTGGGCCTTGATGGCCCGATAGAGCATGCCGATGGTCAATGGTGCCTTGTCGCCGCGACCCTTGGCTTTGCGCTTGAGAAATACATCGTAGCCGTCGGGCTGGAAATAGCGATAACTGTCGTAATCCACGAAATCGATGGCGAATTGGTCTTCCAGGGTTTCGATCAGGTGTTGAGCATCGGCGCCGCTGCAGCCCAGGTCGAAATTGATCGAGGTGTTGAGGCTGATGGTTTTGCGTTCGGGGAATCCGAGTTCTTCGTGTAGCAACTGGATGAGCAGATGTAGGGAGGGATCGTCGGGGAGGTTGGGGGCGAGGCTCATTACGGGGGCGTCCGATGTTGGAGCGGGAAACGGTCAAGTATGTGGAGCATTCAATAGGTCACCAATGCAATGTTCGAAAATAGCTTCAAGACCACGGTAGTCGCAGGCCACTGCAGCGATATTCGCGGGAACCCATGCAGCGTCTTTTATCAGCCACCAATCTACTGCGAAGCCGGCATTAATGATGATCTGTTCGAATAGGATCCGTTGAGCGCGACCGTTGCCCTCAAAAAAAGGTGAACGACGTTGAGATCACCGTACGACTCAGCAATCCTTTCGACTAGTTCGGTTGTACTGGTTCCGACAAACCCCGAAGCAGCCTCCATGACGCGAAAAATTTTCTCGGCTTCAGGGGCAACTCGGTCTGCGGCACAAAAAAGTGTGTCGCCTTTGCGGATATTGACAGTTCGCAGCAATCCCGCCCATTCGTAGACATCTGAAAACAGGGCCTTATGAATGTGTTGTAGAAGGCTAAGGTCGCATGGAGGGGGAAGGAGGCGGAAATTGCTGACGGCAATTTCTGAGAGTTCGCGCTCCGCTTTTTGTAGCTGCTCTTCGTCTCGGATATTGAGCAAGTTACGCAGAACGTCGCTACCTGGGTAGCAATAGGGGTCTTGTCCGACCCCATATTTATCCATCATTAACGTGGGTTCTGACGATATTTTTCGAGCACCGACTCCCGTGTCGGGCCCGGATGCGCTGGAGGGCGGCTTCGAGGATGTCTTGGGGGTTGGCTTCTGTGTCGATGATCAGGGGCGGGGTGTCGGTGAGGGTGGTTTGGAGTGGGAGATAGCGCTCGTTGGTGAACGGGTTCCATTTGTTCATTGGGAATTTCTCTTTTATGTCGTCTATGAACCGCCGCTATCGTGACCAAGCGATGGGAGGCGGACTGTGTTCAGGTTGGTCAAACCAGGGAGAGATAACCCAGGCACGCCGAAGCGTCCCAAACACAGCCGCCATAAAGCGTGTCGACAAAAAAGACGTCGGCAGCATACAAGCGCTTGCATAAGTTTTCTCTCATTTTCAGGTGACCAAACCTGATCGCTGATTTGGCAGCGACGGTCCGGACTATGGGGCTAAGTCGCAAATTACCGATAGCAGACAAGGTGTCTTGTTTTGTAGGACCTTGCCGAAGCTTTTATAGGTTGTTGCTGACGGACTTATCCACAGAGCACGGCGTTATCGTTCTTCGCTGGCAAGCCAGCTCCTACAGAGGGTTGTGGTGATCTTCAATCAGTGGGTTTGGGCAGGCGTTGGCGGGCGGCGTCGAGCAGATCGTTGCCGTCCTGGGTCAACAGGTACAGGGCGCTGACGATTTTGGGGATGTCGCTCGCATCGGCCTGTTTGAAACACAGGCAGTAGAGGGTTTCGAGCATGTCGCTGGCGGCGCGGATGCGTTGTCGGGCGGCGTCGAGAATTTCGAAGGGGTCGGCCTCGGTATCGATGACCAGCACCGGGGTTTCGCTGTAGCGGGATTTGAGCGGGCGGTAGCGGTGGGGCAGTGGATCTGCGCTGTTCATCGAGTGGTCCTGTGCGAAATCGGCAAGTGTGCCCGGCAGGCCGAGACACTGATTTCAGCCGCGCCGCAGACTATAGAAGGGTGCGGTGTTGTGCGACAAGACGGCTGAGGTCGACAGGTTTTGTAGGGGGTTTTCCGGGTTTTTGAGGAAAGGGACTACGCGGTGGGTGACGATGCCTCAGACGCTGTAGGTTATTTCGAAATTTATGGTAATTGAGCTGGCCTCATCGCGAGCAGGCTCACTCCTACACTGGATCTTGCCGTACACAAATTCCTTGTAGGCGTGAGCCTGCTCGCGATGACGATCTAACAGTCGCTACATCCCTCAAGTCTTCCAAGCCATCCGCGGTATCATCCCGTATCGTTTTTACCTCGACGTTTTCTCGACTCGCTGCCATCGCCGGCTAGGCTTTGCTCATCGCAGCGGTCAACGGAGTGACAGCTTATGCACAACACCCTGGAACAGGTTTTCGGTTATCCACAGTTTCGGCCCGGTCAGGAAGCGGCGGTCACTGCCGTGCTGGCGGGGCGCTCGGCGGCGGCGATTTTCCCCACCGGTTCCGGCAAATCCCTGTGTTACCAATTACCTGCGGTGATGCTGCCGCACCTGACATTGGTGGTCTCGCCATTGCTGGCGTTGATGCAGGATCAACTGGGGTTTCTGCAACGCCATGGCATCTCGGCGGGCAGTATCGATTCGGCCCAAAGTCGCGATGACGCCAGCGATGTCATGGCCCGGGCCAAATCCGGCGAGTTGAAAATTCTGATGATCTCGGTCGAGCGCCTTAAGAACGAGCGCTTCCGCCATTTTTTGCAGCAAGTGCCGATCTCGCTGCTGGTGGTGGACGAAGCGCACTGCATCTCCGAGTGGGGCCACAACTTCCGCCCTGACTATCTCAAGCTTCCGGACTATCAGCGTCAGTTCAACATCCCGCAGGTGCTGCTGTTGACCGCTACCGCGACGCCAAAAGTCATCGACGACATGCAGGCGAAATTCGCCATCGCCGCAGACGACGTGGTGACCACCGGATTCTATCGTCCTAACCTGAATCTGCTGGTTGAGCCGGTTCGCGGCCAGGACAAGCGCCGACGCCTTGTCGAGTGGATGAGCCAGCGTCCGGGCCAACCGAGCATTGTTTATGTGACCTTGCAGAAGACCGCCGAGCACATCGCCGAACACCTGAATCGCAACGGCATTCAGGCTGAGGCCTATCACGCCGGTTTGCCCCACGATCAGCGCGAAGCCATCCAGAAACGCTTCATGGTCGGTCAGTCAAACTGCATCGTCGCCACCATCGCGTTCGGCATGGGCATCGACAAGAGTGACATCCGCAACGTGGTGCATTTCGACCTGCCCAAATCCATCGAGAACTACAGCCAGGAAATCGGCCGCGCCGGGCGTGACGGCCAGCCATCGGACTGCCTGGTCTTGGCCAACCGCGACAGCCTCAACGTGCTGGAAAACTTCGTCTACGGCGACACGCCGGAGCTGGAGGGCATCCGTTGCGTGCTTGACGAGATACAAGCGGCAGTGGCCGAAGGGCAGTGGGAGTTTTTGCTGGGGCCGTTGGCCGATCAGAGCAATATTCGCCAATTGCCGCTCAAGACCCTGCTGGTGCAGCTGGAGTTGCGTGGGCTGATCGCTCCGCGTTACGCCTACTACGCCGAGTACCGCTTCAAGTATCTGCAGGAACCCGAAGCGCTGCTGGCCCGTTTTGAAGGTGAGCGCAAGGATTTCGTCGCGGCGATCATCCAGACCTCCAGCCGCGCACGGACCTGGGCCACGGTGAATTTCGAGGCGCTGTACGAGCAGCACCAGGCCGAGCGCAGTCGCGTGGTCAAGGCACTGGATTATTTCCAGGAGAAGGGCTGGGTGGAGCTTGAAAGCAAGCAGATGACTGAGGTCTACAGCGTGCTGCAAAGCAGGTTCGACAGCGCTGCGCTGGGCGAGGAACTGCACGGGTATTTCACTCGGCACGAACAAACCGAGATTGCACGGATTCATGCAATGCTGGATCTGTTCGCCACCGACCGCTGCCTGGGTTATCGCCTGGCCGAGTACTTCGGCGACCACAATGCCCCGCAGCAGTGCGGGCATTGTTCGGTCTGTCACGGGCAGATCGCGCGCCTGCCAGCACCGCCCGAGCTGCCGGCGCTTGTGGATAAAAACTTCGAGGCGTTGTGCGGTGGTTTTATCCACAGGCACGAGCAGCACACCGGCAACGTGCCTTCGGCGGAGCGCGTGACCCGTTTTCTGTGTGGAATCAGCGTACCGCTGTTCACCAAGCTCAAGGCACGGTCGATTTCTGGGTTTGCGGCGCTGGAGGATTATCCGTATGCCGAAGTGCGCGAGTGGGCCGAACAACATCTGACTGGTTGAACCCAACCCCTTGTAGGAGCGAGCCTGCTCGCGAGCAGGCTCGCTCCTACAAGGATTCGAGGGGTTCATCCATGCGCTGAATGTTGCTCATCACAGGAATAAATTTCAAAAAATCCCGATGCCTGACTATGGTGGTGGCTGTCTTCGGATCGCCAACAAGAGAACACAACATGAGCCAGACACCGTCGAATATTCAGCGCGCCGCCGTCATCGGCGCGGGCACCATGGGCCGTGGCATTGTCATGTGCCTGGCCAACGCCGGAGTGGCCGTTCATTGGGTCGACAATAATCCGCAAATGCTGGAACAGGCGCTGACCACGGTCGCGGACACCTATGCCCACAGCGTGCGTCAGGGTCGTATTGATCAGAATGAAGCCGATGCGCGTTTCACGCGGATCACGGCGGCCGATGGTTATGTGGCCATCCGCGATGTCGACCTGGTCATCGAGGCCGTGTACGAAAACCTCGAACTCAAGCAGCAAATCTTCCGCGAGCTCGATGGCTTGCTCAAGCCTGAAGCGATTCTGGCGAGCAACACCTCGGCGCTGGACATCGATGCCATCGCTGCGGTGACCCGTCGTCCGCAACAGGTGCTGGGCCTGCATTTCTTCAGCCCGGCGCACATCATGAAACTGCTGGAAGTCGTCCGTGGTGCGCAGACTGCACCGGCCGTGCTTGAGGCGGCGCTGGCGCTCGGCCAGCGCATGGGCAAGGTCAGTGTGGTGGCGGGCAATTGCGACGGGTTCATCGGCAATCGCATGCTCAACACCTATGTGCACGAAGCGCGGAAAATGCTGCTCGAAGGCGCATTCCCCTACCAGGTGGACGCCGCGCTGCAAGGGTTCGGTTTTGCCATGGGGCCGTTCCGCATGTTTGACGTGGTGGGCGTCGACCTGCAATGGCGCTCGCGCCAGCTATCGGGTATAGGCCAGGACGTGCCGGAAGTTCAGGTGGATAACCGTCTGTGTGAACAGGGGCGTTTCGGGCAGAAGAGTGGCAATGGTTTTTACCACTATGAGCCGGGCAGCCGTCAGGCTGAACACGACGCGCTGGTCGACTCGCTGGTGCTTCAAGTCAGTGAAGAACTCGGCTTCCAGCGCCGCGATATCGGTCCGCAGGAGATTCTCGAGCGCTGCTTACTGGCACTGGTCAACGAAGGCGCGAAGATCCTGCAGGAAGGCATTGCCGGGTCGGCCCACGACATCGATCTGGTTTACCTCAACGGCTACGGTTTTCCGGCAGACAAGGGCGGGCCGATGGCCTGGGCGGATCAGCAGGGGCTGGCGGACATCCAGCAACGTTTGATGGCCCTGGAGACGCGTCAGGGCGATCATTGGAAACCGGCGCGGGTGATTGGTGAGTTGGCGGCGGCTGGCAAGGGCTTTGCTGACAAGTGATTGATGGGGCGCCGGTGAGGGCGCCTTCGCGAGCAGGCTCGCTCCTACAGTTGAAATGCATTCCCCTGTGTGAGCGAGCCTGCTCGCGAATGATCACAACGCGATTTTCACCTTAGACTGCCGAACCCACTCCAGGAATCGACACGATGTCCAACCCGATGCCGCAACGCGCCGACTACCCGCACTTCCAGCCGATCACCACCCGTTGGCACGACAACGATGCCTACGGTCACGTGAACAATGTCACCTACTACAGCTTCTTCGACACGGCGGTGAATACCTACCTAATCGAAGTCGGCGGCTTGGATATCCATGACGGTGAGGTGGTGGGGTTTGTGGTGAGTTCGGCCTGTGATTACTTTGCGTCCATTGCGTTCCCGGATCGCATCGAGATCGGATTGCGGGTGGGCAAGCTGGGCAACAGTTCGGTGCAGTACGAGTTGGCCGTGTTCAAGCACGGCGACCCGGACGTCTGTGCGGCGGGGCGTTTCGTGCATGTGTTCGTCGATCGCGTGTCGAACCGGCCGGTGCCGATCCCGCAGCGATTGCGCGAAGCGCTGGAACACTTACTAGTGGTGCAGTAAGGCAAAAAAATCGCAGCTCGGGGGCTGCGATTTTTTTGATGGTCTGGCGCGTAAGGCGATCAGGCCTTAGTCGCGATAGTACTTGTGATGCTTGCGATGACCATAGGCGTGGCCGCGGTGACGGTGGTCGTCGCGGTAGTAGCGACGATCGTCATGGCCACGGTACGAGCGATGATCTTCCTCGTTGCTCTCTTTGCCCATGTAGTTACCCAGCGCGCCACCGGCGCCGCCGCCTGCTGCCGCGCCGATCAGGCTGCCGGTGGTGCCGCCCATGCTGCGGCCAACCACGTTACCGCCGGCTGCGCCGAGCGCACCGCCAATAGCTGCTTCGCCACGGCTGTGCTTGTTTGCGCCGACGGCGCTACCACCCGCGCCACCCAGGGCCGCGCCAATGGTGGAACCTGTGCTGCCGCCCAGCGATTGGCCGACGACCGAGCCCAAAACCCCGCCCAATGCGCCGCCTACGCCGGCTTCGGTAGTGCCGCCAGCAGACGCAAAACCGCTGACCAGGCCAAGGGACAACAAGAGAATCGAGGAGAACTTCATAAAGGAACCTCAAGGGGATGACGGCGCGATCCTGAGGCTGTGTCAGCGGTGTGACAATCGAAATCCGACGAGTAACACGACTTGTACACAATTCTATAAGTTACTGTTTTTAGGACGGAACTTAACGTTTTTTCGCGGGTCTTTTACTTATTCGCAAAGGCCGTTTTCGTGAGGAAACGGCCTTTTTTGTGGGCGAAAGGAAAGTACTGAATCTGGAATATTTGTTGTTTGATCTACCGTATTCGCGAGCAAGCCCGCTCCCACAGGGGAACGCATTCCAATGTGGGAGCGGGCTTGCTCGCGAAGAGGCCAGACCAAACGACGAATTACGCCGACCTGGCCATGATCAAGCCAGTCTCACTCGCCGCTTCCAGGCGGATCGCCACGAACTTCGACGTTGGCGTATGGCTGCCATCCCCGACGCTTTCCAGCGGCACCAATGGATTCACTTCCGGATAGTACGCGGCCGCTTGCCCGGCCGGGATATCAAACGCCAGCAGCGTGAAGCCTTTGACCCGACGCTGAACGCCATCATCCCAGAGCGAAACGATGTCAGCCTTCTGCCAAGGCTTGAAGCCCAGGCGAATGATGTCGGCTTCGTTGACGAACAATACATCGCGTTGTCCCTTCACACCTCGATAACGGTCGTCGAGGCCGTAGATGGTGGTGTTGTACTGATCGTGCGAACGCATCGATTGCATGATCAGGTCCGGCAGTACGCCGGTGGCGCGGGTGCGTTCGTGCACCAGATCTTTGGGCAGGGTGTTGGGTTTGAAATTGGCCCGGCCCGAGGCGGTGCTCCACTTGCGTGCGCCGGCGCTGTTGCCCAGGTAGAAACCGCCGGGTTGCTTGACCCGTTCGTTGAAGTCCTTGAAGCCGGGAATGGTCTCGGCGATCAGGTCGCGGATGCGGCCGTAATCGGCCACCAGCCAGTTCCAGTCCACCGGGTGGCTGCCCAGGGTCGCGGCGGCGATACCGGCGAGGATCGCCGGCTCCGAGCGCATCTGGTTCGACAGCGGGTGCAACTGACCATTGGAGGCGTGGACCATGCTGAACGAATCTTCGACGGTGACCGCTTGCGGGCCTTCGGTCTGAATATCGATGTCGGTACGGCCCAGGCACGGCAGGATCAGCGCGTCCTTGCCGTGGGTCAGGTGGCTGCGATTGAGCTTGGTGCTGATCTGCACGGTCAGGTCGCAGTTTTGCAGGGCCTGGAAGGTGCGTGGGCTGTCCGGCGTGGCTTGCGCGAAGTTGCCGCCCAGGCCGATGAAGACTTTCGCCCGGCCTTCGGCCATGGCGTGAATCGCCTCGACCACGTTGTGCCCGTTGTGGCGGGGCACTTTGAACGGGAAGCGGCGCTCCAGCGAATCAAGAAATGCCACCGGCGGGCGTTCGTTGATGCCCATGGTCCGATCGCCCTGCACGTTGCTGTGACCGCGCACCGGACACAAGCCTGCACCCGGCCGGCCGACGTTGCCGCGCAGCAACATCAGGTTGGCGATTTCCTGGATGGTCGCCACCGAGTGACGATGCTGGGTAATGCCCATGGCCCAGCACATGATGACGTTCTTGCCCTTGGCGTACATGCGCGCCGCTTGCTCGATCTCCTCGAGGGTCAGGCCGGACTGCTCGACGATCTGCTCCCACGGCGTGTCGTCGATGGCCGCCAGGTACTCCAGCACATTGGCGCTGTGTTCATTGAGGAAGTCGTGGTCGAACACCGCTGGGGCGCCAGTACGTTGTGCATCGCGCTCCCAAAGCAGCAGGAATTTGGCCATGCCGCGCATGATCGCCATATCGCCGCCGAGGGCGGGGCGGAAGAATGCGGTGTTGGTCGGCTTGTCGCCGTTGGTGAGCATTTCAATCGCGTGTTGCGGGTGCTGGAAACGCTCCAGGCCACGCTCCTTGAGCGGGTTGATGCACACCACTTGTGCACCGCGCTTCACCGCTTCGCGCAGCGGTTCGAGCATTCGCGGGTGATTGGTGCCCGGGTTCTGACCCCAGACGAAAATCGCGTCGGCGTGTTCGAAATCGTCGAAGGTCACCGTGCCTTTGCCCACCCCGACGCTTTGCGACAACGCCACACCGCTGGCCTCGTGGCACATGTTCGAGCAATCCGGGAAGTTGTTGGTGCCGAAGGCGCGCACGAACAATTGGTAGAGGTACGCCGCTTCGTTGCTGGCGCGCCCCGAGGTGTAGAACTCAGCCTGATCCGGGCTCGCCAAGCCGTTCAGGTGTTTGGCGATCAGGGCGAAGGCAGCGTCCCAACTGATCGGCTTGTAGCAGTCGGTGTCTGCGTCGTAGCTCATCGGTTCGGTCAGGCGACCCTGGTATTCGAGCCAGTAGTCGCTTTGCTCCAGCAACGAAGTGACGCTGTGCTTGGCGAAGAACCTGGCATCGACCCGGCGTTTGGTCGCTTCCCAGTTCACCGCCTTGGCGCCGTTCTCGCAGAACATCACCATGCCCTTTTCCGGCGAATCACCCCACGCGCAACCCGGGCAGTCGAAGCCACCGTTCTGGTTGGTCTTGAGCATGATGCGCAGGTTTTTCAGGGCATTGTCGCTGGTCAACCAGGCCTGGGCCACGCTGATCAAGGCGCCCCAACCACCGGCCGGACCTTTGTAAGGCTTATAGCGAGGAACGGGTTTCTGGTCGGCTTGACGGTGTTGACTCACGCTTGATTCTCCAAAGCCGGGCTGTACACCCGAGGCGCATTCTTCTGGGGCAGATGGATGAGATTGAGGTTGTGGCGACGGGCCCATTGCACGGCAAGGCCCGTGGGCGACGATAGGCTGACCAGGGTCTGGATCCCGGCGCGCAGGACTTTCTGGATCAGTTCGAGGCTGCAACGGCTGGTGACAATCGCCAGGCCGCCCGCGGTCGGAATATTTTGCCGGATCAGCCCGCCGATCAGTTTGTCGAGGGCGTTGTGCCGGCCGATGTCTTCACGGCCCAGCAGCAGCTCGCCCTGGTCATTCATGAACACCGCCGCATGCACGGCGCCGCTGTGCTGGCCCAAAGGCTGGAAGGCACCGATGCGTTGGCGCAGGCCATCGAGCCATTCGGCCGGTGGCAGTGGCGCGCCGGGCAATACCTGAAGGTCGGGCAAGGCCTGTTCGACGGCTTCCACACCGCACAACCCGCAACCGCTGGTGCCGGCCAGTTGCCGACGCTGCTGCTTGAGGTTCCAGAACGCACGGTTGGCGATGGTCACTTGGGCGTACTGCGCCGAGCCCGAGCCGCTTAGCTGCAAGTCATAAATGTCGGTGGCGTCGTGGATGATGCCGCTGCCGAGGCTGAAGCCGACGATGAAGTCTTCCAGGTCCGTGGGCGTGACCAGCATGACCGCCTGGCTGATGCCGTTATAGGCAATCGCCAACGCCACTTCCTCGGCCAGCGCGGTGCTGGTCGACTCCTCGAACTCAAGATTGCTGTAACTGTACGTCTGGCTGGCGGCTGGCGCGGGCGTTTCGAGGGCTGGCGCCGGACAGGCAGGGCGCTTGGTGTTCATGGCATCACCCACGGTTTGATCAGCGTTAAGACTAGGCGCGGCACCTTGTCGCGTCTAATCGCTAATACTGATCTACCGATAGATGCCGTCGATCAAGCGCCCATCAATGATCGTTGGTAGATCGCGAAACAGGCTTCAGCCAGGGCCGAGCGTGGCGCGCTGCGACGCATGATCAGCCCCAGTCGGCCGAGGGTCTGGGCGTTTTCGATCGGTTGCAGGCGCAGGTGTTCGGTCAGCCCTTCGAGGCCGCCCTCCAGCGGCATCACCGCGCAACACAGTCCGCCGTGCACCGCTTGTAACAATTGATGGACGGCGTCGGTCTGCAGCAACGGTTGTGGGGTCAAGCCGCGGCTGTGGAAGTTATGGTCGATCGATTGGCGAAAGTGCATGCCGCTGGTGAGCATGCCCAATGGCAGTTCGATCAACGATTCCCAGCTCAGCGGCGCTGGCCCAAAGGTGAAGAAGCGCTGGTCGTAGAGCAGGCCCATGCGGGTTTCGCTGAAGGCCAGGGAGTCGAAATGCTCGGCGTCGAGGCGCTCCAGATAGGAAACCCCGAGGTCCAGCCGATTGTTCGCCAGTTGTTCAAGAATCTGCTCGGAACTCAATGCCGAAAGTTCGAAGCGCAGGTTCGGGTGTTCCGCGTGCAGGCGTTGCAGCAGCGGCAATGGATCAAAACTCGACAGTGGCACCACGCCCAGGCGCAACGTACCGACCAGGTTGCCGCGACAGGCAGCCGCCTCGGCATACAGGCCGTCGTAGGCCGCCAGCACCGTGCGCGCCCAGGCCAGCACCCGTTCGCCCGGCGCGGTGAAACCTTCGAAGCGCTGGCCGCGATTGACCAGTGGCAGGTCGAGTTCTTCTTCGAGGCTGCGCAGGCGCATGGACAGGGTCGGCTGGGTGATGTGGCAGCGGGCGGCGGCCTGGCCGAAATGGCGGGTTTCGTCGAGGGCGATGAGGAATTTCAGCTGCTTGATGTCCATCTTCGCTCCAAGGTGCGGGAAGCTGCCGATTCTATCGCAAGCTTGGTCATTGGTCGGGTTGGATTCGCAAGTGACGGTCGTGGGCTAGGCTTTGGCGTCTGGAACCCGAAACCCAAGGAGAGTGCACCATGAGTCTTTTGAGCTTTGTGAAAGAAGCAGGCGAAAAACTGCTGGATTTGCTGACGCCCGGTAACGCCAATGCCAGTGAGCAGTTGAAGGAGCACATCAGCAAGGTCGGCCTGGGCAACCCGAATGTGCAGGCGACGGTCGATGGCGACAAGGTCACGGTGACCGGCGAAGTGGCGAGCCAGGAAGAGAAGGAAAAGATCCTGTTGGCGGTGGGCAATATTGCCGGGGTTGGCAGCGTTGACGATCAGATGACGGTGACCGGGCCTGTCGTGGCGGCGGCGCGTTTTGTGGTGGTGAAAAAAGGCGACACCCTCAGCGCGATCTCGCTGGCCGTGTACGGCAATGCCAACCAGTACAACAAGATTTTCGAGGCTAACAAGCCGCTGCTGTCGCACCCGGACAAGATCTATCCGGGGCAGTCGTTGCGGATTCCTGAGTAAGGCTCAAAACCGCGTGATGGCCTTCGCGGGCAAGCCACGCTCCCACAGGATCTGAGGTGTTCACGAATGATGCGAACGACTCAGTCCCTGTGTGTGTATTGCCCGCGATGCAGACGACTCGGTATCAAAGTCCGGCAATCAAGTCCCGATAGTCCTCGACCGCTGCAAACTCTGCCGTATCCTTCGGCCCCTTGCGGCTGTCCGGCTCACGCACGGCCAGCAAATGCGCCACGCCAAACTCCCGTGCACTGCGCAAGATCGACAAGGTGTCGTCGATGAACAGGCTGCGCGCCGGGTCGAAATCGATGTCGGCCTGCAAGGCCTCCCAGAACTGTGGGTTTTCCTTGGGGAAGCCGTAGTCATGGGAGCTGATCAATCGCTCGAAGTAGGGCGCGAGTTGGATTTTTTCCAGCTTTAGCGACAACGAATCCCGATGGGCATTGGTGATCAGCACCACGCGCTTGCCGGCTTGTTTGATCGCGGCCAGGAACGTGTCGGCATCCGGGCGCAAGGCGATCAGGTGCGCGGTTTCCAGTTTCAGGTCGCGTACCGACAGTTTCAGTTCGGCGCTCCAGAAATCCAGGCAGTACCACTGCAACTGGCCGGCATTGCGCTCGAACAACGGCTGCAATTCCATCTCGGCCATGGCCCGGCTGACCCCATGCAGCTCGGCGTAACGCTGGGGCAGGTGTTCCAGCCAGAAGTGGTTGTCGAAATGCAGGTCCAGCAACGTGCCGTCCATGTCCAGCAGGACGGTATCGATGTCGGACCAGGGTAGTGAAAGCATGGCAGCGTCTCGGGCAGTAGAAAGATTTCTGGCGTAAACAATCGGCAAAGCCGCGTTATAGTAGCGCGTTCACGCCAAGGAGCTTTGCATGCGCCAGAAACCCACGATACTCGCCCGCGAAATTGTCGCCACCAGTCGATTGTTCTGCGTGGAAGAGCTGAAGCTGCGATTTTCCAACGGCGTGGAGCGCACCTACGAGCGACTGGTTGGCAAGGGCGCCGGGTATGGCGCGGTGATGATCGTGGCGATGCTCGATGCCGAGCATGCGGTGCTGGTCGAGGAGTATTGCGGCGGCACCGATGAATATGAAATGTCATTGCCCAAGGGCTTGATCGAGCCGGGCGAAGACGTGCTGGCGGCGGCCGAGCGTGAACTCAAGGAAGAGGCCGGTTACGGCGCGCGGCAACTGGAACACCTGACCGAGCTATCGCTGTCCCCCGGCTACATGAGCCAGAAGATTCAAGTGGTGCTGGCCACCGACCTCTACGAAGCGCGCCTGGAAGGCGATGAGCCAGAGCCAATGCGGGTGGACAAGGTCAATCTGCGTGAACTCTCGGCACTGGCGCAAAACCCGCAATTTACCGAAGGCCGAGCCCTGGCGGCGCTGTACCTGGCGCGCGACCTGTTGACCCAGCGCGGAGCCTTCCAGCCATGAATTTCCCGCATCCGTTGATGGCGCCTGTGGTCGAGCTGGCCTTGCGGGCTGGCAAGGCGATCCTGCCGTTCTGGCGCACGGGCACGGCCGTCACGGCGAAGGCGGATGACTCGCCGGTGACCGCTGCTGACCTGGCCGCGCACCATCTGATCCTTGCCGGGCTCACCGCACTCGATCCGAGTATTGCGGTGCTGTCGGAGGAGGATGCCGACATCCCGCAAAGCGTGCGCGCCGGATGGCAGCGTTGGTGGCTGGTCGACCCGCTGGACGGCACCAAGGAGTTCATCAATGGCAGTGAAGAATTCACCGTCAACATCGCCCTGATCGAAAACGGCCGGGTGGTGTTTGGTGTGGTGTCGATGCCAACCAACGGGCGTTTTTATGTCGGTGGCGCTGGCCTCGGTACCTGGCGTGGCGATGAAGGGGGTACGCCTGTGGCGATCAAGGTGCGTGATGCATTAGCACCCGGCGAGTCGTTCACCGTGGTCGCCAGCCGGCGCCATTCCAGCCCGGAGCAAGAACGTTTGCTGGCGGGTTTGAGTGCCAGCCTGGGCGAGTTGCAACTGGCCAATATCGGCAGTTCGTTGAAGTTTTGCCTGCTGGCCGAAGGCGCCGCGGATTGCTATCCGCGCCTGGCACCGACCTCGCAATGGGACACGGCGGCCGCGCAAGGCGTGCTGGAAGGCGCGGGCGGTGAGGTGCTGGAGTTGAGCGGTGAGCCGTTCAGCTATCCGGCGCGGGAATCGCTGTTGAATGCGTTCTTTTTGGCATTGCCGGCAAAGGCGGCGTGGCGGGATAAATTGCTGGAACTGGCTCGTTCCTGAATTCACCTTAACCTTGTGGCGAGGGGGCTTGCCCCCGTTGGGCAGCGAAGCTGCCCCAAAAACATGCTATCTCATTGTGTCTGACACGCTGCGGACGCTGGACTTGGGAGTGCTGCGCACTCCAACGGGGGCAAGCCCCCTCGCCACAGGTTGTACAACACCTTCATATTCAGCGGTGCAGCACGTACTGCCCGACAAACCTTACCGCATCCTCTTCACGGCCTTCATTCACCACCCGCGTATGCAGGGTCAATCGCGCGCGGCTGTAGCGCTGGAACGTGGTCAGGAATTTCTTCCAGATCACCGGGTCCGGCGCCACGCAAATGGCGTGGGCGTCGCCCGTCACCGGCAGCGGGTAGCTGATCTGCCCTTCCTGAATCACGATGTGCCCGTCGGTAATCCCTACTTCCTTGAGGCGCAAATGCAGCCAGCCCCAACCCGCCAGGACCGCGCCGCAATACAGGCTGCCGCCGAACATGGTGCTCTTGTGGTTGACGTTGGCGTCCAACGGCAAGTGCAGGCGCAGTTGCTGGTCGTGCCAGTCGAGGACTTTGAGGCCCATGTCCCGTGTCAGGGGAATGTCGTGATGCAGGACGGATTCCAGTTGTCGGCTGTCGCGGCTCATTCAGGGGCCTCTGGTTTGAAGTGGGTGGTTGGACAGTAGCTCAATCGAGGTCGTCAGGGTGGGCCGGGGTGCCACTGTCGGCGAAACTCAGGCCGTGCTTGCGCAGTTTGTCGTGCAGGGTCTTGCGCGGAATGCCGAGGGCTTCGGCGACGCTGCGCACCGAGCTGTGCGAACGCGCCAGTTCGGCGGCGATCAGGGTTTTTTCGAAGTTCTCCACTTGCTCGCTCAAACCGCCGCTGACCACTTCGACGCGGTTTCCAACACCGCCTTGCGGCGTGCCGTTGTCGAGGGCCAGTTCCAACCCCAGGGCAAAACGCTCGGCGGCATTTTGCAGTTCGCGCACATTGCCAGGCCAGGTGTGGCGCAACAGCAAGGCCCGTTGCCCCGGTTGCAGTTCATGGGGCGGCAAGCCGTGGCGGGCACTGGCTTCGTCGGCGAAATGCTGGAACAGCATCAGCGCATCTTCGCCCCGTTCGCGCAGCGATGGGATGCGCAGCGGTGCGACGTTCAGGCGGTAATACAGGTCGGCACGAAAACGCCCTTGATCCGCCGCCTGGCGCAGGTCTTCCTTGGTCGCGGCGATGATGCGGATGTCCAGCGGGATCAACTGATTACCGCCCAAGCGTTCGACCACCCGCTCTTGCAGCAAGCGCAGCAGTTTGACCTGTACATCCAGGCTCATGCTTTCGATTTCATCGAGGAACAGCGTGCCGCCGTTGGCGAATTCGAATTTGCCGATGCGGCGTTTCTGCGCGCCGGTGAAGGCCCCGGGCTCGTGGCCGAACAGCTCGCTTTCAACCACGGATTCGGCCAGGGCGCCGGCATTGATTGCCACGAATGGCCCGTTGCGACGGTTCGATAGATCGTGCAACGCACGCGCCACGACTTCCTTGCCGGCACCGGTTTCGCCGAGGATAAGCACGTCAGCCTTGGTCGCGGCCAGGGCGCCGATTTGCTCGCGCAGGCGCAGCATCGACGGCGAATGGCCGACCAGCCGCGCGCTCAGTTCATTGCGGTCGCTCAAGGCCAGGCGCAGGCTGCGGTTGTCCAGCACCAAGCGGCGCAGGGCCATTGCGCGGCGCACGCTGTCTAGCAGGGCATCACTGGCGAAGGGTTTTTCCAGAAAGTCATACGCGCCGGCACGCATGGCCTTCACGGCGAGCGGCACGTCACCGTGGCCGGTGATCAACAGCACCGGCAATTCCGGGTCCTGGGCGTGCAGTTCGCTCAGCAGTTCGAGGCCGTCCATGCCGGGCATGCGGATGTCGCTGACCACCACACCCGGCCAGTCGCGTTCAAGCTGCGCGGCCAGACCCTTGGCTTCGGCCAGCGGCAGGATTTTCAGGCCGGCCAGGTCCAGCGTCTGGCCAAGCGCCTGGCGCAAGTGGGGATCGTCGTCGATCAACACGACCTGGATGCGGTTGTCGATGGTCATGCACTTCGGTCCTCGGACGGTTGCAGGCTCACGCCTGGTGCGCCTGCGCGCAATTTCAGGGTAATCAGGGCGCCGCCTTCCTTGTGATTGGCGAACGACAGTTCACCACCGAAGGCGCGCATCAGGGTTTCGCAAATTGCCAGCCCCAGGCCGAGGCCCTGGGTGCGAGTCTTGGTGGTGTAGAACGGCTCGCTGGCGCGGCCAAGGGCTTCCATGCAAAAGCCGGGGCCGTTGTCGCGGATGTACAGGTTGACGCCATCAGCCGTGGATTGGGCACTCAGCCAGAGCTTGCGTGGCGGGCCTTTTTCGGTCAGGGCATCCAGGGCGTTAGCCAGCAGATTGCCGAGGACCTGGCGCAAGCGGGTTTCCCCGGCCTCGACCCACAGGGTGGCGGCAGGCAGATCGCGGATCAACTCGACGTCCATGCTGCGTCGACGCTTGGCGAGCAAGGCCAGGGCATCGTCCAGGGCTGGTTGCAGGGCGACGCTTTCCGGGGCGTGTCGGTCGCGCCGGGCAAAGGCGCGCAAGTGGGCGATGATCGAGGCCATGCGGCCGGTCAATTCACTGATCAGCTTGAGGTTGCCGCGGGCATCGTCGGTGCGCTGGTGATCGAGCAGCACTTCGGCGTTTTCGGCGTAACTGCGAATCGCCGCCAGCGGCTGATTGAGTTCGTGGCTGATGCTCGCCGACATGGTGCCCAGCGCCGACAATTTACCGGCCTGCACCAGGTCATCCTGGGCGCGGACCAATTCCTGCTGGGCCTGCTCGCGCTCCAGCACTTCCTGTTTCAGACGGCGGTTCAGGCCTTCGAGATCGCTGGTGCGTTCGGCAACCCGGCCTTCCAGTTCGCGACGGGCCTTGGCCTCAAAGGCGATGCGTTCGAGGTAATGGCGCCGGCGTTGCATCATCAGGCCCAGCAACAACATCAACACCAGCAGCGTGGCGCCACCGATGGCCACCACCGTGCGCACCGGGCGGTCGATCAAGGTGCGCGGGGCGAGGATGCTGACATCCCAACCGGTTTCGGCGATCTGCTGGGTCTGGGTCAACCAGGCGTTGGGGTTGAGCTTGAGCGGTTTCGGATCACGGGTCGGGTAGGGCTGGATCGCGGTGATGGCTTTGCTTTCTTCCTCGTTCAGCGGGCGGGTCGAGCGGAAGCGCCACTCCGGCCGCGAGGTGAGAATGACCACGCCGTTGTGATCGGTCAGCAGCAGTTGTTCCGGGGTCTTTCCCCACAGGCTTTCGGTGTGGTCGAGATCGACCTTGACCACCAGCACACCGACGATTTTTTCACCGTCGCGCACGCCGGCGGCGAAAAAATAACCGCGCTTGGCAGAGGTCGTGCCCAGGCCGAAAAAGCGCCCGAGCCGCCCGGCCATGGCTTCGCTGAAATACGGCCGGAAGGAAAAATTGCGCCCGACAAAACTGTCGTGCTTGTCCCAGTTGGAGGCGGCCAGGGTCTTGCCGGTGGCGTCCATCAGGTACATGACCTCGGCGCCGGTCTGGTTCGCGATGTTTTTCAGCAGGCGGTTGGCATTGCCCTGGGTGACGCCGTCGTCCGGCGCGCCGAGCACGGCGCGCAGGGCCGGCAGGTCGCCGAGGATCTGCGGCAGCACTTCATAGCGGTGCAGGGTGCCCAGCAGGTTAGCGACGTAGAGGTCCAGGGTCTGGCGATTCTGGCTGGCCAGTTCGCTGCGATAGTAACGCTCGGCCAGATGCTGCAGCGGCCACAGCAACGGCGCCAGGCACAGCGCCAACAGGGCCAGGCTGCGCCAACGAGGTCTGGGGGGAAGGGTCGGAGTCATGAGCCGCGTGCGCCTGTGGGTACAGGCGCATTATGCCTAGGCTTGAGCCGCTTGGCTCAGGTGCATCTTGATACGGAAAACTTCTATCGGTTGGTCAGGCAAACACGTCAGCGTCCTTCAACAACACGCCGGCCTGATCTTTGGCCGACAACTGCGGCGCTGCCTCCAGCTGCCAGTCGATGGCCAGGTCCGGATCGTCCCAACGAATGCTGCGTTCGGCCGACGGCGTGTAGTAGTCGGTGGTCTTGTAAAGAAACTCGGCATATTCGCTCAAGACCACAAACCCGTGGGCGAAGCCTTCCGGGACCCAGAGCTGGCGATGATTGTCGGCCGACAGGCGCACCGCGACCCATTGGCCAAAGTTCGGCGATCTGCGACGGATATCTACGGCGACGTCCAGCACTTCACCCGCGGTGACACGAACCAGTTTTCCTTGGGTGTTTTGCAGTTGGTAATGCAAGCCACGCAACACGCCCTTCTGCGAGCGGGAGTGATTGTCCTGGACAAATTCAGTGTCCAGGCCGGTGGCTTCTTTGAAGGCCTTGGCGTTGAAACTCTCATAGAAGAAACCACGCTCGTCACCAAAGACCTTGGGTTCGAGGATCAAGACACCGGGCAGGTCGGTGGTCACAACATTCATGGAGGCTCTCCGGCAGTCTGCGTTTAATGGCCGCCATTCTTGCGCAAAAGTGCCGGCGGGGGCGAGTGTTCGAGAAACAATCTAGCGGTTTGTCCAGCCCCGGCAAACGACCAGCGCCGACCTCAGGGGGTTGCGTATCGCCCGAACCAGTGGCGATATAGGCGCCTAATAAAATTTCCGAGGTTGTTGTATGCCGCTCGCCACGTTGATTCATCGCGCCAGTCTGCCCAGCCCGCAAGTGTCTGCGGAGCAAGCGCTAGAGCTGCTGGAGGAACATTACGGGTTCAGCGGCAAATTGCACGCCCTCGGCAGCCAGCAAGACCTGAACTACCGCGTCGACAGCGACCACGGGCGTTTCGTCCTGAAAATCTGCCGGGGTGATTATTCGGCACTGGAGATCCAGGCCCAGCACGCTGGGCTCAAGCATTTGGCGCAACACTCGGATGTGCACGTACCGCGCGTGATGCCGGCCAAAAACGGTGCAGAGCTGTTGTCACTGGACGTGGGTGGCCAGGCGGTGCACGTTCGCCTGCTCGGTTACATCGAAGGCCAGCCGCTGACCAGCCTCAGCCATTTCAGCCCGACGGTGGTGGCGGGCTTTGGTCGCCTGTGCGGTGAAATGGACCTGGCCCTGGCAGATTTCGACCATCCGGGACTGGTGCGCACCCTGCAATGGGACGCCCGCCATGCTCATGCCCTGATCGCGCACTTGCTGCCGGTGATCAAGGATGAAGCCCAACGCAAACTGATCGTGGAAGCGTCCGAGCAAGCCGAGCGGCATTTGCAGCCGCTGGAGGCCAAGCTGCCGGTGCAGGCCATCCACATGGACATCACCGACGACAACGTGGTGTGGCAGCGCGATGCGCAGCGTCATTGGCAGTTGCAGGGCGTGATCGACTTCGGTGATCTGGTGCGCACCTGGCGCATTACTGACCTGTCGGTGACCTGCGCCGCGCTGTTGCACCACAGCGAGGGTGATCCGTTCTGCATTTTGCCGGCGATCCAGGCCTACCACGCGATCAACCCCTTGCAACGTGAAGAGCTGCTGGCGTTGTGGCCGCTGATCGTCGCCCGTGCGGCCGTGCTGGTGCTCAGCGGCGAACAGCAGGTCAGCGTTGACCCGGGCAATACGTACAGCCGCGACAACCTGGTCCATGAATGGGAAATTTTCCGCGTGGCCACGTCGGTGCCGTTGGCGCTGATGGAAGCGGCGATCCTCACCGCCGTCGGCCACGATCTGCCGGCCATTGGCAGCGAAGGTTTTGCGCCGCTGCTGCCCAACCTGGTGGGGCGTGAATTCGCGTTGATCGACCTGGGCGTGCTCAGCCCGCATTTCGAGGCCGGCAACTGGGAGCAGGAAGGCGTCGATCAGCGCCTGTTGGACGAAGCGGGCGCGGCACATGGACTGGCGGCCAGCCGCTACGGGCAATATCGGTTGTCCCACACCCGCCCGGACAGCGCCACTGAGCCGGACACTTTCGCGTTGCACGTCGAACTGCGCGTGCCTCACGGTACAACGCTCGAAGCGCCGTTTGCCGGGGTGGTGCATCAGCCGGCGGCCGGTGTGCTGCAACTGGACGGTCCGCAATTGAGCGTGCGGCTATGGGGCGTCGCCCCGTCGCTGCACAGCGGCGCGGCGCTGGTCAAAGGCCAGGTGCTGGGTTCCATCAGTGGGCCGCTGATCGTGCAGTTGTGCCGGGGCGCATCGATTGATGCGCCGTTGTTCTGCACACCTTCGCGCGCGGCGGCCTGGCAAGCGCTGTGCCCTTCGCCGGCCGCATTACTGGGTCTGGCGTGCGATGCGGAAGCCGAATTGGATGGGCCAACCCTGTTGGCCCGGCGCGATGCCAGTTTCGCCCGTACGCAAAAACACTATTACGTTGACCCACCGCGCATTGAGCGCGGCTGGCGCAACCATCTGATCGACATGCAGGGTCGTTCCTACCTCGACATGCTCAACAACGTTGCGGTATTGGGTCACGGTCACCCACGCATGGCGGCGGTCGCCAGCCGCCAGTGGTCGCTGCTCAATACCAACTCGCGTTTCAACTACGCGGCGGTGGCCGAGTTTTCCGAGCGCTTGCTGAAGCTGTCCCCGGACGGCATGGACCGCGTGTTCCTGGTCAATAGCGGCAGCGAAGCCAATGACCTGGCGATCCGCCTGGCCTGGGCCTACAGCGGCGGCCGGGACATGCTCAGCGTGCTGGAGGCCTATCACGGCTGGACCGTCGGCGCAGACTCAGTATCGACCTCGATCGCCGACAACCCCAAGGCCTTGAGCAGCCGCCCAGACTGGGTGCACCCGGTGACCGCGCCAAACACCTATCGCGGCGAATTCCGCGGCCCCGACAGCGCCCCGGACTACGTGCGCAGCGTCGAACACAACCTGGCGAAAATCGCCGAGCAGAAGCGCCAACTGGCCGGTTTCATCTGCGAACCGGTGTACGGCAATGCCGGTGGTATCTCGCTGCCGCCGGGCTACCTGAAACAGGTCTATGGCATGGTGCGGGCCCAAGGCGGCGTGTGCATCGCCGACGAAGTGCAGGTTGGCTACGGGCGCATGGGTGATTTCTTCTGGGGCTTTGAAGAACAGGGCGTGGTGCCGGACATCATCACCATGGCCAAGGGCATGGGCAACGGCCAACCACTGGGTGCGGTGATCACCCGCCGGGAAATCGCCGAGGCGCTGGAGGCCGAGGGCTATTTCTTCTCGTCCGCCGGTGGCAGCCCGGTCAGTTGCCAGGTCGGCATGGCAGTACTGGATGTGATGGAAGAGGAAAAACTCTGGGAAAACGCCCAGGTCGTTGGCGGGCATTTCAAGCAGCGCCTCGAAGCGTTGATCGATATTCATCCATTGGTGGGAGCGGTGCACGGTTCCGGTTTCTATCTGGGTGTCGAGTTGATTCGCAACCGCGAAACCCTGGAACCGGCCACCGAGGAAACCACGGCACTGTGTGATCGCTTGCGCGAACTGGGGATTTTCATGCAGCCCACCGGCGATTACCTGAACGTCCTCAAGATCAAGCCGCCGATGGTCACTTCGCGCCAGAGCGTGGATTTCTTTGTCGACATGCTGTCGAAGGTGCTTGCAGAAGGCCTGTAAATGCCAGCCCTGTAGGAGCGAGCCTGCTCGCGATGAGGTCCTGTCAGTTACAGATTTTTGGACTGATAGACCGCTATCGCGAGCAGGCTTGCTCCCACAGGGAGGGAGGGTGATAGTTCGATTGATATCGGGTTATTAGCGTCTGTATTTGTTTCCTTAGATGATCGGTGCTTTAAAAGGCGATATTTATCGGATATAAAGTCGCCATAGTCCACGGCGTGTATCCACGCGCTTTCCACTGCGGAGCCCTGATCCATGACCACTTTGAACAGCACCCCTCGCGCCGACGGCTTCTACATGCCCGCCGAATGGGCCCCTCAAACCCAGGCCTGGATGGTCTGGCCCGAGCGCCCGGACAACTGGCGCCTGGGTGGCAAGCCGGCGCAAGCCGCGCACGTGGCCGTGGCCAAGGCTATCGCCCGTTTCGAACCGGTGACCGTCGCGGTGTCCGCCGGCCAGTACGAAAACGCCCGCGCCCGTCTGGACGTGCCCAATATTCGCGTCGTCGAGATGTCCAGCGATGACGCCTGGGTCCGCGACACCGGCCCGACGTTCGTCATCAACAACAATGGCGAAGTGCGTGGCGTGAACTGGGACTTCAACGCCTGGGGCGGCTTCGATGGCGGCCTGTACTCGCCGTGGAACCGTGACTCGCAGGTCGGCGGCAAGATCCTCGAGATCGAGCGCAGCCCGCGCTACCGCACCGAAGGTTTCGTGCTCGAAGGCGGTTCGATCCATGTCGACGGCGAAGGCACGTTGATCACTACCGAAGAATGCCTGCTGAACCGCAATCGCAACCCGCACATGAACCGCGCGCAAATCGAAGCGGTGCTGAGCGCAAACCTGGCTGTGGATAAAATCATCTGGCTGCCGGACGGCTTGTTCAACGATGAAACCGACGGCCATGTGGATAACTTCTGCTGCTACGTGCGTCCCGGTGAAGTACTGCTGGCCTGGACCGACGATCCGCAGGACCCGAACTACCCGCGCTGCCAGGCCGCCATGAAAGTGCTGGAAAGCAGCACTGACGCCAAGGGCCGCCCGTTCACAGTGCACAAAATGCCGATTCCGGGCCCGCTGTATGCGACCGAGGAAGAGTGCGCCGGTGTCGATCCGGTCGATGGCACGCAAGAACGTAATCCCAGCGTTCGTCTGGCCGGTTCCTACGTGAACTTCCTGATCGTCAACGGCGGCATCATCGCCCCGCGCTTCGATGACCCGCAGGACGGTCCGGCCAAAGAGATTTTGCAGAACCTGTTCCCGCAGCACGAAGTGGTGATGGTGCCGGGCCGCGAACTGTTACTGGGCGGTGGCAACATTCACTGCCTTACCCAGCAACAACCCGCGCCGCACAAGGAGTGAGTGCGGTCGTAACAGACTGAGGAGGTTGTGAAATCCCTCAGGCTGTCGATCCGCTCCAGGCTTTGCACAGAGCCCGCAGCCCTACAGGGCTTCGGGCTTTTTTGTATCCGCTTGTCCACACTTCAGAAACCTTGGCACAGCTCTTGTATCTCTACCGATGCAAGACAGGGAGGGGGAGGACTTCGATGTTCTGTCATAAACCTTGGATATGTTAGCCGCTCACAAACGGGGAGAGAGCGCTGTAATGAACGCCGAAATGAATGCAGTGGGCGATAAGGCGTTGCATCCCCTGGCCGTAAACAGCGAATCGCTCCAGGTTCTGGCGCACTGGTTCAAGTCCAATGGAACGCGTCAGATCAGCGAAACTGATCCGCGCCGGACGATGATCGAGCGTTACCCTGCTGGTTTGTTCAGCGAGGCGGAACTGGATGCGTTGTGGGATGTAATGGAAGGATAAAGAAGAACAACAACGGATTGATCAAAAAAAAGCGCTGCCGGGATGGCAGCGTTTTTTTTGGGGTCCTTCACGCAATCCCGGGAAACTGTAGGCGCTGGCTTGCCAGCGAAGGCGGTCGTGCAGGCGCCATCGAGGTTGAATGTGCCGACCTCTTCGCTGGCAAGCCAGCTCCTACAGAAATTGTGTTTGGGCCGAGGGCGTATTCGACCGATTCCTGAAACAGTCTGAAAGTCTTTCCGATGTTTTTCAGTCGCGAACATGGGACTAATCTGCCGGCCTCGATTCTTTTGCCGGAGCCTGCTCATGATCCTCCACTATATCTACGATCCGTTGTGCGGCTGGTGCTACGGCGCCAAGCCGCTGGTCCAGGCCGCCGAGGGTGTGCTGCCGGTGATCGCTCATGGCGGTGGCATGATGACGGGTGCCAATCGGCAACGGGTTTCGCCACAACTGCGCAGTTACGTCATGCCCCACGATCGGCGCATTGCCGAATACAGTGGGCAATCGTTCGGTGAAGCCTATTTTGAAGGTTTGCTGCGCGATCACACCGCCGTGTTCGACTCGACGCCACCCATTGCCGCAGTGCTGGCCGCCGAACAAATAGCCGGTCAAGGCCTGGCGTTGCTGGGGCGTTTGCAAAGTGCTCATTACGTGGAGGGGCGCCGCATCGCCGACGAGTCGGTACTGTTTGAGCTTGCCCAGGACATGGGGCTGGACCGTCAAGCCTTCGAAAAGGACTTTGTGGTCGCCGACACCGAAGGCCATATTCGGCGCAGCCGGGCTTTGTTGGCCAAGGTCGGCGGGCAGGGTTTCCCGACGCTGGCGCTTGAACACAACGATCAGTTCACCCTGATCGATATCGGCCTATGGCTGGGTAAACCCCAGGCATTCGCGCTGTGGCTGAGTCAGTCGTTGCCCACTCAAGCGTCAGCCAATTCTGTGGCAGCCTGTGGCCTCGAAGGTTGCACTGATTGAATATTCCTGCCGTGTAAAGCAAGTTCTTAGACGATTTTCACCTATTTTTAGACGATTCATGAAATTGACACAGGGTTAAGGCCGCGACTAGGATTCGCGCCAACGCCTGTGGCCGACCGCCACGACTCAAAAACAATAAAAGGCCCGCCGCGAGAAGTCGTGAGCGGGCCTTTTTGTTTTTGCCACGAAATAAGAGCGCGATAGCGCCGTTTCGGCCGTTCGACACAGCGCGTATCAACCGGAAATAAGGAAAAGAACAACATGTTGAACAAGCGAATCAGCCTGATCGCTCTGGGGATGTTGAGTGCGACACAGGCCATGGCTAGCGACCAGGCCGAATCCAAGGGTTTTGTTGAAGACAGCAGCCTCAAAGTGCTGCTGCGCAACGCCTATATCAATCGTGACTACAAAGACGGCAACCCGGATAAATCCGAGTGGGGCCAAGCGGCCATCGGCACGTTCTCGTCCGGCTTCACCCAAGGCACCGTCGGTGTGGGTGTGGACGCCTTCGGCCTGTACGCGCTGAACCTGGAGCGCAGCGAAGACCGTAGCGGCGCCCAAGGCATCGATTTCTTCAAAAAAGGCGACAGTGGCCAGCCAGCTGACGACCTGTCCAAGGGCGGCGCGGCAATCAAGTTCCGCCTGTCCAGCACCACCCTGACCTACGGCGACCAGATGCCGGCGCTGCCGGTGCTGAATTACGACAATTCGCGCCTGCTGCCGGAAAGCTACACCGGTACCTTGATCACCTCCCGGGAGATCAAAGGCCTGCAACTGGACGCCGGTCGCTTCACCGCCGAATCGCGTAAAAGCGCTGAAGGCCGTGACAGCGGTGGCTTGAAGTCGATCAACGTGTTGGGCGGTAGCTACCAGTTCACCGAGCAATTCAAGGCCGCACTGTACGCTTCCGACGTCGAAGACGTGCTGAAGAAACAATACGTGAACGCCAACTACGTGTTCCCGATCGACAAGGACCAGTCCCTGACCCTGGACTTCAACGGCTACCGCACCAAGCTGGAAGATTCCTACGTCCGCGACAACGGCATCACCGGCGACGACAACAAGATCTGGAGCCTGGCGGCTACCTTCATCACTGGCCCGCACTCGTTCACCCTCGCGCACCAGCGCAGCACCGGTGACAGCAACCTGGGCTACGCTTACGGCGGCTACCAGAAAGATCAAGGTCGTGTAGGCGACGGTGGCAACACCATCTACCTGGCCAACTCCTACTGGTCCGACTTCAACGCCGAAGACGAACGCAGCTGGCAACTGGGCTACGGCCTGGACTTCAGCACCTTCGGTGTCCCAGGCCTGAGCTACAACGTGGCCTACGTGCGCGGTGACAACATCACCACCTCCACCAGCGAAGGCGGCACCGAGCGCGAGATTTTCAACCAGATCAAATATGTCGTGCAAAGCGGCCCGGCCAAAGACCTCAGCGTGAAACTGCGCAGCTCGGTCTTGCGCGTGTCGCAGAAGTCGAGCGAGTACAATGTCAGCGGCAACGAAGTGCGTGTGTTTGTGGATTACCCGATCAATATTTTCTGATGATGGGTTGTGGTTTCGAGGCCTGATGCAGGGCTGAGAATGAAGAAGCCCCGACTGGTTCGGGGCTTTTTTTGATTTTGATGTGCTCATGTCGCCGAAACTCTATTTCGGTAACACGTCTTTCGAACGTGTCGTCTGCGGCGACATGTTCGGAAGACGTGTCGCAAAAAGTGAAAAATTGCGACGCGTTAAGGCCTCATGTCTACACTAGCGACATGAGAGAAGCCTTCTTCTGCTCAAAAAACATACAAAATAATCAGGGTCGCATCCATGAATGAACCGCTGCTGCCATGGCAGGCTGACAGGCCATATAACCAACTTCCGCTGCTGCCACCAGGAACTGAGCTGGAAACACGTGCAGTTCTCAAGAAATGTATTGAGGCACGCACCGCATTGGCCGAGTTGAAACAGGCAGCAGAGTTGATTCCGAACCAGACGGTCTTGATCAATACAATTCCCCTGCTGGAAGCCAAAGACAGCTCGGAAATAGAAAGCATCGTTACCACCACGGATTTGCTGTTCCAGCATGCCCAAGACACGGAAAACCATGCCGACCCTGCGACCAAGGAAGCGTTGCGCTATCGAACAGCGCTCAATCAAGGCTTCCGGTCTCTAACGGAAAGACCGCTATCGACCAACACCGCCGTAGAGATCTGCCGCACGCTGAAGGGCGCACAACTGGATATCCGCCGTACGCCGGGAACACAGCTTGCGAATGACCGAACGGGTGAAGTTATCTACACCCCGCCAGAAGGGGAGGAGCACCTGCGCAACCTCCTCGCCAACTGGGAGCGTTTTCTGCACAACGAAACTGATCTCGACCCCCTCGTTCGTATGGCAGTCGGGCACTACCAATTTGAGGCCATTCATCCGTTTGTCGACGGCAACGGCCGGACGGGGCGGGTCCTCAATACTTTGTTCTTGATCCAGGAAGGCCTGCTGAACCTGCCGATCCTCTACCTCAGTCGCTACATCATTGCCCAACGCGCCGATTACTACCGGCTCCTGCTGGAGGTGACGACCAAACAGGCGTGGGAGCCATGGTTGCTGTTTATGTTGAGTGCAGTAGAAGAAACTGCTCGGTGGACCACAGCCAAGATTGCCGCTATCCGCGCATTGTCCGAACACACCACTCAATTCGTACGTGATCAGCTACCCAAAACCTATTCGCGCGAGTTGGTTGATGTCATCTTCGAGCAGCCCTACTGCCGCATCAGTAACGTGGTCGACAAGAAAGTTGCACAACGGCAGGCTGCATCACGTCACCTCAAAGAACTGGTCGCCATTGGAGTTCTGAAAGAGATTCAGGTGGGCAAGGAGAAACTTTTCATTCATCCGAAGCTGATGCAGTTACTCATTCGCGACAATAATGAATTCAAGCACTACGTCGGCTAAAGCACGTGAGCCGAAACGAGAAAGCCCCGAACGATTCGGGGCTTTTTCTTTTTCACGCACCGGGTTTGCGTGACGACGTTACTGACGGCGATTGTTCATCGGCGCATCCAACACCTTCACCACATCATCGATGATCGCCTTACTCATATCCTGCAAAAAATGCGACGCCCAAGCATGCCGATCAGTATCGCGAACCATGGCCGCGTCTGTTGCGAGCAGCTTGGCAACGTGGAGTAGATCGGAAGCGTGGTAGAGAGCCTGGATAACCGGAACGCCAGAATTGACGCGAAACAGAGGTTCGTTGGCGTGGAAGGAGAAGTGGGTTAGGCCGATGGTTTTCAGATCTTGGGGATTGGTCATTGGGCACCTCCGCTGGTTGGGAGGAATTGAGTATTTGCATGCCTTCGAAGAAAGGCCGGCAATGATACAAAGAACGTGAGAACACAGATTTTGGACGAATCAATTTTATACATGGTCTAGCTCCTATCGTTGAGGAACTGCCACGAACCGTCGCCAAACGATTATGGGTGGCAGCTGTGCGCAGGTTGGCGAACCGGGACAATAGGAACCCGGCAGACCCGAAGGTCTCCCGCGCACAGCTACCATAACGGGAAAAATACGAGCGAAAAAAAACGCCAGCAATCGTTATGGTGGCGCCTGTGCGCCTATTGTTTGGGTCGGGTCGCCAAACCCGGTCGCTGATTTTGCAGCGATGTGGGCAGCCTAGCGTGGGGCAGGGCGATTCGCAACCTAGGATCTTGGCCAACAGGGCTTGTCAACTCATTACACCACGTAACGAATGAAGTTCCCGCCCCCACCTTTATCCCCTCCCGCCAACCCCATACATTCATCTCCAACGCCTCTCCCATCATTCCGACGGGAAGGTCACTGGAGTTGCCCTCATGCCTTTCGTAACCGTACGCATCACTCGCGATGGCGTTACCACTGAGCAGAAAGCTCAGGTGATTGCCGAGATCACTGAAACACTGGAACGCGTGCTCAACAAACGCCCTGACCTGACCCACATCGTTATCGAGGAAGTCGACACCGATAACTGGGGTTACGCCGGCATCACCACCACCCAGTACCGCAAGCAGCTGGCCGAGGCGGAAGGCCAATCATGACGCCCTCAGTCACCATCGATTTCATTTCCGATGTGGTGTGCTCCTGGTGCGCACTGGGGGCGACGGCGCTGGAGCAGGCGATCGAGAACGTGGCCGGGGAAGTATCGGTCGCGCTGACCTACAAGCCGTTCGAGCTGAACCCGAACATGCCGGCCGAAGGTGAGCAAGCGGTCGAGCACTTGATGCGCAAGTACGGGAGAACGGCCGACGACGTCGCCGCTGGCAAGGCCATGCAAATCGCTCGCGGCGAGGCCATCGGCTTCAAGTTCGATCTGGAGAAGCGCACGCACTCCTACAACACCTTCGATGCGCACCGTTTGTTGCTGTGGGCTTTGCAGGAAGGCCGGCAAGTCGAGTTGAAGAAGGTGCTGCTACAGGCCTACTTCAGCGAAGGCCAGAACCCGAGTGATCACTCGACGCTGGTGCGTCTGGCGACTGAAGCGGGGCTGGATGCGGCAGGTGCGAGAGAGATGCTGGCGTCCGACGCATTCGCCAACGAAGTGCGTGAGCTTGAAATCTATTACCGCCAGCACGGCATCAATTCGGTTCCGGCCATGGTGCTGAACGGTCGACACTTGGTGTCCGGTTCGCAATCGGTCGAGTACTACGAACAGATGTTGCGACAAATGGCGAACGCCTGATTACAGATTTCCTACCCCCATTCTTTATTGTCAGAGGTCTTCATCATGAGCATTTCGAAAAAAGTCATCGTAATCACCGGCGCATCCCAAGGTCTCGGCGACGGAATGGTCAAAGCCTTTCGTGAGCTCGGTTACCGGATCGTCGCCACTTCGCGCTCGATCAAACCCTCCACCGATCCGGACATCCACACCGTTGCCGGTGACATCGGCGAGCCGGAAACCGCCCAGCGTGTCATCCGTGAAGCGATGTCCCGCTTCGGTCGCATCGACACCCTGGTCAACAATGCAGGAATCTTCATCGCCAAGCCGTTCACTGCGTACACAGCTGAAGACTACGCCAATGTGTTGTCGGTGAACGTCAATGGCTTCTTCTACATCACCCAACTCGCCATCGCCGAGATGGAAAAGCAAGGCAGCGGCCACGTCGTCAATATCACCACCAGTCTGGTAGACCATGCCATCGGTGCTGGCTTCGCTGACCAAAGGCGGCCTCAACGCAGCAACCAAATCCCTGGCCATCGAATACGCCAAGCGCGAGATCCGGGTGAATGCGGTCAGCCCGGGCATCATCAAGACCCCGATGCACGGCGAAGAAATCCACGCAGCACTGGGCAATCTGCACCCGGTCGGGCACATGGGCGAGATCGATGATATTGCACAGGCTGTCGTATATCTGGACGGCACCAAGTTCGTTACTGGCGAAATCCTGCACGTAGACGGTGGTCAGAGCGCGGGTCACTGAAAGCGATTTTTCAAACCCCGGAAACAACAAAGCCCCTGCATTTCTGCAGGGGCTTTGTTTTGTATGGTGCCGGCACCAGGAATCGAACCCGGGACCTACTGATTACAAGTCAGTTGCTCTACCATCTGAGCTATACCGGCGTGTCAGGGCGACGATTATAGCGATTGGATAGGTTCTGTAAACCCCTGAATTTTGACTATTTTTGCGCGGGCTTCAGGTCAGGCGCGCAGTAGGGTTTTCTTGAGTTTCTGAATGGCTTGCCAGGTCCGGCTGTTTTGCATTGCGCGAAGCTGTGCTTCGGCCTGTTCGGCGCGTTGCAGGGCAGCGCTGAGTTGGTGTTCGGCGTCGCTGACTGGGTGGCTGAAATTGTGGCCTTTGCAGAACTGGAATTCGTCCAGGTTGCACGGTGGGATGTCGAACGCGGGTTTGAGGTCCAGGTGTTCTTCGGCGAGGTAGTAGGTATTGATGCCGTCGAACAGGATGGAGTGGTAGCCGGCGTCGGTGACGAGGGTTTCCCAGGCCTGGTCGCGGTTCCAAGGAGTTTCGATGAGAATTACCCAGGGCCGCCATTGGCTGAAGTCCATGCCACGCAAGACGGTTTCTTCATGGCCTTCGACATCGATTTTCAGGAAGTGGATATCGCGCCCATGGGCGTGTTCTTCGCAGATGGAAGTCAGGGTACGGGACTTGATCGTTTGGCTGCGCACGTCCATGCCGGCATCTTTGTGCAGTTTTGCCATGGCCGGGTCGAGCGTCGAGAGGCCGGTGCCGGCTATGCCATAGAAGGTCAACTCGTCAGCACTTTCCCCGGCCGCACATTGCAGATTGGTGTCTCGAACGCGTTGCTGACACAGGGCCTCGTAGTAGTTGGGCATCGGTTCGACGTTGATGCCGGTCCAGCCATGGTCATAGAACGCCTTGGTGACGGAGTCATGGAGGGGGTCGTTGGCCCCGACATCGATATAGAAGCCGTTCTCGACGGTTTTGAGCGCGCGCCACAGGCGGATGTCTTCGAAATTCTGTGCGTAAGAAATAAACGTCACTGTCGCGTCCTGTCGGAAGAATTTGCTTGTGGATGGCCGCGCTGCTGGCGCCCTTGCGTGGTTGTATAACAAGAGTCATGAAATGGCGCAAATAGCCCGTCTGGAGGTCCGGGTTTAGGCATTTATGTCCTTTTCATTGAACGCTTATGCACAATTCGGTTTGTACCGCACGGCCTACAGCCCTATTTTGTGGAACTGTTCTCAATTGATCGCAAATACCTGTTTTTTCGATTTTTTATTCAGGTGTACGAAAATTGAACAGATTGGTTCCATGGCTGAAACAGCCATGGATATTGGATCCACACGTATTTCATCAACAGAGTTATCCACAGGCTGGACGGTTTTAATCGCGTTCCGCCAAGAGCAGTAAATTACGCGGTGTGAGCGGGGTTTCGCAGAACGTGCCGAGGCGAACGCTGTAGCCCTGATCGGCGAGGAAAATTGCCCGGTCAAGCACCAGCCAAAGCTCCAGTGGGCGTCGGAAAAGTCCGCGTAACAGTTCAAGGTTGCGCACTTCAGTCAGGCGCTGCCAACCGGCAGCTTCAAGGGCTGGCCAATCTTGCGCGTCGAATGTGGATAACTCTTTGAGTGCGGCCAAATGATCGCAGTAATCGGCAAAGGATTTATCCAGCCAGGCGCTGGGCAGGGAAGGGGTTGGCAGGTATTCATCAATGCCGCGCAGTTGTCGTTGCAGCAAGTCGAAACCCAGGCGACGGGCCATGGACATGTCGCGTTGACGTCGTACGCGGGCGCCGGCGGTGACGGTTTCACTCAAGGGCAGGGCGAGGTCATCGAGCGACAGTTGTAGGCTGGAGCCTTTGGCGGCCGAGGAAATCGGCGAATATTCGGTGAGACTGATGCGGTTGTAGCAGCACGGTGCAACGGCGAGTTGTTTGCAACCTGTTGCGCTGGCGAGTTGAATCAGCCGCACATGCAAATCACCGCAGGCATGTAGCGCGACGGGCGTGTGATGCGGGCTTAATAAGGAAGCGGCATCTGTCGCCAGTACATCTTGTTTGATATGCAGTGCATGCAGATGATGACGTTGACTGAGAGCCTGGCCGCTGGTTACCAGTGCCGGATCGTATTCCAGGCAGGTCAGTTGCTGACTCGGTTGCAGCAGGCGACGCCCCAAGTGGCCCTTTCCCGAGCACCAGTCCAGCCAATGCTGTGGCGCTTGGGAAAACTGCAATCTGCTGGCAAAGGCCTCGATCTGTTGCCATTTGCGTCCCGGCACATCGACGTTCAAGCGATGGCTGGCCATCTCGAGCATGCGTGCGGGCAATTGATCCACAGCGCTCAAAACGACGGACATCCTTGCCAAGGAAGCAAAGGGCTCCGGTGCATGGAGCAGGGCAGGTTGGTTGTGAGCGTTTTCCGCGTCTTCCAGCGTTCGCCCGCGTAGCCAGCAGGCTAACTCTGGGTAGGACGCTTCCCAGGGAAGTTGCAGATGAGTGAACGGCCGGGGTTTCCACAGTGCCTGGTGCGTTGTCAGGAAAGTATCCAGCGCAGTGAAACGGGCGAGCAGGGCCTCGCCCGTCAACACGCCGTCCTCAACGCCCTTGGCAGGCATCGACGCGCAGCCAGCGCTCCAGCAACTTGAAGCCACGCACCAGCACGTAAGCCATCACCAGGTAGAACATGCCGGCGGCGAAGAAGATCTCCACCGGCAGGTAGGTCCGGGCGATGATGGTTCGGGCCATGCCGGTCAGTTCCAGCAGGGTCACGGTGCTGGCCAAGGCGCTGGCCTTGAGCATCAGGATCACTTCGTTGCTGTAGGCCGGCAGGCCGATGCGCGCGGCGCGCGGCAGCATGATGTAGAACAGCGCTTTTGGCCGGGACATGCCCAGTGCCCGCGCCGCTTCGATCTCGCCCGGCGGAATCGCCTGAATGGCGCCGCGCAGGATTTCTGCAATGTACGCAGCGGTGTGCAGGGTCATGGTCGCCGTGGCGCACCAGAACGGATCGCGCAGGTACGGCCACATCGCGCTGTTACGAATGGCGTCGAACTGTGCCAGGCCGTAGTAGACCAGAAACAGTTGCACCAGCAGCGGTGTGCCTCGGAAAAAGAAGATGTAGCCGTAGGGAAATGCCCGCACCCACCACAGGCGCGACGAGCGGGCGATGCCCAGTGGAATCGCCAGCAACAAACCGGCGACCACGGCGATGGCCACCAGCTCCAGGGTCAATGTTGCGCCCTGGGCCAGTTTCGGCAGCCACTTGATGATGACTTCCCAGTTCATTGGGTGCTCCTCGCGAAGCCGCGAGCGGCGCGTTTTTCCAAGACGTGCATGCCAGTCATCGCCAGCACTGTCAGGCCCAGGTACATGAACGCGGCGACCATGTAGAAGGTAAACGGCTGTTTGGAGACGGTCACGCCGATTTGCGCGTGACGCATGATTTCTTCCAGGCCGATCACTGACACCAGCGCGGTGTCCTTCATCAGGATCATGAACAGGTTGCCAAGGCCGGGCAGGGCGATGCGCCACATCTGCGGCATGATCAACTTGGTAAAGATGCGCCACTTCGACAGGCCCAGGGCCACACCGGCCTCACGATGGCCCTTGGGAATGGCGAGGATTGCACCGCGGAAGACTTCCGTGGCATAGGCGCCGAAGCACAGGCCGAGGGCAATCACGCCGGCGGCGAAAGCGTTGAGCTCAAGGTCGGGGTTGCCAAAGAACTCGCCCAGGGTACGCATCAGGTTGACCGTGCCGAAGTAGATCAACAGCACCCAGAGCAATTCCGGAATGCCGCGAACCAGGGTCGAATAAGTGCCGCCAAGCCATTGCAGCGGCTTGTACGGGGAAGTCTTGGCCAAGGCACCGAGCAGACCGAGCACCAGCCCCAGGCACAGGGCCGAGAGTGCCAGTTTCACAGTCATCAGCGCGCCAGCGGCGAGCGCCGGGCCGAATCCGTAGAGGTCGATATTCATGGATTTCTTTTCAAATCGCGGCAGGCAATGCCGAGAACCGGCGCCGCTAAAGCGTGGCGCCGGTCAGGCAGGTCAGGATCAATAGATGCTGAACGGGAAGTACTTGTCGTTGATTTTCTTGTAGGTGCCGTCAGCGACGATTTCTTTCAGGGCGGCGTTCAACTTCAGGCGGATCGGGTCGCCTTTACGTACAGCGATACCGATCTTGTCGCTTTCTTCCACCGGGTCGCCCTTGAACTCGTAGTCACGGCCGGCGTCGCTTTTCAGCCACTCGTAGTTGACGTACTTGTCGGCGAGGATGCCGTCCAGACGGCCGGACGTCAGGTCGAGGTAAGCGTTTTCCTGGGTATCGTAGAGTTTTGGCTCGATGCCGTACTCGTCTTGCAGGAAGGTGCCGGACAGGGTCGAGCGCTGTGCGCCGATCACTTTGCCTTGCAGGGAAGCCTTGTCGGTCTTGAAGTCGACGTCTTTCTTGGCGATGAACTGCAGTTTGTTGGAGTAGTACGGGTCGGTGAAGTCCACCGCGCCTTTGCGCTCGTCAGTGATCGACATCGAGGAGATCAGGAAGTCGAACTTCTTGGCGTTCAGGGCCGGGATGATGCCGTCCCAGTCGGAGGTCACGACGGTGCACTCGACTTTCATCTTGGCACACAGGGCGTCGCCGATTTCCTTGTCGAAGCCGACGACATTGCCACTGGCATCTTTGTTGTTGAACGGCGGGTACGCCGCTTCGATGCCCATCTTCAGGGTTTCGGCCATGGCACCGGCGCTGAACGCCAGGGTGACGGCGGCAGCCAGGAAGACCTTTTTGTAGTTCTGCATGCGGGAAGCTCCGTTAGCGGTTGCTGGACATGAATTGTTTGCAGCGCGCCGAAAGCGGGTTTTCAAACACCTGCTGTGGCGATCCTTGCTCTTCTACCAGGCCCTGGTGGAGGAACACCACTTCGCTGGAGACTTGACGGGCGAAGCCCATTTCGTGGGTCACGAGCAGCATGGTGCGACCTTCTTCGGCCAGTGCGCGGATGACATTAAGTACTTCCTGGACCATTTCCGGGTCAAGCGCCGAGGTCGGCTCGTCGAACAGGATCACCTTGGGCTGCATGGCCAGTGTGCGGGCGATGGCCGCGCGTTGTTGCTGGCCGCCGGACAATTGCGCCGGGTAGGCGTGGCGCTTGTCAGCGATGCCGACCTTGGCCAGCAGGGCTTCGGCGACTTCGATGGCCTCGGCCTTGCTCTGGCCGAGCACACGGCGCGGCGCCTCGATGATGTTGTCGAGCACGCTCATGTGCGGCCACAGGTTAAAGTTTTGAAACACAAAACCGATTTCGCTGCGCAGGCGATTGATTTGCTTGCCGTCGGCGGCAACCAGTTCGCCATTCTTTGCGGCCTTGAGCTTGAGTTCTTCGCCGGCGACGAGGATCTGACCTTGGTGCGGGTTTTCCAGCAGGTTGATGCAACGCAGGAACGTGGACTTGCCGGAGCCGGAGGAACCCAGGATCGAGATCACATCGCCGTCGCGGGCGGTCAGCGAGATGCCCTTGAGCACCTCCAGCGAACCGTAGCGTTTGTGCAAGTTGCGGATTTCAAGCGCGGGCGTGGCCTCAGCCATGTGCGTTCCTCATAGATGTTGCGCTCCTGCTGTTGGCGGCCTTCCTGGCGAGGCGGCCAACCTAGCATAGCGTTTCAATGGCAGCCAACAGCGCTACAGAAGGTAAACGGCTGGCGTGTGGCAGGTTGTCGCATCGGCGCAGCAGACTGTCGCCCCATCAACAACCGAACAGCCGTTTGAACCGTGCCTGTCGATGGAAAGCGCGGTGGCTGTCGCAAAAAAAGGCGCGATGTTGCCAGCTTTGACCGGGTGTTGGAAGCGCTATCCGGCCAAATGCAGTGGTTGTGCACTTTTAATGTGCGCAGGGCCATTTTCAGAGGTGTTTCCGGTGCGCTGATTTCGTCCCCCCAAGTGGGTCGCCGGGTAACGCTCTGGCAAAGTGCCATTAAATTCAAGGGGTTGCGATGACCGTCCGGTCGGGACGAGATCGCCGGGCTAGAAGGTTTTGAAATATTTTGGCGCAATTATTGCGTGCAGAATCCAGAACGCCCCGTTGGCTTCTTTTTACGAGAAGGATCGCCGAACGGGAATGCACGCATTCGCTTCTCCTTACAAAGGTGTTTTATGAGCAATACCCAAAGCTCTAGTGGCCTCGAACAGGGGCTCAAACCGCGCCATGTGACCATGCTGTCGATTGCCGGGGTTATCGGCGCCGGCCTGTTCGTGGGTTCGGGTCATGCCATCGCTGCGGCAGGTCCTGCTGTACTGCTGGCCTACGCTGCCGCCGGTATGCTGGTGGTTCTGGTCATGCGCATGCTTGGTGAAATGGCGGTCGCTTCGCCGGACACCGGTTCGTTCTCGACGTACGCCGACCGCGCGATCGGTCACTGGGCCGGCTTCACCATCGGCTGGCTCTACTGGTGGTTCTGGGTGCTGGTGATTCCGCTGGAGGCCAACGCCGCCGCAACCATCCTGCACGCCTGGTTCCCGAACATCGCGATCTGGGCGTTCACGTTGGTGATCACCCTGTTGCTGACCGTGACCAACCTGTTCAGCGTGAAGAACTACGGTGAGTTCGAATTCTGGTTCGCCCTGGTCAAGGTCCTGGCGATCATCGGTTTCATTGCGCTGGGCATCCTGGCGATCTTCGGTTTCCTGCCAACCAGCCAGGTCAGCGGTGTTTCCCACCTGTTCGACACTGAAGGCTTCCTGCCAAATGGCATGGGCGCGGTGCTGGGTGCGATCCTGACCACCATGTTCTCCTTCATGGGTACCGAGATCGTGACCATCGCGGCCGCCGAGTCGAAAGACCCGGGCAAGCAAATCACCAAGGCCACCAACTCGGTGATCTGGCGGATTGGTTTGTTCTACCTCGTGTCGATCTTCATCGTCGTGGCCCTGGTGCCATGGAACGACCCGGTCCTCGCCAGTGTTGGCTCGTACCAGACCGTGCTTGAGCGCATGGGCATCCCGAACGCCAAGATGATCGTCGACATCGTGGTACTGGTTGCCGTGACCAGCTGTCTGAACTCGGCGCTCTACACCTCCTCGCGCATGCTGTTCTCCCTGGGCAAACGCGGCGATGCGCCGGCCATGGCCACGCGCACCAACGCCAGCGGCACGCCTTACTGGGCGGTGATGTTGTCCACCGGCGCGGCATTCCTGGCCGTATTCGCCAACTACGTGGCCCCGGCTGCCGTGTTCGAGTTCCTGCTGGCCAGTTCGGGTGCTATCGCGCTGCTGGTGTACCTGGTGATCGCATTCTCGCAACTGCGCATGCGCAAGCAGCGCATGGCGCGCGGTGAGAAAATCGCCTTCAGCATGTGGCTGTTTCCGGGCCTGACTTACGCGGTGATCATCTTCATCATTGCCGCCCTGACCATCATGCTGTTCCAGGAGGCCCATCGTGTGGAGATCCTCGCGACTGGCCTGTTGAGCGTGCTGGTGGTGGCTGCCGGTCTGTTCGTGGCTCGCCGTCGCAAGCTGGAAAAGCGTGGCGCGGTGGTGTTGAACTGATCCGCATCGCGTAACGCAAAACGGCCGCTGTCAGTGATGACAAGCGGCCGTTTTTGTTTGTGCCTAAGGCTTACTCGGCTTTTTCTTCCGGCGCTTCCAGCGATTCGCGGTAGACGTCCAGCGCGGCGCCGAAATCGGCGATGAACTGCGGCTCGCTCAGCCATGCCTGGGCGGCTTCGCGGTCCATGCCATCGGCCCACATGCGGTAATCGATAAGCATGTCGGCGGCCAGGTGGGTGGCGGCCATGCCTTCGTCGTCGGCGTTTTCCATGTCCAGCAGTTCTGGATGGTCGACGATGATAAAGGCGAGGTCTGCCAGCAATACCGAGAGCATTTCGCTGCGGCTGGCAGCTTCGGCGTCACGCATTTTGCTGAACATCGCCAGGGTGTATTCCGGGATCGGTTCGGCGAGGTGGCCGAGGTCATCGTCCAGTGCGGCGGGTTTACGGCCGTGGATATTGATCTGCTTGGCTTTGGCTTTTGCGCGCTTGGCGCGTTTCTGTTGCTTGTTCAGGGAGGCCATGGGAACTCAGTTCGGTTTCTGTTGGGTTTGCGCGGCGATAGCGTCGGACGCTGCCACGTAGTCGGCCTGGAAGGCCGGTGATTCAATCCACGCCAGGGCGCCGGCCTCGTCGGTTTCGGTCGACCATTGGCGATACTCGATCAGCGCGGCCAGGATGAAGTCCATCGCGCCGTCTTCGCCTTCCTGTTCGTATACAAGCTCCAGCAGCGGGTCTTCGAGGAAGGCCGTGCACAGGGCTTGCTGGCTGATCTTTTCGGCATCGATCATCTTCTTGAACAGTTCGGTCAAGTCCACCGATTCGAAGTCGATGCGATCGTCGTTCGGGTCCAGCTCGACCGGCTCGGCGGCCCGCTGGGTGCGGTTCTGCTTGGCCTTGGCCTTGGCGCGAGAGGCGCGTTTTTGCTGCTTGTTGGCGGAGGCCATGGGTGTCGTTCCGAGTTCGTTGAAAGGGCAAAAGGCCTAGCAGCGTGGCACTCGCCGCCCGGGGGTGCCGGGGGCCAGTTCACCGTTTTGCAGCCAGGCCAGTGCAATGGGCCATAGTGTGGCTTGGTATGCGCTGCGAAAAAAGGCGAAATGTCCGACTTCTTCTTCGTCGATGTCTTCGGGGTGGATACGCCAGTGAGTATGGTTGCTGCCGGTGAAGTAGCCGAGCAGGCGTTCGATGGCCGGGATGGTGCCGTAGGGGTCGTCGCTGAGGCTGATGGCCAGGGTTTGCGCGGTGACCCTCGCAAAGGGTAGCTGCCCCGGTGTTTTGCCGATGGCACGAGCACTGGAGCGCTTTTCGTAGCGGGCCGTGGACAGGCTCCAGTCGCGGACTACGCCGGCGGGCGTGTCTTCCAGCCAGCCGAGACGTTTGCCTGGGAAATAGCCGCAGATCAGCGTCACCAGCGGCATGACCACATGCCACTTGCCGAACATGCGCCAGCGCTGGGCGGGCGCGTAGTCGCGCCAGTAGGCGAATTGCGCACCGACCGTCACCAGACGCCGGATCAGGTGCCCAGAGGTCCCCAGTCCCGCTGCGCAGCCGCCAAAGCTGTGGCCGACCACATCGATGGGCTGCCCAGGAAACTCGCGCTGTGCGCGCTTGAGCATCGCCTCGAAATCCAGCGCTCCCCAATCGGTCCACGACGCTTGCAGCCCCCTGATCGATGCCGGGCGCGACTCGCCGACGCCGCGGTAGTCATAGGTGATGACGTCGAAGCCGTGGTTAAACAGGTAATCGGCAAAGCGCGAGTAATGGCGGCACCGGACCGAGGTGGCGGCATTGATGATCACCACCGGGCGAGCGCAGTCCTCAGAGGCATGTCGCCAGGCGAAACCGCCGAGGATGAAACCGTCTGCAGCGGTTTCCTTGAACGGTTTGCCGGGGGAGGCAACCGACAACGGCAACTCAATGTGCGTGGGGGCCAGTGGAGGCGTGTCCTGCAAATCCATGGGTGTCAGACCTTTGCGGGGAGCTGCCAACGATAGTCTTGATGCCGTTGATGAACAATCCATTCGCCTCAACGCAATGGTTGATTGCCAACCGTGGGGCCGTCCGATGCAAGCCGAGGTCTGTAGAGCAGATGACGTAGTACGTTTCGTACTCAACCCAAGACCAAATCAATCTGAAACCCCTCACTCCGCCAGGAAATCCAATGAAGGTAACGATTGGGTTCTACAGAACCCGGGAGTCGCCATCATGAAATACCTCCATTCACTCCTGTTGCCTCTCACCGCCGTCGGCGTGTTGATGTTTCCAGCGATGTCACCCGCTGCGAGCCTGGAACCTATCGACAACTCGGGCGTGCAGGTGCAACGCCAAGAGCAAAACGGGATCACCTACCTGTCCGGCGGTGTGGGCGAGGATGAGTCCAAGGCCATTCAGCAGACTACCGGCTACAACCTGCACATGACATTTTCGGTCGGGACGGGAAATGAATACATCCCTGACGTGACCGTCGTCATTCAAAAAGCCCCGGGGCAGACTGTGCTGACGCTCAACGACGCCGGCCCGTTGGTTTACGTGAAACTGCCTGCCGGTAAGTACACCGTCATTGCGACGCGCAATGGCGAAACACGCAAGGACGTTGCCGATATTGGCAGCGGTGCGGCTCGTAATCTGGTTTTCCACTGGAATGATGCGAGTTAGCGAAGGGCTCTTAACTATGGATTGGAAACAAACCCTGAATCCTGCGATTCAGGGTTTTTTGTTTGCTGCCACGATCAAAGGGAGGCCCATGTCTGGAGAAGCGCAACGCGCACAGGGTTGGTTTCTACGCTCAGCAGCTTGATGGCCAAGGCGCAGCAAACCACGATCAACATGGGTTTGATCAACCGTGGTCCAACCCGGACAGCGGCCCGGGCACCCAATTGAGCGCCGACGAAGGCTGCCAAAGCCATGGCGATGGCTACCGGCCAGATAATCACACCTTTGGTGATAAAGACCGACAGCGAACCGAGATTGCATGAGGCGTTGGCAAGCTTGGTGAAACTCATGGCCCTCATCATGCCCAAGCCGCAGAGCAGTACCAATCCGACGATAAAGAAAGAGCCCACGCCGGGGCCAAATATGCCGTCGTAAAAGCCCAGAATCGGCGCCACGGTAAACGAAAAAAGCACGATGCCGATTCTCTTGCGTCGATCTTCATTGGCCAGCTTTGGAGAGAGCGCGAAATAGAGGGCAACCAGAATCAGCATGATCGGTACACAAACTTCCAGGTAACGCTTGTCGATGGAGCTGACCAGCAAGGCACCACTGGCACCGCCGATAAATCCGCAAATAACCAGGAAACGGCCTTCGCGCCACTCGATCAGTCCCTTTCGAGCAAAGGTGACCGTTGCCGAAACAGTGGCCGAAGCGGCCTGGAACTTGTTCGTGGCAATCGCGCTGATAGGGTCTACGCCAGCCAAAAACAGGGCAGGCAAGGTAATTAGCCCGCCACCCCCTGCTATTGCATCAAAAAAGCCCGCGCAAAATGCGACGAGCGCTAACAGGCTGATTACATCCCAAGACATCCCGATCCCTCTTTCACAGTTGTTGGCAAGTTCATAAGTCAGCCTTGCAGTTTCATTGGGTCTTCTGAAATGACGATGGGAGTCGAAAATTTCGACAGTCCAAATAGGCGGACAAGCACTCGTCTGTTGTCCTTGATGACGTCTCGGCCGTGTAGCGCCCGAACGTTATTGATGAGCATGGCTGACGCTTGCGTCAGTGTGTATTCGATCGGGGTGGCTTCGCGCACACCTTCGCAAAGGGCGGCATAGGCCTTTTTGATGGCATGTGAGGCATTGTCGTTGGCCGAAAATCGGTAGGAGTTGAAGCGGGCCGCGACGCCGACGTTTTCATCGAACTCCAGAATCGAAACATTGCGCCCAGCCCCACCTTTACCGCTGACGAAAGAATCGCTTCGGGTGAACTGAAAGCTTCCTGTAGTCAGCGCGAGGCAATGGGTTATACCGATTTTTTCCAGCACAGGTGGCAATGGAATGACGATGGTCGGTTCCAGGCTCGGGTTCCACAAGGCTGAAAGTATCAATGACGACGGGGAGGGGGAGTGTCCGTCTTTCGCGTTTATGGCGCACCAGTAGGGCGCCTCGGTGTGCGGGCCGAGCGCCAGGCCGGAGTGGGAGCTTAGTTCTTTCATTTTTGGCTCAACAGGGATTCTGGTCAGCCCTCCACCCTTGAAGTTGGCCACCAGTCGAATCAGTTTTCCTTCATTGTCCATGTCGTAGGCGAAGGCAATGTTGTCCACCAGTTGCAACAGGATCTGATTGCGAGCGGCCAGGTAGAGAACGTCGTATAGGGTTTCCAGGGATGCCTGGTCCGGTAATTCGTTTGGAGGGCTGGCGTCGGAGAACTTTTGCAGGCCTTCAAAGATCAGCAAGGAGACAAGCCCATCGGAATAGGTATCCAGCAGTTCGCATTGGTCTCTCGAAAACGAGAGTCTCAATTCGATGGCGGACAAAGCAGTTCTGGACTTCGCCCCCGGTACCTGCGGCCCACCGAAAGTGGCCAGTTCTTCGGTGAGGGTATGAAGCAACGCTGACTGCTGACAATCAAAACTGAACGTTCTGATTTCCTGCTCAGAAAAAAAATCATTGTTTTTGACGTCTGGTCGAACGGCACCGTTCATTGTCTAGATCCCTGTCGTGTCTCTGCTCCCGGTTATGCGGCAGCTCCTCCTTTGATTTTGCAAAAAAATGTTAACGGGCGTATGTCGTCCATTTCCTTGAATGCGCGCAGAGCGTTCTGACAGACCAAGCCGGGATGGCAGCGTCGAAAGGGTATTGGCTGGGAAATTGTCGCTACGAAGGCGACAGAATCAATGCCCCATCAAATCGCAGGCATAAAAAAACCCTGAATCTTGCGATTCAGGGTTTTCGGTATTTGGTGCCCAGAGACGGAATCGAACCGCCGACACGGGGATTTTCAATCCCCTGCTCTACCGACTGAGCTATCTGGGCAACGGGGCGCATTAAAAGGGTTTTTCGGATTTACGTCAACGACTTTTTTAAAATTTCTTAAATTAATTCCGTCGCTTACGGAATCCGGGGGTTATTCCGACGGCGGCACGTAGCCGTCAGCCTTGGCGTAATCCTCGCCGGAGAAGTACTTGTCCATTTCGCCCTGCAGATATTTGCGATCTTCGGCGTTCATCATGTTCAGGCGTTTTTCGTTGATCAGCAGGGTCTGGTGCTTCTGCCAGTCCGCCCAGGCCTTGGCCGAGACATGATCAAAAATGTCCTGGCCTTTGGCGCCCGGGAACGGGGGGCGTTCCAGGGCTGGCAATTCTTCTTTGTACTTGCGGCACATGATGGTGCGGGTCATGACGACTCTCCTGCGTTCAATACGGCGGCCGCGCGTTCGAGCAAGGTCTTGACCGGGGCGGCAAGGCCCAGGCGCGGCGGGGTGGCGAGGTTATACCAGAGCCAGTCGGCCTCGGCCACGTGATGGCCGCTCTCCTGGACATGGACCAGCCAGGGTTCGATGGACAACTGAAAATGGCTGAAGGTGTGCACCAGGCTCGGCAGCGCCTGTTGTGTGCCCAGGGCCAGCGAGTGCTGGTTTGCCAGGTGTGGCAGGTCGTCGAGGTCGTCGAGCTCCGGCAAGCTCCACAATCCGCCCCACAGGCCCGTCGACGGACGACGGTAAAGCAGGATCGCGCCTTCGGCGTTGGCGAGCATCGGCATCAAGGTACGCTTTTGCGGGATGGCCTTGCGCGGCTTGGGAATCGGGTAGCGGGTTTCCAGGCCAAGCCTGTGCGCCTCGCAACTCTTTTCCAGCGGGCACAGCAGGCAGCTCGGTTTGCTGCGGGTGCAGAGCGTGGCGCCGAGGTCCATCATCGCCTGGGTGTAGGCGTTAACCCGGTCGTGCGGCGTAAAGCGCTCAGCGTTGGCCCACAGCTGCTTGGCCACCTTCGGCTCGCCGGGGTAGCCCTCTTGCGCGGTAAAGCGCGCCAGCACGCGTTTGACGTTGCCGTCGAGGATCGGCGCGCGCAGGCCCATGCTGATGCTCGCGATGGCGCCGGCCGTGGACAAACCGATGCCCGGCAGGTCAGTGAGCTTTTCCACGTCCCGGGGGAACTCGCTACCGTACTGCTCGACGACGATCCTCGCGGTCTTCTGTAAGTTGCGTGCGCGGGTGTAGTAACCCAGGCCGGTCCACAGGTGCAGCACTTCGTCTTCTGGTGCCGCGGCCAGGGCTTCGACCGTCGGCAACGAAGCCATGAAACGGTCGAAGTAGTTCAGCACAGTGCTGACCTGGGTCTGCTGCAACATGATTTCCGAGACCCACACCCGATACGGGTTGATGTCCTGTTGCCATGGCAAATCGTGACGGCCATGGCGGTCGAACCAGTCCAGCACCGCCGTTGAAAACTGCTCGGCTCTCATCGCTTGAACAGCCCCTTGAGCGCGTCCTTGAGTTGCGGGGTGACCTTGTCACCCAGCTTCTCGTCGATTTTTTCGCTGATCCTGTCGCCCGCCAGTTTGGCCGCGACCTGGCCCATGCGTTCGTTGTCCACACGGCAAGCCTTGGCGCCCAGTTCCAGCGGGCCGCGGCAGCGCAGTGGCCATTCGATGCCGACGAACTTGTCGCCGACCTGGCACGCCGGGTCCGGCATGGCGCTGGTATCGCCTTCGACGATGATGCCGACGCGGTAGTCCATGCCCAGCACGCGCAGATCGACGTCGCCGTCACCGTTGACGGTCATGCCTGGGATGCGCACTTTCAGGTCCGGGTTGCTGGCCACGCCGTTACGCAAGGTCAGGTTGCCCTTGAGTTCCTGGAACGGTGTGTCTTTGCCCCGTGGCTCGCCGTTGAGGGTTTTGCGGTTGAGCGTGGCGATGCCTTTGCACAGTTGTTGCTCAAGGTTGGCGTTGAGCAGCACGCCGTTGTTGATGACGAAGCTGGCGTTTCCGTTCAGGGTTTCGATCAGCGCTTTCTGGCTGTTGCCGTTGCCGGTCAGGGTGCTGTTGAGCGTGACCAGGCCTTTGACCGGTGGATTCTTGCCCTGGCTTTCGAGGATTTTTTCCACCGGCACGCGGCTGATCCGGGTCTGCAGGTTCAGCGCAGGCGTCTGCTGGCGTACGTCGAGGGTGCCCATGGCTTCGAAGTTGCCGTCGTACAGGTCGCCACGCAGGCTGGCCAGCGTCAGCAGGCCGCCCTGGCCGGTGGCCTTGAGCGCGGCATTGCCGATCGGCAACTTTTCCAGGGTCAGTTGACCGAAGGTCAGGTCGGCGTCCACATCGAGTTTGCTCAGGCGTTCCACCGGCAGCAGGCGGTCGATGCTCCACGCGCCCTTGGTCGGTGCAGGTGGCAGCGGCGAACTGCCCGCGCCAGCCATGGCATCGGCTTCGGTGCTGGCGACTTCGGCCTGGCGAACCTGCGTGGTGCTATTGGCCTCGGTCGATTTCGGCGGCAGGTAACGGTCGACGTTGAACGTGTCGGCCTTGAGCACGGCGCGCAGCGATTGCTTGGCAAAGTCTTCGACGGCGATGCGCCCGCTGAAGGTGCTGTCGTCGACTTTCAGGTTGAGGTTGTCCAGTGCCAGGGTGGTCGGCGTCGCTGCCAGTCGGCTGACCAACTCGACTTTACTCAGGCTGCCTTCGGCCATGGCCGGGAGTTTCTGGCCGATGCTGTCGACGAACTTCGCCAGGTCGAACTGGGCAATCGAGATGCCGCCGCTGACCTGTGGGGTCTTGTCGAGGTCATTGACCTTAAGCTCACCCAATGCCCGCAGTTGGTTGGCAGAGATCTTGATGCCGGTCCACTCGGCGACATTGGCCGCTTTGTCCAGCACCAGTTGACCCTGGGCGGAGAAGGTCATGGTCTTGCCTTGTAGCGGGTCGCCGGTCACTTCACCGGACAAGCGCATGTCTTCGAACTGATAGCGTTGCAGTGCACGGGCAATGCGCAACTCGCCCTTGAGTTCGGTGCGCACGCGCAACGCCGGCTGGTTGGCGGACAGGAAAGCCGTCAACTTGACCGGAATGTTGACGGAGTCGTGCACCGCACCGGTGCTCAATTGAATGCTTTCGGCGCTGAAGCTCTTGCCGGTTTGCTCGTCGTTGTATTCGACCCGTGCGTTGTTCACAGTCAGGCTGTCGATGTCCAGGCGGATCGGCTGAGGCGGTTTTTCCGGTGCAGTGCCGGTTTGCGGGGCGGGCGCGCTGGCGGTCGCCGGGGTGCCGGTTGCGCTTGCGTCTGGCGACGGTGGCAGCTTGCCGATGTCTTCCCAGTTGCCGTGGCCGTCCTTGTCGCGGGTCAGGCGCAGGTTCAGGCCTTCGACGCGTACGTCGCTCATCTGCACTTCACGGCGCAGCAGCGGCAGTACGCGCACCGACAGGCCGAGCATCTGCAGGTCGGCATACGGCTCGTTTGGCTTGACCATGGTCGCGATGCTGGCGTCGTGCAACTCCAGGCCCAGCCACGGGAACAGGCTCCAGCCGATATCGCCATTGAGCGTCAGCTCGATGTGGGCCTTGTCGCGGGCAATCTGGCGAATCTCGTCTTTGTAATCGTTGGGATCGAAGAGGTGGGTCAGGGCAAAGCCCAGCGCCACAATGATCAGCAACAGCCCGAGAAGTACCAGACCCAGGATTTTGCCGAACGCTTTCATGGGCGAGTCCTTGTAGTTAGTCGATTTTGAAATTTAGCCGGGGAGTATAGCGCTCCAGAACGGACGACCGGTCAGCGATCACGCAGACGTACAATCCAGCGGCAGGTTCAGCTTGGCCGCCAGTGCCTGCGCCTCCAAGTGCCCGGCCGGCGCCAGCAAGCGCAGCGGCAGGCCTGATTGCGTGGCAAGTTTCAGGGCTTCGGCCACCAGGCGCTCGGCAACACCCCGGCGACGGGTAATCTTTCGCACGCATAGTTGGGACAAGTGCCAGGCGTCCTGGTGCCTTTGCAGGCGAGCGGCGCCCAGCAGGCGGTCGTTGAAGCGACCGGCGATCAGCGAGCCGTCGCGCAGGCACTGGTCAATCAACTGCGCGTCCCCGCAAAACGGTGCGAACAGCCAGTCGGGGGCATCCGCGTAAATTTTTTGCAGGTCCTGCCGATCCTGGGCAGTGGCTTGGTGCAGCGGCTCGACAATGATCGGCATGGTGATTCCTGTGCGTGATCTCACAAAGGAGATCAGATGACGTACAAAAGGTGATGTCAGTTTGGTTTTTCTGTCACCTGCTGATGGTAACCTTTGCCCGTTCGTCCGTCCTTCTGCGACCTGTTGTCGCACAAACAAGGCGCTCCACCGAAAAAAAAACGGTCATGCCTGCGTGCATAAAGGCCGGGAGCGGACTGTGGCTGGCGAACCCTACTAATAATTGGGGGATACACAATGACCACGAGCATCACGGCGGACGGCCTCAGCGCCGGCCAGCCTGCGTTCCTGTCCAAGGAACGGATCATCGCCAAGCCCGGTTTCAACCGTTGGCTGGTGCCACCGGCCGCGCTGGCCATCCACTTGTGCATCGGCATGGCCTACGGCTTTTCGGTGTTCTGGTTGCCGCTGTCCAAGGCGCTGGGCATCACCGCGCCAGTGGCCTGCGCGCCAGACATGAGTTTTATCGCACAAGTTTTTTCGTCCCAGTGTGACTGGCCGATCTCGATGCTCGGCTGGATCTACACGCTGTTCTTCATCTTCCTCGGCTGCTCGGCCGCCATCTGGGGTGGCTGGCTGGAACATGCCGGGCCACGCAAGGCCGGCGTTGTCTCGGCTCTGTGCTGGTGCGGCGGCCTGCTGATTTCGGCGCTGGGGGTGTACACCCACCAGATCTGGCTGATGTGGATCGGCTCCGGGGTCATTGGCGGAATCGGCCTGGGCCTTGGCTACATCTCGCCGGTCTCGACCCTGATCAAGTGGTTCCCGGACAAGCGCGGCATGGCCACTGGCATGGCAATCATGGGCTTTGGCGGTGGTGCGATGGTCGGCGCTCCGCTGGCGGCGGCGCTGATGGGGCATTTCGCCTCGCCAACCAGTGTTGGCGTGTGGCAGAGCTTTTTGGTGATGGCCGCGATCTACTTCGTGTTCATGATCGGTGGCGCATTGTCCTACCGCGTTCCGCCGACTGGCTGGAAGCCTGAAGGCTGGACCGCACCGGTGAAAAAAACCTCGAACGCGATGATCACCCACCGTCACGTCCACGTGAATGTGGCGTGGAAAACACCGCAATTTCGCCTGGTGTGGCTGGTGCTGTGCCTGAACGTTTCGGCCGGTATCGGCATCCTCGGCATGGCATCGCCGCTGTTGCAGGAAGTGTTCGGTGGCAAGTTGCTGGGCAATGACCTGGCGTTCGGTCAACTCGACGCCTCGCAACTGGCCTCGATTGCTGCCATCGCGGCCGGTTTCACCGGTCTGCTCAGCTTGTTCAACATCGGTGGGCGCTTCTTCTGGGCGTCGTTCTCCGATTACCTGGGCCGCAAAAACACTTATTTCGTGTTTTTTGCCTTGGGCTTTGCGCTGTACGGATTGATCCCGAACCTCGGTCACTTGGGCAGCGTTGCGCTGTTCGTGTCGGCGTTCTGCATCATCCTGTCGATGTACGGCGGTGGTTTCGCGACCGTTCCTGCGTACCTGGCGGACCTGTTCGGCACGCAAATGGTCGGTGCGATTCACGGACGTCTGCTGACGGCGTGGGCGGCGGCGGGCGTGTTGGGCCCGGTGCTGGTGAACTACCTGCGCGAGTATCAACTGAGCATCGGCGTCGAGCGCGCAGCCGCGTACGACATTACCTTGTACATCCTCGCCGGCCTGCTGGTGCTGGGGTTCCTGTGCAACCTGCTGGTGCGTCCGGTGGCGGACAAGTACTTCATGACCGAAGCCGAACTGGCTGCCGAGCAGGCGCTGGGCCATGACAAAGGCGCCGACAGTAATACCGTGCTGGAGTGGAAAGCCGCACCGGGCACCAAGCTGCTGGCGATTGCAGCGTGGCTGGTGGTGGGCATTCCGCTGGCGTGGGGTGTGTGGGTGACCCTGCAGAAAACGGCAGTGTTGTTCCACTAACCCCCCCTGTAGGAGCCGGCTTGCCGGCGAATGCTGCAACGCGGTGTGCCAGGCACGCCGAGTTCGCTGGCAAGCCAGCTCCTACAAAAGGTCAAAAGCCGTGCATTCGCAATGAATGCCGGCTTGTATGGACATGTCTATCGCCGGCACCCCCGAATTCACTCCGTCAGCGATATCACCTCTCGTGTTTCTGTTTGGCGCCCGCACGCCTATAATGGCTGCCTTTTTCGCCCAATGATTTTGCGGAGCTGGTGATGGCCGAACGTAAGGCGTCTGTCGAGCGCGACACTCTGGAAACCCAGATCAAAGCCTCGATCAACCTCGATGGCACCGGAAAGGCCCGATTCGATATCGGTGTTCCTTTTCTTGAGCACATGCTGGACCAGATCGCCCGTCACGGGCTGATCGACCTGGATATTGTCAGCAAGGGCGACTTGCATATCGATGACCACCACACCGTGGAAGACGTCGGTATCACCCTCGGCCAGGCGTTTGCCAAAGCCATCGGTGACAAGAAAGGCATCCGTCGCTACGGCCACGCCTACGTGCCGCTCGACGAAGCGCTGTCGCGCGTGGTGATCGATTTCTCCGGTCGCCCAGGCCTGCAAATGCACGTGCCGTACACCCGCGCTACCGTGGGCGGCTTCGACGTTGACCTGTTCCAGGAATTCTTCCAGGGCTTCGTCAACCATGCCCTGGTCAGCCTGCACATCGACAACCTGCGTGGCACCAACACCCACCACCAGATCGAAACCGTGTTCAAGGCTTTCGGCCGCGCCCTGCGCATGGCCGTCGAGCTCGATGACCGCATGGCCGGGCAAATGCCTTCGACCAAGGGCGTCCTGTAATGCAGACAGTCGCGGTTATCGATTACGGTATGGGCAACCTGCACTCGGTGGCCAAGGCCCTCGAGCACGTGGGTGCCGGCAAGGTGCTGATCACCAGCGATGCCAACGTGATTCGCGAAGCCGACCGCGTGGTTTTCCCCGGCGTCGGCGCGATTCGCGATTGCATGGCGGAGATCCGTCGCCTCGGTTTCGATTCGCTGGTGCATGAAGTCAGCCAGGACCGTCCGTTCCTCGGCATCTGTGTCGGCATGCAAGCCTTGCTCGACACCAGCGAAGAGAACGACGGCGTCGACTGCATCGGCCTGTTCCCGGGTGCGGTGAAGTTCTTCGGCAAAGACCTGCATGAAGACGGCGAGCACCTGAAAGTCCCGCACATGGGCTGGAACCAGGTCAAGCAGAAGGTCAGCCACCCGCTGTGGCACGACATTCCGGACATGGCGCGTTTCTACTTCGTGCACAGCTACTACATCGCTGCCGCCAATGCGCGCCAAGTGGTGGGCGGCGGTCACTACGGTGTCGATTTCGCCGCGGCGCTGGCCGAAGGCTCGCGTTTCGCCGTGCAGTTCCACCCGGAGAAAAGCCATACCCATGGCCTGCAGTTGTTGCAGAACTTCGCTGCGTGGGACGGTCGCTGGTAAATGGCAGTCAAGAAAAAGCCGCCGATCCTGACCCTCACTCCCGAGCAGGAGAACGAGGCCAATCACAAGATCAAGCGTTTCATGGAAGACCGCTTCGAACTCGACCTCGGTTCGTTCGAGGCGGCAGAAATTCTTGAGCTGTTTACCCGTGAAATTGCTCCGCACTATTACAACAGAGCGATTTTCGATGTGCAGGCGCACCTCAAAGAGAGGTTCGAAAGCATCGAAAGCGACCTGTGGGCGCTCGAGAAAAACTGATTTCCGAGCCAAGCTGAACATTCAAATTTGAAGGTTTGCCAGATGCTGATTATTCCCGCTATCGATCTTAAAGACGGTGCCTGTGTTCGTCTGCGCCAGGGCCGCATGGAAGATTCCACAGTGTTCTCCGATGACCCGGTGAGCATGGCTGCCAAGTGGGTGGAGGGCGGTTGCCGTCGTCTGCATCTGGTCGACCTGAACGGTGCGTTCGAAGGTCAGCCGGTCAACGGCGAAGTGGTCACTGCCATCGCCAAGCGCTACCCGAACCTGCCGATCCAGATCGGCGGCGGTATCCGCTCCCTGGAAACCATCGAGCATTACGTGAAAGCGGGCGTGAGCTACGTAATCATCGGCACCAAGGCTGTGAAAGACCCGGCCTTCGTCGCCGAAGCCTGCCGCGCGTTCCCGGGCAAAATCATCGTCGGCCTGGATGCCAAGGATGGTTTTGTCGCCACTGATGGCTGGGCTGAAATCAGCACCATCCAGGTGATCGACCTGGCCAAGCAGTTTGAAGCCGACGGCGTGTCTTCGATCGTTTATACCGACATCGCCAAAGACGGCATGATGCAGGGCTGCAACGTACCGTTCACCGCCGCGCTGGCTGCTGCTACCAAGATCCCGGTTATCGCTTCCGGCGGCATCCACAACCTGGGTGACATCAAGACCCTGCTCGACGCCAAGGCACCGGGCATCATCGGCGCAATCACCGGCCGGGCGATCTACGAAGGCACCCTCGACGTCGCCGAAGCGCAAGCTTTCTGCGATTCGTACAAAGGCTGAGGACTGACCATGGCGCTGGCCAAACGCATCATCCCTTGCCTGGACGTGGACAACGGCCGGGTGGTCAAGGGTGTGAAATTCGAAAACATCCGCGACGCCGGTGACCCGGTTGAAATTGCCCGTCGCTACGACGAGCAGGGCGCCGACGAGATTACCTTTCTCGACATCACCGCCAGCGTCGACGGCCGCGACACGACGCTGCACACCGTCGAACGCATGGCCAGCCAGGTATTCATCCCGCTGACCGTGGGCGGTGGCGTGCGTACCGTGCAGGACATACGCAACCTGCTCAATGCCGGTGCAGACAAGGTATCGATCAACACCGCCGCGGTGTTCAACCCGGAATTCGTTGGTGAGGCCGCGCAGCATTTCGGCTCGCAATGCATCGTGGTGGCCATCGATGCGAAGAAAGTGTCTGGCCCGGGCGAAACCCCGCGCTGGGAGATCTTCACCCATGGCGGGCGCAAGCCAACCGGTCTCGACGCCGTCGAGTGGGCGAAGAAAATGGAAGGCCTGGGCGCTGGCGAAATCCTCCTGACCAGCATGGACCAGGACGGCATGAAAAACGGCTTCGACCTGGGCGTCACCCGCGCCATCAGCGACGCGCTGGGCATTCCAGTGATCGCTTCCGGAGGTGTCGGCAACCTGCAACACCTGGCCGACGGCATCCTTGAAGGCCACGCCAGCGCGGTGTTGGCGGCGAGTATTTTCCACTTCGGCGAATACACGGTGCAGGAAGCCAAGGCTTATATGGCCCATCGCGGCATCGTGATGCGCTGAACAAACCAGTGCAGGCCAGTGGACATCATGGCGTGCCCAAGGCACTCTTGGGTACGCCATGGATTTCGGTAGCCAGACATGCTTAGACGCCTTCTTCTCGTTCTCGCCAGTGCTTCCCTGTTGCTCAGCAATGGGGCACACGCCGCCGACAACCCCGATACCGACCTGGTGTTGCTGACGGAGAACTTCCCGCCGTACAACATGGCGAAAAATGGCAAGAACTTCGCTCAGGACGAGAACATCAACGGCATCGCCGTGGACATCGTCCGCGAGATGTTCAAGCGCGCCAACATCACCTACAGCCTGACGCTGCGTTTCCCCTGGGAGCGAATCTACAAGCTCACCCTGGAAAAGCCCGGTTACGGTGTGTTTGTCATGGCGCGGCTGCCGGACCGCGAAAAGCTGTTCAAGTGGGTCGGCCCTATCGGCCCGGATGACTGGATCATGCTGGCCAAGGCTGACAGCAAGATCACCCTGCAAACCCTGGACGACGCGCGCAAGTTCAAGATCGGCGCCTACAAAGGCGATGCGATTGCCGAGACGCTGGCCAAGCAGGGCCTCAATCCAATCGTCGTGCTGCGCGATCAGGACAATGCAAAAAAACTGGTCAACGGCCAGATCGACCTGTGGGCCACCGGTGATCCGGCCGGGCGCTACCTGGCACGGCAGGAAGGCGTCAACGGCTTGAAAACCGTGTTGCGCTTCAACAGTGCCGAGCTGTACCTGGCATTGAACAAGGAAGTGCCGGACGAGATCGTCGCCAAGCTCCAGGCCGCGCTCGATCAACTGCGCAAGGAAGGCCACGTGGACGAGATCATGGCGCGATATCTCTAACGCCATCCCGTGTTGTAAACGCTGACTGTAGGCGCTGGCTTGCCAGCGAAGGCGGCCTTACAGACAGTGCAATTTTCGAAAAAGCTTCGCCGGCAAACCGGCTCCTACAAGGGCCGGCAGCAAACTAGCGGTACACCCCATCCTTGCCATGTGCCGCCGTCGCCCGATTGCCGCGCACGCTGATCATCTGCTTGATATCAATCCACTCGATACCCTGGGACTTGAGCTTGGGCAATTCGCGTTCCAGCACCGCTAGCGTCTGTGGATACGGATGCCCGATCATCACCGCCGACCCCTGCTTGTGTGCCAGGCTGATGGCCGTCTGTAGCTGGGTGAAAATTGCCGCTTCGGTACGCTCGTCATCCAGGAACACATCTCGCGAAACACTCGCCAGGCCGATTTTCTGCGCTTGGGCGGCGGCCACGGTCTGGGCACTGGTGCGGCTGTCGACGAAGAATTTGTGTCGCTGCTGCAATTCCGCCATCAGCCAGGCCATGGCGACCGGTTGTGCGGTCATGCGACTGCCCATGTGGTTGTTGATGCCGCTGGTGTAAGGGACCATTTTGAACGCGGCGTTCAGGCGCTTTTCGAGTTCTTCGATGGGCAGTTCGGGATGCCAGGCAAACGGCCCGGTGGCCGGGTCCATGGGCATGTGCAGGATGACAATCTTGCCCGCGCGATGGGCCTCGCGGGCGAATTCGGTGGCATTGGGTGTGTCGGGCATGATTGCCGTGGTCACCGGGCCTGGCAGGGCCAGCACGCGGCGATCCCGTGGCAGGTTTTGCCCCAGGTCATCGATGATCAGCGTCAGGTAGGCTTTTTGCGCAGTGGGCGAGGCGGGGGTTGCGTGAACAACACCCGCCAGGCAGCACAGCAGACCCATCAGTAACCGCAGAAACATCTCAGCGTCCGGACGTGATGCTCAGCCCTTTGAGCAGGCTCAGCGCCTGGGCCAGTTGGTAGTCATCGTCCTGTGGCATTGGCTTGGCCTTGCCGCTGGAGCCGGTCGGTTTGTCGACGCCACCGTTGCCGTTGCCGAGGTGGCCTTGCAGGTCGGCTTCCTTGAAGTACTCGCTGTCCTGCTCGCTGGTGATCTTGGCCTTGCGCACTTCGATGTCCGGCACGATGCCCTGGGCCTGGATCGAGCGGCCGTTCGGCGTGAAGTACAACGCCGTGGTGATCTTCAAGGCGCGATCGTTATTCAGCGGCAACACGGTTTGTACCGAGCCCTTGCCGAAGCTGGTGGTACCCATCAGCACGGCGCGTTTCTGGTCCTGCAAGGCGCCGGCGACGATTTCCGAGGCCGAGGCGCTGCCGCCGTTGATCAGCACGACCATTGGCACGGCTTCGCTTTCGTCCTTGCCGGTGGCCGAGAAGCGCAGTTCGGAGTTGGCGATGCGGCCCTTGGTGTAAACGATCAGGCCCTTGGTGATGAAGTGGTCGACCACTTCCACTGCGGCCTGCAACACGCCGCCCGGGTTGTTGCGCAGGTCGAGAATGATGCCCTTGAGCTTCTTGCCGTTGTCCTTGCGCAGCTTGGCCAAGGCCTTGGAGACCTCTTCGCCGGTCTTGACCTGGAACTGGGTGATGCGGATGTAGCCGTAGCCAGACTCGAGCAACTGGCTCTTCACGCTCTTCACCTGGATGACGGCGCGGGCCAGGGTCACGTCGAATGGCGTACCGCCATCGCGAACCAGGGTCAGGGTGATTTTCTGGCCGATCTTGCCGCGCATCTTGTCGACGGCTTCGGTCATGGTCTGGCCGCGGGTCGGCTGGCCGTTGATCTTGACGATGAAGTCGCCGGCCTGGATGCCAGCCTTGGAGGCCGGGGTGTCATCGATGGGCGACACCACCTTGATGAAGCCGTCTTCGGCGCCGACTTCGATGCCCAGGCCGCCGAACTCACCGCTGGTGCTTTCCTGCAACTCGGCGAAATCTTCGGGGCCCAGGTAGGCCGAATGCGGGTCAAGGTTGCTGAGCATGCCCTTGATGGCGTTTTCCAGCAGGGTCTTGTCGTCCACAGGTTCGACATAGGCGGCCTTGATCCGGTCCATCACCTCGGCAAAAGTGCGCAATTCCTCCAGCGGCAGTGGCGCCTTGGTGGTCGCAGCAGTGCCCGCAGGCGCAACCGCCGGGGCTGGTTGAGCGGCAAACGCCAGAGGCGCGCCGATCACCAGAGCGATCGTCAGGGCCAGCGAGGTAAGGCGGGACAAATGCAGCATGTCGAACGAACTCCTAATGTAGGTGACTCAACGCCTATCCTTGCGCGTGGCACCATTGCGCCGGATCACTCGGGTGACCCTGCTGACGAATTGCGAAATACAGCGCTGGTGTGTCTTGTCCGCCACTGTTACCGACCGTGGAAATAGGCTCACCGGCTTTTACAACGTCACCCGCAGACTTGAGCAGCGTCTGGTTGTGACCGTACAAACTCAAATAACCGTTGCCGTGGTCGAGAATCACCAGCAGCCCGGCACCGCGCAGCCAGTCGGCGAACACCACGCGACCGCCGTGTACGGCATGCACCGCACTGCCGGCAGATGCGCCGATCATCACCCCGTCCCACTTGGTCCGGGCATCGTCGCCACGGCTTTCACCGAAGCGCGCCAACAGTCGACCATCGACAGGCCAGGGAAGTTTGCCGCGGGTTGATGCAAACGGACCGCCAAAGGTCTCGCCGGCGCTGGAAACCAGCGCGCCAGGGGTCGACTTGACCGGTTTGCGTGGGGCGTCATCGCTGGCATCTGCCTGCGCCTGGGCCTCACGTAAACGCTTTTTTTCGGCTTCCTGCTGGGCAATCAGCGCTTTTTGCCGCGCTTCTTCTGCCTCACGGGCCTGGCGGGCCAGCGTTTCTTCAATGGTTTTAAGGACTTTAGACAGGTCTGCTTGATCCTGCTCGCGCGCCGCCAGTTTCTGGTCACGAGCCTTTACATCGTCATTGAGCTTGGCCAGGACTTTCTGACGCTCCTGGCGGACTTTTTCGAGTTCGCCGCGTTGGCTGTCGAGGCTGCTTTGCTGCACCAGCAATTGCGCCTGTTGCATCGAGATGTCTTTTTCGACATTGCTCAGTTGGCGCAGGGTTTCGTTGAAGTTCTTCAACTGCTCCAGTCGGGCCTGGCTCAGGTAGTCGTAATAGGTGAGGGTGCGGGCGAATTTTTCCGGATTCTGCTGGTTGAGCAGCAGCTTGAGGTATTCCTGACGACCATTCTGGTAGGCCGCTCGGGCCTGCATGGCGATCAGTTGTTGCTGTTCAGTGCGCGCGCTCTGGAGTTTTTTTTTCTCTGTATCGAGGCGCTGTAGCTCGGATTCGCTTTTCTTCAGCTCTTTTTGCAGGGCGTCGACCTGCTTCTCGAGCTTGCCCATCTCGGTTTCGGTGCCCTTGAGGTCTTTTTGCACGCCGGACTTTTCTTCCTGCAGCTTGCCCAGCAGTTTCTTCAGCTCGGCAATGTCCTGACGCGTGGCGTCCAACTGTTGTTGGGTGTCTGCGCGCTCGTCGGCAAACGCCGGTTGCAGCAGGCATGTCAGGGCTAGGGCTATCAGGACGCGAAGCATAGGGGCGGGCGGCACCAGGGAAAGGGACGGCCTAGTATGCCCGCCATGGACGGCAAAAAAAATGCCCATTTCTGACTGTGTGATAACTGGACCGAAAAACGCCGAAAACCCATGTAGGAGCGAGGCTGCTCGCGATTGCGTCGGTACATTCAACAGGGATGTTGTATGTCAGATTGCTATCGCGAGCAGGCTCGCGCCTACAGGTTTTGCAGCGTTTTTGAAGTCCGGTCAGACCAGGATCGACGTCCCGGTCATTTCCGCGGGTTGCTCCAGGCCCAGCAGCTTGAGCATGGTCGGCGCGACATCCGCCAGCACGCCGCCTTCGCGGACCTTCAGATCACGCTTGCCGACATAAATGAACGGCACCGGCTCAGTGGTGTGTGCGGTGTGCGCCTGACCGGTGGATTCATCGGCCATTTGCTCGACGTTACCGTGGTCCGCGGTGATCAGCGCTTCGCCGCCGACCTTTTCCAGGGCATCGACGATGCGGCCGACGCACAGGTCCAGGCACTCGACGGCCTTGACCGCCGCTTCGAACACGCCGCTGTGGCCGACCATGTCGCCGTTGGCGTAGTTGACTACGATCACGTCGTAACGCTGGTTTTCGATGGCCTCGACGATGCGGTCGGTGACTTGCGGCGCGCTCATTTCCGGCTGCAAGTCATAGGTGGCGACTTTCGGCGACGGAATCAGGATGCGTTCTTCGCCTGGGAACGGCTCTTCACGGCCGCCGGAGAAGAAGAAGGTCACGTGGGCGTATTTCTCGGTTTCGGCGATGCGCAGCTGGGTCTTGCCGTTTTTCGCCAGGTAGTCGCCCAGCACGTTTTCCAGGCTGCCGGCGGCGAAAGCCGATGGCGCAGGGATGCTCGCGGCGTATTGGGTCAGCATGACGAAGCCGGCCAGTTTCGGCTGGCGGGCGCGTTCGAACTCGCTGAAGTTGTCTTCGACGAACACGCGGGTCAGCTCGCGGGCGCGGTCGGCGCGGAAGTTCATGAACACCACGGCATCGCCGTCTTCGACTTTCACCGGCTCGCCGATGGAGGTGGCTTTGACGAATTCGTCGCTTTCGCCGCGAGCGTAGGCAGCTTCGAGACCTTCCTGGGCGGTGGCGGCGTTGAACTCGCCATGGCCGTCGACAATCAGGTTGTAAGCCTGGGATACGCGGTCCCAACGGTTGTCGCGGTCCATGGCGAAGTAGCGGCCGACGATGCTGGCGATTCGGCCTTTGCCCAGGGCCTGGAACGTCGTGTCGAGCAGTTCGATCGACGATTGAGCGCTTTTTGGCGGCGTGTCGCGGCCGTCGAGGAAGGCGTGCAGGTAGATATTCTGGGCGCCGCGCTTGAAGGCCAGTTCGGCCATGGCGACCAGGTGGTCCTGGTGGCTGTGCACGCCGCCATCGGACAGCAAGCCCATGAAGTGCACGGCTTTGCCAGCGGCAACCGCTTTGTCCACGGCAGCGCAGAGGGTCGGGTTCTCGAAGAACTCGCCGTCGCGGATCGATTTGGTCACACGAGTGAAGTCCTGATACACCACACGACCGGCGCCGAGGTTCATGTGGCCGACTTCGGAGTTGCCCATCTGGCCATCCGGCAGGCCGACGTCCATGCCGCTGCCCGAGATCAGACCGTTCGGCACCGTGGCCCACAAACGGTCCAACACCGGCTTCTTCGCGGCGAATACGGCGTTGGATTCGGGGTTGTCGCTGTGACCGAAGCCGTCGAGAATCATCAGGACCAAAGGTTTAGGCGTGGTAGTCATGGAATCCACTCGTGGCTGAGGTAAAAGGGGTAATGAAAAAAGGGAGTCGCAGTTTAATGCGAAGTTCCTGCCACGTCACCGCCGGACGGGGTTTGGCCCACCATAGGGGCTGTGTATACTGGCCGACATTTTAACGCCCTGGAACCTCCTTCGATGGTTGCTCACCTGATTGAATTTGCCACTAACCACTACATTCTCGTCGGTATCTTCGTCGTACTGCTGGCGTTGCTGATTGCCTATCAGATGCAGGGCGGCGGCCGTAGCCTGAGCACTGGCGAACTGACCGGCCTGGTCAACAAGGACGCCGGCATCGTGGTCGATATCCGTCCGGCCAAGGATTTCGCCGCCGGTCACATTGTCGGCGCGCTGAACATTCCCCAGGACAAACTGGCTGCCCGCGTCGGTGAGCTGGAAAAGCACAAGGCCAAGACCATCATCCTGGTCGACGCCCTCGGCCAGACCGCCGGTACCCACGCCCGTGAACTGATGAAATCCGGCTTCACCGCCGCCAAGCTGTCCGGCGGTATCTCCAGCTGGAAAGCCGACAATCTGCCGCTGGTGAAGTGATATGAGTAACGTCGTCGTCTATTCCAGCGATTACTGCGGTTATTGTTCGCGGGCCAAGCACCTGCTCACGAGCAAAGGCGTGGCCTTCGAAGAGATCAAGGTCGATGGCAAGCCGCAGGTGCGCGCTGCGATGGCCCAGAAGGCCGGGCGTACGTCTGTGCCGCAAATCTGGATCGGCAGCACCCACGTGGGCGGTTGTGATGATTTGTTCGCCCTGGAGCGCGCCGGCAAGCTCGACGCACTGCTCAAGGCCTGACGGCAAATACCCAAAACAAGCAAACCTAAAAGAACCCTGGATCAAGAAGGATCTGCGATGACTGACCAACAGAACACTGCTGCGAACGAAGAAGAAACTGCACCGCAATTCTCCTTGCAGCGCATTTATGTGCGTGACCTGTCCTTCGAAGCTCCGAAAAGCCCGGCGATCTTCCGCCAGCAGTGGGAGCCGAGCGTCGCCCTGGATCTGAATACCCGTCAAAAGGCACTGGAAGCTGACTTCCATGAAGTTGTGCTGACCCTGTCGGTCACCGTAAAGAACGGTGACGAAGTGGCGTTCATCGCTGAAGTGCAGCAGGCCGGTATCTTCCTGATCAAGAACCTCGACGACGCTTCGATGAGCCACACCCTGGGCGCGTTCTGCCCGAACATCCTGTTCCCGTACGCTCGCGAAACCCTGGACAGCCTGGTGACCCGTGGCTCGTTCCCGGCACTGATGCTGGCACCGGTGAACTTCGATGCGCTGTACGCGCAAGAGCTGCAACGCATGCAGGCTGCTGGCGAGACGCCAACCGTTCAATAAACGGTTTATGCAGATATGAAAAAAGCGCCGTAACAGGCGCTTTTTTCATGGCGCATACCTTTGTAGGAGCTGGTTTGCCAGCGAAGGGGTCGTAACATTCAACATCGATGTTGTCTGTTACTCCGCTTTCGCTGGCAAGCCAGCTCCTACAGGGGTGTGGGGGTTATTTGAAGTCGTTCTGTCGCCAGGCTTCGTACACGGCCACCGCCACGGTGTTCGACAGGTTCAGGCTGCGGCAGCCCTCGCGCATCGGCAGGCGAAGGCGTTGCTCGGCGGGCAGGGCGTCGAGCACTTCGGCCGGCAAGCCGCGGCTTTCCGGGCCGAAGATAAACGCGTCACCTTCGACGAAGCTGGCATCGTGGAACGGCCGCGAACCCTTGGTGGTGAACGCGAACACTCGTGGATGGCCGAGGCTCTCCAGGCAACTGGCGAGGTCGGCATGGCGCTGCAGGGTGGCGTACTCGTGGTAATCGAGGCCGGCCCGGCGCAGGCGCTTGTCGTCCATCTCGAAGCCCAGCGGCTCGATCAAATGCAGGTGGCAGCCACTGTTGGCGCACAGCCTGATAACGTTGCCGGTATTCGGCGGAATTTCTGGTTGGAAAAGGATGACGTGAAACATGCACGGCTCCGAAGGTAAAGATGACGCGCATTCTACGCCGCCTGCAGGCGTGCGTTCGACACTATTCCTGCGGGTGATGGGGTCGCTGGCGATTGTCGGGGTGATGGTCGGGCTAATGATTGGCCGCCTGACCACGCCGGATCCCAGCCAGTTGCAGCAGGTTGAAGTGACGAGTGACGGCCTGGTGGTGTGGTTCAACAACGAACCCAAGGTCCATGGTGAAATCGTCCAGGGCAGTGTCGCGCTGCTGTTTGGCGCCGAGGGCAAGGCGCAGAAAGGCCAGCTCAAGCTCGCCGACAAGGACGTTAACTGGCGAGTGCGCTTGAGTGATGGGGGGTTGTTGCTGACGCTGGTGGCGGCCCGGCCGTTGCAGGGCGAGTGGGCCGGTCGCGAGGTTGATGACCGCTGGCGGCTGGAGATCCATCTGCGGGAGCAATAAAAGAGGGAATCCCCGGCCTGCCTGTACCAAGGTCCCCAAAACGTGAGGCTCGTCGCGAGTGCGGTGTGAGCCTGGTGTAAAGAAGGAACCCCTGACCTGCCTGTATCAAGGGCCCCAAAACTGTGGGCTCGTCGCGGGTGCGGTGTGAGCCCGGTGTAAAGAGGGGAATCCCCGGCCTGCCTGTACCAAGGTCCCCGAAACTGGGTAGGTGAACTGATTCACCTGAAAGGGTTATTGCAGGGGGCGTGCCAGGTTTTAATATTGCGAAACAAATAAGCGCATAAAAACGCTGAAAGCCCCGGAGAACGGGGCTTTCGTGCTTCTGCAGTCTGGTTTTTCTGGCGGTTGAAGGCGGGAGGGTGGATCAGGTGTCGTGCGCGATTGCGGTTCACGGTGCATTCAGTCGGTGCACTGATGGCCCTGAAAGCATCGCGAGCAGGCTCACGTGTAGGAGCGAGCCTGCTCGCGATTGGACCTAACTTTCAGCACTGCATGAATTAAAGGCCGATCAATCAGCCCTCATCCCCTTCATCCTCATCCCCGCCATCCACTTTCATTCCCAATTCCTTGATCTTGCGGGTCAGGGTATTACGCCCCCAGCCCAGCAAGACGGCGGCATCGCGGCGGCGGCCGGCGGTGTGCTTGAGGGCGGTCTCGATCATGATCCGCTCGAAAGCCGGCACGGCGCTGTCGAGCAGGCTCGACTGGCCGCGAGACAGCGCCTGGTCGGCCCACTGGCGCAAGGCCTGTTCCCAGTTGGTGACCGGTGCAGAGTCCTGCGGCAGGCTCAGCAGCTCCGGCGGCAGGTCGCCGATGTGCACTTCGCGACCCGACGCCATCACGGTGATCCAGCGGCAGGTGTTTTCCAGCTGGCGCACGTTACCGGGCCACGGCAGGTTCTTCAGGTATTCCTCGGTTTCGCTCTTGAGCAGCTTCGGCTCGACCGCCAGTTCCTGGGCAGCGCGGCTGAGGAAGTGCTTGGCCAGGGTCGGGATGTCTTCGCGACGGTCCGACAGGCGCGGGATGTGGATGCGGATCACGTTGAGGCGGTGGAACAAGTCCTCACGGAACTTGCCGGCATGCACCAGGGTTTCCAGGTTCTGGTGGGTCGCGGCGATGATGCGCACATCGACCTTGACCGGCACGTGTCCGCCGACGCGGTAGAACTCGCCATCGGCCAGCACGCGAAGCAAGCGGGTCTGAGTGTCGGCCGGCATGTCGCCGATTTCATCGAGGAACAACGTGCCGCCGTCCGCTTGTTCGAAGCGCCCGCGACGCAGGTTGGCCGCGCCGGTGAACGCCCCTTTCTCATGGCCGAACAGTTCGGACTCCATCAGGTCCTTGGGGATTGCCGCCATGTTCAGCGCAATGAACGGTGACGCCGCCCGCGGGCTGTGGCGGTGCAGGGCATGAGCCACCAGCTCCTTGCCGGTGCCGGATTCGCCGTTGATCAGTACGGTGATGTTGGAGTGGCTCAAGCGGCCGATGGCGCGAAACACTTCCTGCATCGCCGGTGCTTCGCCGATGATTTCCGGGGTGCGGGTCAGTGTCGGGGCGACTTCCATGCCTTGCTGTTCCTGGGCGTGCTGGTTGGCGCGCTTGACCAGGGACACCGCTTCATCGACATCGAATGGCTTGGGCAGGTATTCGAAGGCGCCGCCCTGATAGGAGGCGACAGCGCTGTCCAGGTCGGAATGAGCGGTCATGATGATGACCGGCAACCGTGGATGCTGCTCGCGAATCCGCGCCAGAAGGTCAAGGCCACTGGCGCCGGGCATGCGGATGTCGGAGATGATCACATCCGGCTGCTGGCGCGCCAGGCGGCTCATCACGCCATCGGCGCTGTCGAAGCTTTGCGTGGTCATGCCTTCCTGCTGCAGGGCTTTTTCCAGGACCCAACGGATTGAACGGTCGTCATCGACGATCCACACGGTTTCACTACGGCTCATGTCGATGTGGCTCCTTGTTCCAGTGGCAGAAAGATCGAGAAAGTGGTGTGGCCGGGGTGGCTGTCACATTCGATCAGGCCCTGGTGCTGGCTGATGATGTTCTGGGTGATGGCCAGGCCCAGCCCGGTGCCGTCCGGACGACCGCTGACCATGGGAAAGAAAATGGTTTCCTGAAGTTCCGCAGGGATGCCCGGGCCGTTGTCGATGATTTCGATCTTGGTCACCAGGCGATGGCGCACGTGGCCGATGGTGAACTGGCGCATGGCGCGGGTGCGCAGACTGATGCGGCCCAGGCGCAGTTCGTTCTGGCTGCTGATGGCTTGCATCGCGTTGCGCACAATGTTCAGCACCGCCTGGATCATTTGCTCACGGTCGATCAAGACATCGGGAATGCTCGGGTCGTAATCGCGCACCAAGGTGATGCAACCCTGGCTTTCGGCCTCGACCAGTTGGCAAACACGCTCCAGCACTTCGTGGACATTGCACAGGGCCAGCGACGGCAACTTGTTGGAGCCGAGCATGCGGTCCACGAGGTTACGCAGGCGGTCGGCTTCTTCGATGATGACGTTGGTGTAGTCGCGCAGGCTTTCTTCCGGCAGCTCCCGGGCGAGCAATTGAGCCGCGCCGCGAATGCCACCCAACGGGTTCTTGATTTCATGGGCCAGGCCGCGCACCAGCATCTTGCTGGTTTCCTGCTTCGACAACTGTGCTTCTTCCTTGGTAATGCGCAGCAGGCGATCGCGGGGGTGGACTTCGAGCAGCAGCAGGGTGTCGCCATTGCTGAGGATCGGCGTGACCGCGTAATCCACGGTCAGGGTCTGGCCGGTGAGGGCGGTGAGCATGGCTTCGCGCTTGGTGAACGGGTGTGCTTGTTCGACGGCTTGGCGCAACGAATTCAGCGCCTCGGTGGATTCGGTAAACAATTCGCTGATGAATTGCCCGTGGCTGCGCTGACCGCTGATAGCCAGCAGCATCTCCGCCGCCGGGTTCATGTACTCGAGGCGCAATTCGGCGTCGAGCAGGATGGTGGCAGTGGTGAGGTTGTCGAGTAGCAAACGGTGGAGTGCGTCGCTAATGGTCATCGGGACCTCTTTTAGGGCGCAGCGTGCGCAAGAAACAAGCGTTGCTGCGGAAAATGCAAAAACCAAACCAAGGCTCCGAAAAGAAGCGCCGAAAGCCTGAAACGGGCGTTTAACGCTCGATTGCGTGGCGTTCTGCCAGCTTTCGCGGGTAGTTTCGAACCAAAATGGGTTGCAATGTGAGTAGGGTGCAAGCATTTGCACCAATATAGGGCGCAAACCTATACAAGGTTAGAAAAGTCGCTGGAAAGGGTTTTTTTCTTCGGCGGGTTTATCGCTGAGCGGGCATTCCGGTCGCTGGCCGTAGTCTTCGAGGGCGCAAGGTTTGATCCGGCGTTTCTGGCTGAGCGAGGTACGCTGCATGTGGAAAGGTTGGCTAGCCGTGCGTTCGACGATGCGCCCCTGTTCGTCGAGGATTTCCACCGACAGGGTGTGGCTGCCGCGATCAATGTTGCTCAACGGGAACACCGGGCTCGTGCCGGGTTCTGCAGTGGGCTGGCCGTCGAGCAGCAAGCGGTAGCGGTGACCAGGTTGCAGGGCAGGCTCATGGGTGGCGCTGACAATGACTTCTCCTGCATTGCTGCGGATAGTTGCATCGGGTTCCGGGACCAGGATACGCAACACGTCGTAGTGGAACAGTGCGGGTTCTTCTATTGGGTTTTCGGCAATCACCGACAGGGCAGAAGCGGGGTTGGCGCCCGTGTCGGCCTGCGCCAAGACGGAATGGGCAATAAGGCTGGCAATCAGCAGCCAGGCCTTCACGGCTTGTGCACTCGTTGGACGATGATGTTCACGGTGGGGCTTTGCTGCACAACCTTTTCACCCTCGATGACTTGAACGGCGAGGCGATGCTCGCCGCGATCGATATTCACCAGTTGCAGGGTCGGCACGTTGCCAGGCTGGCCGTAGGGCTGATCGTCCAGCACCAGCCGCAGCAGATGCTGGTCTTGCAGGCCTGGTTCGATCTGCACGTTGACGATGAACGAGCCGTTGTTGGCGCGCAGGTTTTCTGTGGTGGGCAGGCCTGTTAGCGTCAGCACTTCATAGGCTTTGGGCGGCTGGCCTTGGCGGGGTGGTTCGCTCGCTGGATCAGCATCGGCGGGCGGCTGTCGCTCGACGCTGTTGAGGGGCGGCAGCTCGACCGGTTGGGCGCTGACGCCGTCAGGTGGTTGATTGCTATACGCTGTGGCGCCGTTGGCATCGGTGTACTTGTAGATCTGCGCCGTGGCGGGCAGAACGATCAGCAGCAGGATGAAGAGAAAACCACGACCCATGGAATCGACCGGAAACGAAAGCGATGGGTTGCAGCATAGGTCAGGCTGGGTGTTTGACCCAAGCAGGTAACATTCGGGCGTAATTGAAGCCCCCTGTAGGAGCTGGCTTGCCAGCGAAAGCGGTTGGTCTGACACAGTAGTGTTGTATGTGTCGACGCATTCGCTGGCAAGCCAGCTCCTACAAGGTTTTATAGTGTTTTCAAGACAATAAAAAAGGCCTCCCGAAGGAGACCTTTTTGTCACGCCGCTTGCGCAGGCGCTACCGGATTAGCAGCTGTAGTACAGCTCGTATTCCAGTGGGTGTACGAAGGTACGTACCTTGATTTCTTCTTCGCTTTTCAGGGCGATGTAAGCGTCGATGAAGTCGTCGCTGAAGACGCCGCCTTTGGTCAGGAACGCACGACCTTTGTCCAGCTCTTCCAGGGCTTCTTTCAGGCTGCCGCAAACTTGTGGGATCTCTTTCGCCTCTTCAGGCGGCAGGTCGTACAGGTTTTTGTCAGCGGCGTCGCCAGGGTGGATCTTGTTCTGGATGCCGTCCAGGCCAGCCATCAACAGTGCGGCGAAAGCCAGGTACGGGTTGGCAGCCGGGTCCGGGAAGCGTGCTTCGATACGGCGGGCTTTCGGGCTCGACACGTAAGGAATACGGATCGAAGCAGAACGGTTACGAGCCGAGTAGGCCAGCATTACCGGCGCTTCGAAGCCTGGTACCAGACGCTTGTAGGAGTTGGTAGCCGGGTTGGTGAAGCCGTTCAGGGCCTTACCGTGCTTGATGATACCGCCGATGAAGTACAGGGCGGTGTCGGACAGGCCGGCATAACCTTCACCTGCGAAGGTGTTCTTGCCATCTTTCCAGATGGACATGTGTACGTGCATACCCGAGCCGTTGTCGCCGTACAGAGGCTTAGGCATGAAGGTCGCGGTACGGCCGTAGGCGTCAGCAACGTTGTGCACGACGTACTTCAGGGTTTGGGTTTCGTCGGCTTTCTTCACCAGGGTGTTGAACTTGACGCCGATTTCGTTCTGGCCGGCAGTCGCCACTTCGTGGTGGTGAACTTCAACGGTCAGGCCCATTTCTTCCAGTGCGTTGCACATGGAGGTACGGATTTCGTGGTCGTGGTCGAACGGCGGAACCGGGAAATAGCCGCCTTTGACGCCTGGACGGTGACCTTTGTTGCCGCCTTCGATGTCCTGGTCGGACATCCACGAACCTTGTTCGGAGTAGATCTTGAACATGGAGCCGGAAATGTCGGACTTGAACTTCACTTGGTCGAAGATGAAGAACTCTGGCTCTGGACCCGCGAACACGGTGTCACCGATACCGGTGGCTTTCAGGTGTTCTTCAGCACGACGGGCGATCGCACGTGGGTCGCGGTCGTAGCCTTGCATGCTCGAAGGTTCGATGATGTCGCAGACCAGGATCAGGGTCGGCTCTTCGGTGAACGGGTCCAGCACGGCGGTGGAGTCGTCCGGCATCAGGATCATGTCGGAGGCTTCGATGCCTTTCCAGCCAGCAATGGACGAACCGTCGAACATTTTGCCGACTTCGAAGAAGTCGTCATCCAGCGCATCGCGAGCCGGCATGGTCACGTGGTGCTGAGTGCCTTTGGTGTCCGTGAAGCGCAGATCAATCCATTTGACGTCATGATCTTTGATGAGTTGAACCGACTTCGACATAGTGTCCTCCGGGTGGCTTCGGGCTTAGTAATGGATAGCCCTTGGAAAGTGGGTGATGCCGGCGCGAATACTCTGCCAAGGCAACCTGCCTCACAAGGGAGCAAATTGCATGCCAGTGCCCCACCATGGGTTTTTTGCCCCAAAAACACGCTTATTAGCCATAAATGCACTTTAAAGCAGAAAATACCGCCCCGTAATGTGGCGTCATTTCCAATAAATGACCCGTTTTGGTGCGTGCAAAACCTTCTGCACATTAACTGGTTAAACCTTGAGCAATTTCCGCTATAATCCGCGCCCCCCTTTTTCGGCAGGCCTCGTGCGCGCTGTTTCCATGAAATTAATCGTAAAAGTCTTCCCCGAGATCACCATCAAGAGCCGCCCGGTACGGATGCGTTTCATCCGCCAATTGGCCAAGAACATCCGTGCCGTGCTCCGCGATCTGGACCCGGCTGTGGTGGTGAACGGCGTGTGGGACAACCTCGAGCTGGAAACCCGCGTCAGCGACCCCAAGGCCCTGAAGGAGATGGGCGAGCGCCTGAGCTGCATGCCGGGCGTCGCGCACTTCCTGCAAATCGACGAGTACCCGCTGGGCGACTTCGACGACATCGTTGAAAAGTGCAAGCAGCACTACGGCGATGCCCTGGCCGGGAAGATCTTTTCGGTGCGTTGCAAGCGCGCCGGCAAACACCCGTTCAGCTCGATCGACATCGAAAAATATGTCGGCAGCCAGCTGCGCCGTCAGTGCGGTGCTGCCGGGATCGACCTGAAAAACCCGGAAATCGAAGTGCGCATCGAAGTTCGCGACCAACGGTTGTTTGTGATCCACAGCCAGCACAACGGTATCGGCGGTTATCCGTTGGGCGCGCTGGAGCAGACGCTGGTGCTGATGTCCGGTGGTTTCGACTCCACCGTGGCGGCGTACCAGATCATGCGCCGCGGCCTGATGGCGCATTTCTGCTTCTTTAACCTGGGCGGACGGGCCCACGAACTGGGCGTCATGGAAGTCGCGCATTTCATCTGGAAGAAGTACGGCAGCTCCCAACGCGTGCTATTTGTCAGTGTGCCGTTCGAAGAAGTGCTCGGCGAAATCCTCGGCAAAGTCGATAACAGTCATATGGGCGTAGTATTGAAGCGTATGATGTTGCGCGCTTCGTCACAAATTGCCGATCGACTGCACATCGACGCGCTGGTCACCGGTGAGGCGATCTCCCAGGTGTCGAGCCAGACGCTGCCGAACCTGTCGGTGATCGACTGCGTGACCGACAAGCTGGTCCTGCGCCCACTGATCGTCGCGCACAAGCAGGACATCATCGACACGGCCAACGAAATCGGCACCGCCGATTTCGCCCGGCACATGCCGGAGTACTGCGGGGTCATCTCGGTCAACCCGAAGACCGCCGCCAAGCGCTATCGCGTCGAGCACGAAGAGAAAGAATTCGACATGGCGGTGCTCGAGCGTGCGCTCGAAAACGCCAAACTGGTGCCGATCGATCGGGTGATCGATGAACTGGGCCAGGATGTACAAATTGAAGAAGTCAGCGAGGCGCTGGCCGGTCAGATCGTCATCGACATCCGTCACCCGGATGCCGCTGAAGACGACCCGCTGGACCTGGCTGGCATCGAGGTACAAACGATGCCGTTTTATGCAGTGAACGCTCGTTTCAAGGAACTGGACCCTACTCGCCAGTACCTGTTGTATTGCGACAAAGGCGTGATGAGTCGCCTGCATGCCCACCATTTGCTCAGTGAGGGGCATGCCAATGTGCGCGTTTATCGACCGAGCTAAGTGCCCGGGGCTGTTTGCCTGTGGCCTGCGTCACCGGCCCCCCGACGCCACCGTCAAGCTGTAACGGCTTTCACGGACGCTACTGTTAATCGCTGCCAAGACTTGTCAGCACACCGAATCCTCTGATCGAGATACACAAGTGATCGAAAATCTACGCAACATCGCCATCATTGCCCACGTTGACCATGGTAAGACCACCCTGGTTGACAAACTCCTGCGTCAATCCGGCACCCTGGAGCGCAACGAGCTCAACGACGAGCGCGTGATGGACTCCAACGACCAGGAAAAAGAGCGCGGTATTACCATTCTGGCGAAAAACACCGCCATCAACTGGAACGGCTACCACATCAACATCGTGGACACCCCGGGCCACGCCGACTTCGGCGGCGAAGTTGAACGCGTAATGTCGATGGTCGACTCCGTTCTGCTGCTGGTTGACGCTCAAGACGGCCCTATGCCGCAAACCCGTTTCGTGACCAAGAAGGCCTTCGAAGCCGGCCTGCGTCCGATCGTGTGCATCAACAAGGTTGACCGCCCAGGCGCGCGTCCGGACTGGGTTCTGGACCAGATCTTCGACCTGTTCGACAACCTGGGTGCCACCGAAGAGCAGCTGGACTTCAAAGTCGTCTACGCCTCGGCCCTGAACGGTATTGCCGGTCTGGACCACACCGAAATGGCTGAAGACATGACCCCGCTGTACCAGTCGATCGTCGACAACGTACCGGCGCCGGCTGTTGACCGTGACGGTCCGTTCCAGATGCAGATCTCCGCACTGGACTACAACAGCTTCCTGGGTGTTATCGGTGTTGGCCGTATCGCGCGTGGTCGCGTCAAGCCGAACACCCCGGTTGTCGCTATCGGCGCCGATGGCAAGAAGCGTAACGGTCGTATCCTGAAGCTGATGGGTCACCACGGTCTGCACCGTGTAGACGTTGAAGAAGCTGCGGCTGGCGACATCGTGTGCATCAGCGGCATGGACTCGCTGTTCATCTCCGACACCCTGTGCCACCCGGACACCGTTGAAGCGATGAAGCCGTTGACCGTCGACGAGCCAACCGTTTCCATGACCTTCCAGGTAAACGACTCGCCATTCTGCGGTAAAGAAGGCAAGTTCGTGACTTCCCGTAACATCAAGGAACGTCTGGACAAAGAGCTGCTGTACAACGTTGCACTGCGCGTTGAAGAAGGCGACTCGGCTGACAAGTTCAAGGTTTCCGGCCGTGGTGAGCTGCACCTCTCGGTACTGATCGAAACCATGCGTCGCGAAGGCTTCGAAATGGCTGTAGGCCGTCCGGAAGTGATCATCCGCCTGGTTGACGGCGTGAAGCACGAACCGTTCGAAAACGTCACCATCGACCTGCCGGAAGAATCTCAGGGCAAGGTGATGGAAGAGATGGGCCTGCGTAAGGGCGACCTGACCAACATGGTGCCGGATGGCAAGGGCCGTGTACGTCTGGAATACAACATCCCTGCTCGTGGTCTGATTGGTTTCCGTAACCAGTTCCTGACCCTGACCAACGGTGCTGGCATCCTGACCTCGATCTTCGACCGTTACGACGTGATGAAGTCGGGCGACATGTCCGGCCGTCAGAACGGCGTTCTGGTGTCGGTTGAAACCGGCAAGGCACTGACCTACTCCCTGGAAACCCTGCAGGCGCGTGGCAAGTTGTTCGTAGAACACGGTCAGGAAATCTACAACGGTCAGATCGTTGGTCTGAACAGCCGTGACAACGACCTGGGCGTCAACCCTACCAAGGGCAAGAAGCTCGACAACATGCGTGCTTCGGGTAAAGACGAAACCATCGCCCTGGTTCCACCTGTTCGCTTCACCCTGGAACAGGCTCTGGAATTCATCCAGGACGATGAATTGTGCGAAGTGACTCCAAAGTCGATTCGCCTGCGTAAGAAAATTCTTGACGAAAGCGAGCGTACCCGCGCTGCCAAGAAAGCCAAGGCCTAAGATTTAGCCTGGCTTAACGAAAACGCCCCCGGTCGAAAGGCCGGGGGCGTTTTTGTTTGTCTGCGGTTTGTGTGGTGTTTGTGCGGGCCTCTTCGCTGGCAAGCCAGCTCCTACACGGTTTTTGAGTCGTACACACTGTAGGAGCTGGCTTGCCAGCGAAAGCGGTCGATCAGCCGCCGAAATCTCAGGGACTGTCAGAACCGCTCGATCGACCGCGAAGTCCGATCACGTTCGACTTCCTTGGGCTTGTACGCGCAATACCCCGGCCGTGGGCCGATTTTCGGGTGGTTGCGGCAAGTATCCGGGCGCTTTTCATAAATAGTGCACAGACGGCTCTTACGATCCAGGTACAGGCAATCGTTGTTGCTCATGCGCTGGAGGGTGAAGATGCCTGATTTCTGGTTGAAGCGTTCGACCAGCCCTTCCTTTTGCAGGCGCTTGGCAATGTTCTTCGGCGGATCGCCCAACTCGAACTCATCGACCACGCCAATGCGGATCAGGTCCTTGATCTTGACCTCGACAGGCAAGGTGCAGCAGCTGGACATGCACGAGCCGCACATCGGGGCAGAATATTTGGCCCAGGTATCGAGGCGGTCGATCTCCGCGGCGGCGATCAGGTTCGGCTTCATCATCGGTTGTTACCAGCGTGTGCATCAGGGCGCGCGATCATACCGGGACTGGTGGATTTTTGAACAACCTTTCGCCAGATTTTTTCATCGGCGGCGCAAACTACCCGAAAATCGGCACGGCCCCTGCATTCATTCGAGGACGCGACAAGGCAATGTCGATCCAGCTCGCAATCAAGGGAAAAACTGCCGAACCAGAGCCTCTACCGCCTGTCAGACCGTCTAGGCTCAGACAACTCCAAGCTCGCTCGAGGTCCTATCGATGACTCAAGAACCACTTGTTCGCGAAGCAGAGGTGGCCGCATTCCGCGACGCCGTCTTGACCAAACTCACTTATGCAGTGGGCAAAGACCCGGATCACGCCTTCGACCATGACTGGTTCGAGGCCATCGCCCTGGCGGCGCGGGACCATATGGTCGAGCACTGGATGGACCATACGCGGCAGATCTACCGCAAGGGCCAGAAGCGCGTTTATTACCTTTCCCTGGAATTTCTCATCGGCCGGCTGCTGTTCGACAGCCTGAGCAACCTCGGCCTGCTCGACGTGGCCCGCGAGGCGTTGACCGAACTCGGTGTCGACCTTGAGCGCATCCGTTTGCTGGAGCCCGATGCGGCCCTGGGCAACGGTGGCCTTGGGCGACTGGCGGCGTGCTTCCTGGAAAGCATGTCGACCCTCGGCATCGCCGGTCATGGCTACGGCATTCGTTATGAGCACGGATTGTTCCGCCAGGCGATTGTCGATGGCTGGCAGCAGGAGCAGACCGAGCACTGGCTGGATTTCGGCAACCCGTGGGAATTCGAGCGGCCGGAAGTGGTGTACAGCATCGGCTTCGGTGGCAGCGTCCAGACCCTGATCGACGACACCACCGGCAAATCCCGGCAAGTCTGGTCGCCGGCAGAAACGGTGCGGGCAATTGCCTACGACACGCCGGTGGTCGGCTGGCGCGGGGCAAGCGTCAACACGTTGCGCCTGTGGCGCGCCCGGGCCATTGAAGATTTGCACCTGGAGCGTTTCAACGCCGGTGACCACCTGGGCGCCGTGGCCGAAGTCGCCCGGGCCGAGAGTATCTCCCGCGTGTTGTACCCGGCGGACAGCACCGAGGCCGGCCAGGAATTGCGCCTGCGCCAGGAATATTTCTTCGTCGCCGCCTCCCTGCAGGATTTGCTGCGCCGCCATCGCAACATGCACACCTCGGTGCTGACCCTGGGCGATCACGCCTCGATCCAGCTCAACGACACCCACCCCTCGATTGCCGTGGCGGAGCTGATGCGGCAACTGGTCGACGTCTATGACGTGGCGTGGGATGCGGCGTGGCAGGTCACGGTCGATACGCTGTCGTACACCAACCACACGTTGCTGCCCGAAGCGCTGGAAACCTGGCCGGTCGGCCTGATGGAACGCATGCTGCCGCGGCACATGCAGATCATCTACCTGATCAACGCCCAGCACATCGATTCGCTAAGGGCCAAAGGCATCCACGATTTCGACGTGTTGCGCGCGGTGTCGCTGATCGAGGAAGACAACGGTCGGCGGGTGCGCATGGGTAACCTGGCATTCCTCGGTTCCCACAGCGTCAACGGTGTATCCGGTTTGCATACGCAACTGATGCGCAAGACGGTGTTCTCCGAACTGTACAAGCTTTACCCGGAGCGCATCAACAACAAAACCAACGGCATTACCTTCCGCCGCTGGCTGTACCAGGCCAACAGCGAACTGACCTCGATGCTGGTCGATTCCCTTGGCCCCGAGCTGCTGGATAACCCGGAAGAACGCTTGATCGGCCTTGAACCGTTCGCCGAGAAAAGCGCTTTCCGCAAAGCCTTCGCCGAGCAACGGCTGCACAGCAAGAAAGCGTTGGCCTACCTGATTCATGAGCGCTTGGGCGTCGCGGTCAACCCGGCAGCGATGTTCGACGTGCAGGTCAAGCGGATCCACGAATACAAACGCCAGTTGCTCAACCTGATGCACACCGTGGCGCTGTACCAGGCGATTCGCGCCGAGCCGGAAATCGACTGGGTGCCGCGGGTGAAAATCTTCGCTGGCAAGGCGGCCGCGAGTTATCACCAGGCCAAACTGATCATCAAGCTGACCAACGACATCGCCCGGGTGGTCAACAACGATCCGACCGTGCGCGGCCTGCTCAAGGTGGTGTTCCTGCCCAATTACAACGTCAGCCTGGCCGAGAGCATCATTCCGGCGGCGGACTTGTCCGAGCAGATCTCCACTGCCGGGTTCGAGGCTTCGGGCACCAGTAACATGAAATTCGGCCTGAACGGCGCTCTGACTATCGGCACACTGGACGGCGCCAACGTGGAAATGTGCGAGCGCATCGGTGCCGAGCACATGTTCATCTTCGGCCTCAGCGCGCAGCAGGTCGAAGCGCGCAAACAGAACCATGAGTTCAGCGCGGTACCGGACATCGCTGCGTCCCATCGCCTGAACGATGTGCTGCAAGCGATTCGTGGCGGGGTGTTCTCCCCGGATGATCCGTCCCGTTACACCGGGCTGATCGATTCGCTGGTGGATTACGACCGCTTCCTGGTCTGCGCCGACTTCGATTCCTACTGGAATGCGCAAATGCGCGTCGAAGCCCATTGGCACGACTCGGACCAGTGGTGGCGTTCGGCGGTATTGAACACGGCGCGGATGGGCTGGTTCTCGTCCGACCGGACCATTCGCGAGTACGCCACGGAGATCTGGAAGGCGTTGGAGTAGTCTTAAATGGCGCCCAGGCCCTGCCTCCACGCCCTGTGAGAGCGAGCAGACTCGCTCTCACAGGGCGGACGCGGTCCAGTTGTAGCGAAAGCGCCCGCCCAGTCGGTAAAAAAGCCTGAATGGCCGCTGTTCCCAGTCCCACATCCAGCCCGTTTCAATCTACGCTCAACCCCGCGCATGAACTCTCTTTGACCGTTCACGTCTGATAGGAGGAAATGCGCCCCGACTCGCGTTAAACTGCGCGGGTTTTTAGCCCCCCCCATTCCTCCGGAGCCGTCCATGTCCCGCGTTACCTTGAGTCGCTATTTGATTGAGCAGACCCGCAGCAACAACACTCCTGCCGATCTGCGCTTCCTGATCGAAGTGGTGGCGCGTGCCTGCAAGGAGATCAACCACGCCGTGTCCAAAGGCGCCCTGGGTGGTGTTCTGGGCAGCATGGGCACTGAAAACGTCCAGGGCGAAGTGCAAAAGAAGCTCGACGTGATCTCCAACGAAATCCTGCTCGAAGCCAACGAATGGGGCGGTCACCTGGCCGGCATGGCGTCCGAAGAAATGGACAATGCCTACCAGATCCCGGGCAAATACCCGAAAGGCGCCTACCTGTTGGTATTCGACCCGCTGGACGGTTCGTCGAACATCGACATCAACGCCCCGGTCGGCACGATCTTCTCGGTACTGCGTTGCCCGAACGAATACTTGAGCCAGAACGAGCCTTTGAATGAAAAGGCCTTCCTGCAGCCAGGCACCCAGCAAGTGGCCGCCGGCTACGCGATCTATGGTCCACAGACCATGCTGATCCTGACCCTGGGCGACGGCGTGAAAGGCTTTACCCTGGACCGTGAAATGGGCAGCTTCGTCCTGACCCACGAAAACATCACCATTCCTGAAGCGACCCAGGAATTTGCCATCAACGCCTCCAACCAGCGTCACTGGGAAGCCCCGGTACAACGCTACGTCAGCGAATTGCTGGCTGGCGACGAAGGCCCGTTGAAGAAGAACTACAACATGCGTTGGGTTGCCGCAATGGTCGCCGACGTGCACCGCATCCTGACCCGCGGCGGTCTGTTCATGTATCCACGCGACAGCCGCGAGCCGTCCAAGCCCGGCAAGCTGCGTTTGATGTACGAAGCCAACCCGATGTCGTTCCTGGTGGAACAAGCGGGCGGCGCGTCCACCGACGGTCACCAGCGCATCCTCGACATTCAACCGGATGGCCTGCACCAGCGCGTAGCGGTGTTCCTCGGTTCGAAAGAAGAAGTCGCCCGCGTCACGGCTTACCACAAGGAATAAACCATGACCGCGCCCTGGCAGCCGTTGCTCGATTGGTGGTTCGGTGAGGCTGAATCTTCCAGCGAAGTAGCGGCGCAGAAGGGCAAGTTGTGGTTCGGCAAGCGCGCCAGCCAGGACCTCGAAGCGCAGACGCGCTTCGGGGACTGGGCCGAGCAGGCACTGGCCGGCGGATTGACCGAGTGGATGCAACGTCCCGACGGTTGGCTGGCCCTGGTGCTGTTGCTCGATCAAATCCCGCGAATGATCTTTCGCGACTCTCCCAAAGCTTTTTCCGGCGATCTGCGGGCACAGAAACTGGTGGCCCAAGGCATTGCTGCGGATTTCGACCGGCAATTGCAGCCGATTCAGCGGGTGTTCATCTACCTGGTGTTCGAACACAGCGAGAACCTCGCGGTGCAGAATGAAGGTGTCTCGCGCTACCTCCAATTGGTGGCGCAGCAGCCGGAGAGCGATCGGGCGTTGTTCAGCGATTACCTGGACTATGCCGAGCGGCATCAGAAGGTCATTGCGCAGTTTGGGCGGTTTCCGCATCGCAATGCGGTGTTGGGAAGGGAGTCGACGTCTGAGGAGTTGGTGTTTCTGTCGAAGCCTGGGTCACGGTTTTAGTTTTGCGATGTTGCTGATGCCGCTTTCGCTGGCAAGCCAGCTCCTACAGGGATTTCGCAGATCTTTGTAGGAGCTGGCTTGCCAGCGAGGAGGCCCGTTCAGGCACTAGATACGGAAGCTACCCACCAACTGCTTCAACCGCGCCGCCTGCTGCTCAAGATCGGCGCACGCGCGCAAGGTCGATTGCAGGTTCTCCACACCTTCCTGGTTCAACGTGTTGATCTCGGTGATGTCGACGTTGATCGACTCCACCACAGCTGTTTGCTCTTCGGTGGCGGTGGCCACCGACTGGTTCATGCCGTCGATCTCACCGATGCGCTGGGTCACGCTGCCCAGGCGTTCGCCGGCCTGATTGGCGATGCCGACGCTGCTTTCGCTCTGGCGCTGGCTGTCGGTCATGATGCCCACCGCCGCGCGGGCGCCGACTTGCAGCTCTTCGATCATGGTCTGCACTTGCTGCGCCGAGTCCTGGGTGCGATGCGCGAGGTTGCGCACCTCATCAGCTACCACGGCAAAACCACGGCCGGCTTCGCCCGCACGGGCCGCTTCGATGGCGGCGTTCAGCGCCAGAAGGTTGGTCTGCTGCGAGATGCTGGTGATCACCTCGAGAATCTGCCCGATGTTCACCGTGTTGCTGTTGAGGGTTTCGATGTTGGCGCACGAATCGCTGATCTTCGCCGACAGCTGCTGCATCGCGGCGATGGTTTTATCCACCACCTGCTGGCCATCTTCGGCCAGGCTGCGGGCATCGCTGGAATGTTGCGAGGCGAGGGCGGCGTTCTGCGCGATTTCCTGGGCGGCGGCGCCGAGCTGGTTGATCGCCGCGGCCACGCTACTGGTGCGCGAAGCTTGCTGGTCGGAGTTGAACATCGACGAGTTCGATGCGGCGACCACGCGCAGCGCAACCTCGTTGACCTGGCCGGTGGCCGACGAGACTTCGATGATCGAAGTGTGAATGCGCTCGACGAAGCGGTTGAACGACAGGCCCAGCGCGCCGAATTCGTCGTTGCCGTGAATCACCAAGCGCTTGGTCAGGTCACCTTCGCCTTCGGCGATGTCGTGCATGGCGCGGCCCATGGTCAGCAGCGGCTGCATCAGCAGGCTGATCAGCATGCCCAGCAGGGCGATGATGATCACCACGGCAATCACCATGGCAATGATCGCCGAGGTACGGAATTCGCTGAGCATCGAGAACGCGGTGTCTTGGTCGAGTACCAGCGCCACGTACCAGTCCGCCGACGGTACGCCGTTGACGTGGGTGAAGGAGATGAACTGGCGCTTGCCGTCGATCTCGACGTCCTTCATGCCAGGCGTGACTTTCGGCGTATCGCCTGGATAGGCCTCGGCCAGGCTCTTGAGCACCAGTTTGCTGTCCGGGTGAATCAGGATCTTGCCGTCGGCACCGACGATGAACGCGTGGCCGTGGCCACCGAAGTTCAGCGAATTGATGATCGCGCTGACGCTCGACAGGTCGATGTCCGCACCGGCTACGCCGAGCATCTGGCCCTGACGCTGCACCGGCGTTGCCACGGTGATCACCAGTTTGCCGGAGGACGCCGCGATGTAAGGTTCGGTGACGATGGTCTGTTGCGCACTGTTCGCGGCCTTGTACCAGCCACGGGCACGCGGGTCGTAGTCCGCCGCGCGGTTGCCGGCCGGCACCGAGAACATCACACCGTCGGCGCCACCAAAGTAGCTGAGCTGGAAGTTGCCGGTGTAGGCGGGCAGGTCGATGATGCGTTTAAGGCCGGTGGGTGCGCTGCCATCCGCGCTGACCTGTTGGGCCATCGACTGCAGCAACTGCATGCGGCTTTCCAGCCAGGTCTGGATGTTGCTGGTGGTCAGGCTGCCGAGTTCCTGCATCGAGGCTTCGGTGCTGTTGCGCAAGGTTTGGCGCTGGCGATAGTCGTTAAACAGGATGAAACAAGCGAATGCAACGGCCACCACGAGGGCGGCTGCCAGCAAGATCTTGTGGCTGAACTTCATGTTTCGGGTCATGGGTGAGCTACCGCAGCGGGTCTGGTCTACAAAAGGGGGAGCAAATGCCAGCGACGTGACTTTGCGTTGCATTTATGTCGACTGACCGACGCCAAAGATTAGGCGGAATGTGCGAAAAACGACGAAATGCTCGATGAACACGCAAAGTGGCTGTTTTTCGGCACGCCACAGACGAGCGGCGCGATAAATAGCCTGTCGGGCAGGGAACCTGACAGGGGTTTTCACTTCTAAGCTTCAGCTTGGCAGCCATGCCAATCCCCTCGCCCTCGGAGTTTCCCCATGTCGCTGCGTTCCATTGCCTTGCTTTCGTTCTGCGTGTTGCTCGCTGCGTGCAGCAAGGTCAACCAGGAAAACTACTCGAAGCTCTCGGCCGGCATGGCCAAGGCTGACGTGGAAACCCTGTTGGGCAAACCCGCCGATTGTTCAGGCGCGCTCGGCATGTCCAGTTGCACCTGGGGCGACAAGAACAGCTTTATCAGCGTGCAATACGCCGGTGACAAAGTGCTGATGTTTTCTGGCCAAGGCCTGAAGTAAACCGGGGCGAAATGCCCACGGGAGAAAAATAATGAAGCGGTTGTTGATCATCCTTTTTGCCGGCCTGGTGTTGGCCGGCTGTGCCACGTCTGGCCAGGACGCATTGGCGCCCAAGACGGCCAAAAGCGTCAATCTCAAGCGTTACCAGGGCACCTGGTACGAATTGGCCCGCCTGCCGATGTACTTCCAACGCGATTGCGAGCAATCCGAAGCCCACTACACGCTCAAGCCGGACGGCAACGTCGCGGTATTGAACCGCTGCCTGACAGCGCAGTGGCAATGGGAAGAGGTCAAGGGCACGGCGTATCCACAGGAGTCCGGCAAGAGCGACAAGCTGTGGGTCGAGTTCGATACCTGGTTCTCCAGGCTGATTCCGGGTGTGGCGAAGGGCGAATACTGGGTGCTGTACGTCAGCGATGACTACAAGACCGCCATCGTCGGTGACCCGAGCCGCAAATACTTGTGGCTGTTGTCACGCACGCCGACCGTCAATGGGGTGGTGCGAGAAGAATTGCTCAGCAAGGCCCGTCAGCAGGGTTACGACACCACACGCCTGATCTGGCGCGCGACGGAACAGCAGATGGCCAAGACCTCTGACTGATCGCCAAACGCTTTTGTCGATGACTGCTCTTTGTAGGCGCTGGCTTGCCAGCGAAAGCGGTCCATCAATCAACACATCTGTTGAACCTGATGGCTGTTTTTGTAGGAGCTGGCTTGCCAGCGAAAGCGGTCCATCAGTCCAGCACAATGGTTGGACCGGATGGCCTCTTCGCTGGCAAGCCAGCTCCTACGGGTTTTGCGTCAGCCTAAAAGCTCGCGCAGGACCTGGGTAAAGGCACGATTGCTTTCTTCCTCGTCGGCATGGCACCCGTCACGCACCACCCATTGCCCGTTCACCAACACATCGCGCACCTGGCGATCGCCACCGGCAAACAACCAACGGTTGAGAATCCCGTCACCACTGGCTGTTGCCAGGTACGGATCGTTGCCATCGAGCACCAGCCAGTCGGCACGCTTGCCGACCTCCAGTGCGCCAATCGATTGGCCCAGCGCCTGGGCGCCGCCATCCAATGCTGCATCGAACAACGTACGGCCAACCATTGGCTGTTCCGCGCCGTACAAGCGATTACGCCGCTGGTCGCGCAGGCGCTGGCCGTATTCCAGCCAGCGCAATTCTTCCACCACGCTCAACGACACATGGCTGTCGGAACCAATGCCCATGCGCCCGCCCTGAGCGAGGAAATCCACCGCCGGGAAAATCCCGTCGCCGAGGTTGGCTTCGGTGGTCAGGCACAGGCCGGCGATGGCGCGGCTCTTGGCCATCGACGTGACTTCTTCCGGGTTGGCGTGGGTCGCGTGGACCAGGCACCAGCGCTGATCGACCTCGACATTTTCGTACAGCCATTGCAGCGGACGGCGACCGCTCCAGGTCAGGCAGTCGTCGACTTCCTTTTGCTGCTCGGCGATGTGGATGTGCACCGGGCATTGTTTGTCGCTGGCGGCCAGCACTTCGTTGATCTGCTGCGGCGTGACCGCACGCAGCGAGTGAAAGCACAGACCCAGCGATTGCGCCGGTTGCTGGGCCAACACCGGTTGCAGGCGCGCTTGCAGCCTGAGGTAGTTTTCGGTGCTGTTGATGAAGCGGCGCTGGCCTTCGTTCGGCGTCTGCCCACCGAAACCGGAGTGGCTGTAGAGCACCGGCAGCAGGGTCAAACCGATGCCGGCAGAACGCGCGGCCTGGCTGATGCGCAGGGCCAGTTCCGCCGGGTCTGCATATGGCTGGCCGCTGGTGTCGTGGTGCACGTAGTGGAATTCCGCGACCGAGGTGTAACCGGCCTTGAGCATTTCGATGTACAGCTGGCGGGCGATGACGCCGAGTTGCTCCGGGCTGATTTTTCCGACGAGGCGATACATGAGGTCGCGCCAGGTCCAGAAACTGTCGTTCGGATTGCCCGCCACTTCCGCCAGCCCGGCCATGGCGCGCTGGAACGCGTGGGAGTGCAGGTTCGGCATGCCCGGCAGCAGCGGACCGCTCAACCGTTCGGCGCCATCTGCATGGGAATCGGCCTGGATATGGGTCAGTACGCCGTCGGCGCTGACCTCAAGACGTACATTGTTGGCCCATCCATTTGGCAGCAGCGCGCGTTCGGCAAAGAAGGCGGACATGGTTCAGCACCCCATCGTGTGTTATTTGTATATACATATACAGACGTTTGCCTGCCCGGTAAACTCCGGCAAGCTAGCGACATTCAACAAATGACCAAGGATTAACCGTGCCGACTCCGCCTCCAGTTTCACCGTTGGCCGCGAACATGGGCGACAGTCCGGCGCCCTTGTACGCCCGCGTCAAACAGATGATCACCCAGCAAATCGACAGTGGTAACTGGCCGCCGCACTATCGCGTGCCGTCGGAAAGCGAGCTGGTCAGCCAGTTGGGCTTCAGCCGCATGACCATCAACCGCGCCCTGCGCGAGATGACGGCCGACGGGCTGCTGGTGCGCATGCAAGGTGTCGGCACGTTCGTCGCCGAGCCGAAAAGCCAGTCCGCGTTGTTCGAAGTGCACAACATCGCCGACGAGATTGCCTCCCGCGGTCATCGCCATACCTGCAAGGTCATCACCCTGGAGGAAGAGGCCGCTGGTTCCGAGCGCGCCCTGGCCCTGGACATGCGCGAAGGGCAGAAGGTCTTCCACTCGCTGATCGTGCATTTCGAAAACGATATCCCGGTGCAAATCGAAGATCGTTTCGTCAATGCGCTAGTGGCGCCGGACTACCTCAAGCAGGACTTCACCCTGCAAACGCCTTACGCCTATTTGAACCAGGTTGCGCCGTTGACCGAAGGCGAGCATGTGGTCGAGGCGATCCTGGCTGAGTCGTCCGAGTGCAAGTTGCTGCAAATTGAAAAAGGCGAGCCGTGCCTGCTGATTCGTCGCCGCACCTGGTCGGGTCGTCAGCCGGTGACCGCCGCTCGCTTGATTCACCCCGGTTCTCGTCATCGTCTGGAAGGGCGCTTTCATAAATGAGCAGTTTGAAAGTTTTACGCGCTGCGGATTACCCGCGCATGCCGTGGAAAAACGGCGGCGGCAGCACCGAAGAAATCACCCGCGATGCCGGCACCGGCCTGGAGGGTTTCGGCTGGCGCCTGTCGATTGCCGATATCGGTGAGTCGGGCGGCTTTTCCACCTTCGCCGGTTACGAGCGAGTGATCACCGTACTGCAAGGCGAGGGCATGACCCTGACGGTGGATGGCCGGGACACACGACCTTTGTTACCGTTGGACCCGTTTGCGTTCAGTGGCCAGAGCCAGGTTGCCTGTACATTGCTCGGTGGTCCGATTCGCGATTTCAACTTGATCTACGCGCCGCAGCGTTATGCCGCACGGTTGCAGTGGTTGAGCGGTGAGCAGCGGTTTTTCAGTTCGGCAAGTACGGTGTTGGTGTTCAGCGTCAGCGAGGCACTGCAAGTGCAGGTCGGTAATAGTGCGTCGACGCTCGGTCGCCATGACTGCCTGCAACTGGACGGTAACACCGGGTTGTTGGACGTCTGCGTCAATGGCGCCTGCTGCGTGATTGAGCTGACCGCACACTGATCCAACGGCTTGCGAAATCTCATTGTGGCGAGGGGGCTTGCCCCCGTTCGGCTGCGAAGCAGTCGTAAAACCGACTTATGCGGTGTCAGCCTTTGAAGCCGCTTCGCGACCCAACGGGGGCAAGCCCACTCGCCACAAAAGCAGTAACCCTCTGCGTTCCCCATCGCGCACCACTTTGTTACCGAACGCCCCAGCGTGGCGCAAAACCACGCTCGAGTAACAAAATCCCCTCCGTTCAAAAAACTCCGCGAAAAATTTCATCCACGCCAGAACCCCTGTTCCAGGCGCTCTCCAGCTGTTTCAGGATTTTTCTTGAATGCCCATCCAACAAGTTGGCCGCTTGATTGCATATGCTTGTATGTACAAGTAAAGACGTATGCGTATGAGTCACGAAGACTCAACCGTCGTCCACTGATTCGCCGGTGTGCACTGATGCCCATCGGCTTGCTCGCCCACTGCCTGGGTTGGTTTTGGATTGATTGCTGAGGAGTTCTTTTCGTGACTAAATTTCGTGACGTTGAAATCCGCGCTGCCCGCGGTAACAAGCTGACCGCCAAGAGCTGGCTGACCGAAGCGCCGCTGCGCATGCTGATGAACAACCTCGACCCTGAAGTCGCCGAGAACCCTAAAGAGCTGGTGGTTTACGGTGGTATCGGTCGTGCGGCACGTAACTGGGAATGCTACGACAAGATCGTCGAAAGCCTGACCAACCTGAACGACGACGAGACCCTGCTGGTGCAATCCGGCAAGCCGGTCGGCGTGTTCAAGACCCACACCAATGCACCCCGCGTGCTGATCGCCAACTCCAACCTGGTGCCACACTGGGCGAGCTGGGAACACTTCAATGAACTGGACGCCAAAGGCCTGGCCATGTACGGCCAGATGACCGCCGGCAGCTGGATCTACATCGGCAGCCAGGGCATCGTCCAGGGCACCTACGAAACTTTCGTCGAAGCCGGTCGCCAGCACTACAACGATGACCTCAAGGGCAAGTGGGTACTGACCGCTGGCCTGGGCGGCATGGGTGGCGCACAACCGCTGGCGGCAACCCTGGCCGGCGCTTGCTCGCTGAACATCGAGTGCCAGCAGGTCAGCATCGATTTCCGCCTGAAAAGCCGTTATGTCGATGAGCAAGCCAAAGACCTCGACGACGCGCTGGCCCGCATCGCCAAGTACACTGCCGAAGGCAAGGCGATCTCCATCGCGCTGCTGGGCAACGCCGCTGAAATCCTGCCGGAACTGGTCAAGCGCGGTGTGCGCCCGGACATGGTCACCGACCAGACCAGCGCCCACGACCCGCTCAACGGCTACCTGCCGGCTGGCTGGACCTGGGACCAGTACCGCGAACGCGCCAAGACTGAACCTGCCGCAGTGATCAAGGCCGCCAAGCAGTCGATGGCCGTGCACGTCAAAGCGATGCTCGACTTCCAGAAAATGGGCGTGCCGACCTTCGACTACGGCAACAACATCCGTCAGATGGCGCAAGAAGAAGGCGTGGAAAACGCATTCGATTTCCCAGGCTTCGTACCGGCCTACATCCGTCCGCTGTTCTGCCGTGGCATCGGCCCATTCCGTTGGGCTGCACTGTCGGGCAACGCTGAAGACATCTACAAGACCGACGCCAAGGTTAAAGAGCTGATCCCGGACGACGCCCACCTGCACAACTGGCTGGACATGGCCCGTGAGCGCATCAGCTTCCAGGGGCTGCCGGCACGTATCTGCTGGGTTGGCCTGGGCCTGCGCGCCAAGCTTGGCCTGGCGTTCAACGAAATGGTGCGCAGCGGCGAGCTGTCGGCGCCAATCGTCATCGGTCGCGACCACCTCGACTCCGGTTCGGTGGCCAGCCCGAATCGCGAAACCGAATCGATGCAGGACGGTTCCGACGCTGTGTCCGACTGGCCGCTGCTCAACGCACTGCTCAACACGGCGAGCGGCGCGACCTGGGTTTCGTTGCACCACGGCGGCGGCGTCGGCATGGGCTTCTCCCAGCACTCGGGCATGGTGATTGTCTGCGACGGTACGGACGAAGCGGCTGAGCGTATCGCTCGCGTGCTGCACAACGACCCGGCCACCGGTGTCATGCGTCACGCCGATGCGGGTTACCAGATCGCCATCGACTGCGCCAAGGAACAAGGGCTGAACCTGCCGATGATTACCGGCAAATAAAATAAAAAACCAACCCTGTAGGAGCCGGCTTGCTGGCGAGCCAGACACCGCGGTGTCTCAGGCAGACTGCCTTCGCTGGCAAGCCAGCTCCTACAAAAGTGCCCACAGAGGTTCAACAATAATGGCTAACAGCGAACGTGCAGGCAGTAAACCGTTGATCGAGAAACGCTCGATCGACTACATCCCGGAAGCGGAAAGACACGGTCGTCTATTCAGTCAGTTCACCCTCTGGATGGGTGCCAACCTGCAAATCACCGCGATTGTCACCGGCGCATTGGCCGTGGTCCTGGGCGGTGATGTGTTCTGGTCGTTGATCGGTCTGTTGATCGGTCAGTTGCTCGGCGGCGGCGTGATGGCACTGCATGCGGCGCAAGGGCCGAAGCTTGGCCTGCCGCAGATGATCTCCAGCCGCGTGCAGTTTGGCGTTTATGGTGCGGCCATCCCGATCGTGCTGGTGTGCCTGATGTACCTGGGCTTCACCGCCACGGGCACCGTGCTGTCCGGCCAGGCGCTGGGCCAGTTGTTTGGGGTCAGCGACACCGTCGGTATCCTGCTTTTTGCTAGTGTCATCGTGGTGGTCACGGTACTCGGTTATCGGGTGATCCACTGGATCGGCCGTATCGCCAGTGTCATTGGCGTGATTGCGTTCGTTTACCTGTTCAGCCGTCTGGTGAGCCAGGTTGACGTTGGCGCGCTGTTGCAAATCCGTCACTTCAGCTGGAGCAGCTTCCTGCTCGCGGTGTCGCTCGCGGCATCCTGGCAGATCGCCTTCGGCCCCTATGTGGCTGACTATTCCCGCTACTTGCCGAGCCAGGTGTCCTCGGTGAAAACCTTTTTCGCGGCGGGCGCCGGCTCAGTCATTGGCGCGCAGGTGGCGATGGTCCTCGGCGTGTTCGCGGCCGCTTCGGCCAACGGACAATTCGCCGGTCATGAAGTGGCCTACATCGTGGGCCTGGGCGGTACCGGTGCCACCGCCGCGCTACTGTACTTCAGCATCGCGTTCGGCAAGGTCACTATTTCGACGCTCAATTCCTACGGCAGCTTCATGTGCATCGCGACCATCATCAGCGGTGTCCGGGGTGAACTGAAGGTCTCACGCTTGCAGCGCCTGGTCTTCGTGCTGGTCATCGTCGGTGCGGCGACCCTGATGGCGTTGCTCGGCCAGCACTCGTTCCTCGGTGCGTTCAAGTCCTTCATCCTGTTCCTGCTGGCGTTCTTCACGCCATGGAGCGCGATCAACCTGGTGGACTACTACTGCATCACCCGCGAGCGTTATGACGTGCCGGCGCTGGCCGATCCGAACGGTCGCTACGGTCGTTGGAACCTGCTCGGTATCAGCGTCTATGTGTTCGGTGTGCTGGTGCAACTGCCGTTCATTTCCACCAAGTTCTATACCGGTCCGCTGGTGGCGGCCCTCGGTGATGTGGATATTTCCTGGATCATCGGTCTCGTACTGCCCGCCGCCCTGTATTACGTATGTGCAAAAAAATGGCACGGTAGCGTGCCTGATCGTTTGATCCTGCCGGTCGAGCAGGGCGCGGTCACCGAACAACAGCTGAATGTCGGTCGCGCCGCGGCGCAGGCCTGATTGGACGTGGACAGGGCTGGATGCCTCTTGACTGCCGTAAGCCCATTCATGATTAGGAGCGTCACAACAATGAAATCGAACAAGACCCTGCTGACCACACTGCTTTCCATGGGCCTGCTGGCCAGCGCCGGCGCCACTCAGGCGGCGGGCTGGTGCGAGTCGGGCAAACCTGTGAAATTCGCCGGCCTGAACTGGGAAAGCGCCATGCTCCTGACCGACGTGCTGCAGGTCGTGCTGGAGAAAGGCTACGACTGCAAGACAGACAGCCTGCCGGGTAACTCCATCACCATGGAAAACGCCCTGAGCAGCAACGACATTCAAGTGTTTGCCGAAGAGTGGGTCGGCCGCAGCGAAGTCTGGAACAAGGCTGAAAAAGCCGGCAAGGTCGTCGGTGTCGGCGCACCTGTGGTGGGCGCGGTTGAAGGCTGGTACGTGCCGCGCTACGTGATCGAGGGCGATGCCAAGCGCAAGCTCGAGCCTAAAGCCCCGGACCTGAAAAACATTGCCGACCTGGGCAAATACTCGGCGATCTTCAAGGACGCCGAAGAGCCGTCCAAGGGCCGTTTCTACAACTGCCCGGCCGGCTGGACCTGTGAACTCGACAACAGCGAAATGCTGAAAAGCTACGGCCTGGAAAGCACCTACACCAACTTCCGTCCAGGCACTGGCCCGGCGCTGGATGCCGCCGTGCTGTCGAGCTACAAGCGTGGCGAGCCGATCCTGTTCTACTACTGGTCGCCAACCCCGTTGATGGGCCAGGTTGACGTGGTGAAACTCGAAGAGAAGCCAGGCGTCGACAAGACCGTGACCATCAAGGTCGGCCTGTCCAAAACCTTCCACGACGAAGCGCCGGAACTGGTGACCGTGCTCGAAAAGGTCAACCTGCCGATCGACATTCTCAACCAGAACCTGGGGCGCATGACCAAAGAGCGGATCGAGTCGCCAAAACTGGCGAAGATCTTCTTGAAGGAACATCCTGAAGTCTGGCACGCATGGGTGAGCGAAGACGCAGCCAAAAAGATCGACGCGGCCTTGTAGGTTAAGTGTCTCCGGCTGTCGGCGACGGCAGTCGGATGCTTGATCGCAACCCCTTGATTGAGAGCCTCTTATGTTTCCCGAAAGCTTTACCTTTTCCATCGCCGACTGGGTCAACGGTTGGGTCGATTCGCTGGTCACCAACTACGGCGACGTGTTCCGGCACATTTCCGACACCTTGTTGTGGGCCATCGTCAATCTTGAAAGCCTGCTGCGTGCAGCGCCCTGGTGGTTGATGCTGGCCATCGTGGCCGGTGTCGCCTGGCACGCGACCCGCAAGGTCGTGACCACCGCCGTCATCGTCGGCCTGTTGTTCCTGGTGGGTGCGGTTGGCCTCTGGGACAAGCTGATGCAAACCCTGGCGCTGATGATGGTGGCGACGATCATCTCGGTGCTGATTGGCGTGCCGATGGGCATCCTCTCGGCGCGCAGCAATCGCCTGCGTTCGGTGCTGATGCCATTGCTGGACATCATGCAGACCATGCCGAGCTTCGTGTACCTGATTCCGGTGCTGATGCTGTTCGGCCTGGGCAAGGTCCCGGCGATTTTCGCCACCGTGATCTACGCCGCGCCGCCGCTGATCCGCCTGACCGATCTGGGCATTCGCCAGGTCGACGGCGAAGTGATGGAAGCGATCAACGCTTTCGGTGCCAACCGCTGGCAGCAACTGTTCGGCGTGCAACTGCCGCTGGCCCTGCCGAGCATCATGGCCGGGATCAACCAGACCACCATGATGGCCCTGTCGATGGTGGTGATCGCCTCGATGATCGGTGCCCGTGGCCTGGGTGAAGACGTGCTGGTGGGGATCCAGACCCTCAACGTCGGACGTGGCCTCGAAGCCGGTCTGGCGATCGTGATTCTGGCCGTGGTGATTGACCGCATTACTCAGGCGTACGGTCGTCCACGGCATGAGGTGAGCAAATGAACAACGCAACCGTGAGCAAGATCGAAGTCAAGAACGTCTTCAAGATTTTCGGCAACCGTTCCAAGGAAGCGCTGGCCATGGTTGGCCAGGGCAAGACCAAGGACCAGGTGCTGGCCGAAACCGGCTGCGTGGTCGGCGTCAATGACCTGTCGTTGAGCATTGGCAGCGGCGAGATCTTCGTGATCATGGGCCTGTCGGGTTCCGGCAAGTCGACCCTGGTGCGCCACTTCAATCGCCTGATCGACCCGACCAGCGGCGCGATCCTAGTGGACGGCGTGGACATCCTGCAATACGACATGGAAGCCCTGCGCGAATTTCGTCGGCGCAAGATCAGCATGGTGTTCCAGAGCTTTGGCCTGTTGCCGCACAAGAGCGTGCTGGACAACGTCGCCTACGGCCTGAAGATCCGTGGCGAGAGCAAGCAGGTGTGCGCGGAGCGCGCGCTGCACTGGATCAACACCGTGGGCCTCAAGGGCTACGAAAACAAATACCCGCACCAGCTCTCCGGCGGCATGCGCCAGCGTGTCGGCCTGGCCCGCGCATTGGCGGCAGACACCGACATCATCCTGATGGACGAAGCCTTCAGCGCCCTCGACCCGCTGATCCGCGCCGAGATGCAGGACCAGTTGCTGGAACTGCAAAAGACCCTGCACAAGACCATCGTGTTCATCACCCACGACCTCGACGAGGCCGTGCGCATCGGCAACCGCATCGCGATCCTCAAGGACGGCCGCCTGATCCAGGTCGGCACGCCGAAAGAGATCCTGCACTCGCCGGCGGATGAGTATGTCGACCGCTTTGTGCAGCGTCGGGCGGCGGTGGTTTAAGAGATTTTGCGGTGACTGTGCCGGCCCCTTCGCTGGCAAGCCAGCTCCTACATTGGAATGTGGACCCCTGTAGGAGCTGGCTTGCCAGCGAAGGGGCCGGTAAAGCTGCATCAATATTCAGGTTGTAAGCACGAGGTCAAAGATGTCCCAGGCTGAAAAAATCGTTATCACCCAAGCGCCAGTCACCTGGCAGGACGTGGTTGCCGTAGCCCGCGATGGCGCACAGCTTGAGCTGTCGGCGCCGATCTGGGCGCGTATTGAAAACGCCCAGGCCATCGTCCAGCGCATCGTCACCAGCGGCGAGCGTGCCTACGGCATCAACACCGGCCTGGGCGCGCTGTGCAACGTCTCGCTGCAGGACGAACAACTCAGCCAATTGTCGCGCAACACCTTGCTCAGCCACGCCTGTGGCGTCGGAGCACCGCTGAGCAACGAACAGACCCGCTCGATCATGTGCGCCGCCGTCGTCAACTACAGCCACGGCAAATCCGGCCTGCACCGCCAGGTGGTCGAAGCGCTGCTGGCGTTGCTCAACCGCGGCATCACCCCGCAAGTGCCGTCCCAGGGTTCCGTGGGCTACCTGACCCACATGGCGCACATCGGCATCGCGCTGCTGGGTGTCGGCAACGTGAGCCATCGCGGCCAAGTCGTCTCGGCGCAACAAGCCCTGGCCGAAGAAGGCCTGCAACCGGTCAAGCTCGGTGCCAAAGACGGTTTGTGTCTTGTCAACGGCACGCCGTGCATGACCGGCCTGAGCTGCCTGGCGATCGGCGATGCCACGCGCCTGCTGGAATGGGCCGACGTGATTGGCGCCATGAGCTTTGAAGCCCAGCGCGGGCAGATCGACGCGTTCGATGCCGAGATCATCGCGCTCAAGCCGCACCCCGGCATGCAGCAAGTTGGCATCAATCTGCGAGCCCTGCTCGACGGCAGCGAAGTGATCGCCCAGAGCAAAGGCATTCGCACCCAGGATGCCTTGAGCATCCGCTCGATCCCGCAGGTGCACGGCGCCGCGCGCGATCAACTGGTGCACGCGATCAAGCAAATAGAAACCGAACTCAACGGCGCCACCGATAACCCGCTGGTGCTCGGCACTGCGGACAATTACCGCGTGGTGTCCCAGGCCAACCCCCACGGCCAGTCCGTGGCGATGGCCGCGGACCTGCTGGCAATTGCCATGGCGGAAATCGGCTCCATCGCCGAGCGTCGCCTGGACCGCCTGATCAACCCGCACGTCAGTGGCCTGCCGGCGTTTTTGGTGGCCAATCCGGGGGTGAACTCCGGGATGATGATCGTGCAATACGTGGCGGCTTCGTTGTGTGCAGAGAACCGTCAACTGGCACAACCGGCGGTGCTGGATAACTACGTGACCTCGGGCCTGCAGGAAGACCACCTGAGTCTGGGCACCAACGCTGCGCTGAAGCTGCACCGCGCGCTGGAAAACTGCACGCAGATCCTCGCCATCGAATACCTGCTGGCTGCACAAGCCTTCGAATTCCTGAAAGAACAACGCTTCGGCGCCGGCACCGATACCGCCTGGCGTCTGCTGCGCGAACGTGTCCCGGCTTACGATCAGGACCGTTGGTTGGCGCCGGACATCGCTGCCGCCGCCGCTGTATTGAAAGACTCGAATGTGCTGCAAAAAGCTTTACCGAACCTGAACTGATTTCCAAACAAAACCAGCGTGCCAAGGCGCCAGCCCCTTCAACAAAGGGGAAGCGACGGACAACGGAATTATCCGGAGCGTCTGGTAGTTAATAAAAAACTCTCAAAAGGAGAATGAAATGACTGCGCTTAATTTGATCCCCGGCCAACTGACCCTCGCCCAACTGCGTGACGTCTATCAGCAGCCGGTGAAATTGACCCTCGACCACAGCGCCTCGGCCCAGATCGAAGCCAGCGTCGCCTGCGTCGAGCAGATCCTCGCCGAGAACCGCACCGCCTACGGCATCAACACCGGTTTCGGCCTGCTGGCCTCGACCCGCATCGCCAGCGAAGACCTGGAAAACCTGCAGCGCTCCTTGGTGCTGTCCCACGCCGCCGGTGTCGGCCAGCCAATCAGCGACGAGCTGGTACGGTTGATCATGGTGCTCAAGGTCAATAGCCTGAGCCGTGGTTTCTCCGGCATTCGCCGCGTGGTGATCGACGCGCTGATCGCCCTGATCAACGCCGAGGTATATCCGCACATCCCGCTGAAAGGCTCGGTCGGTGCCTCCGGTGACTTGGCGCCATTGGCCCACATGTCGCTGGTGCTGCTGGGCGAAGGCAAGGCGCGCTACAAAGGCGAGTGGATGGAAGCGACCGAGGCGCTGAAAGTCGCTGGCCTGACCCCGCTGACCCTGGCGGCGAAAGAAGGCCTGGCGCTGCTCAACGGCACGCAAGTGTCCACCGCGTTTGCCCTGCGTGGCCTGTTCGAAGGTGAAGACCTGTTCGCTGGCGCTGTGGCGCTGGGCGGCCTGACCGTTGAAGCGGTATTGGGCTCGCGCTCGCCATTCGACGCGCGCATCCACGCGGCCCGTGGTCAGAAAGGCCAGATCGACGCCGCTGCCGCGTACCGCGACCTACTCGACGAGCGCAGTGAAGTCTCCGACTCCCACGAAAACTGCGAGAAGGTGCAAGACCCGTACTCCCTGCGCTGCCAGCCGCAAGTCATGGGCGCCTGCCTGACCCAGTTCCGCCAGGCTGCCGAAGTGCTGGCCGTCGAAGCCAACGCCGTGTCGGATAACCCGCTGGTATTCGCCGCTGAAGGCGACGTGATTTCCGGTGGTAACTTCCACGCCGAACCGGTGGCCATGGCTGCTGACAACATGGCGCTGGCCATCGCCGAAATCGGCTCCCTGAGCGAGCGCCGCATCTCGCTGATGATGGACAAGCACATGTCGCAACTGCCGCCGTTCCTGGTGGCCAATGGCGGCGTGAACTCCGGTTTCATGATTGCCCAAGTGACCGCAGCGGCACTGGCCAGCGAGAACAAGGCACTGTCCCATCCGCATTCGGTGGACAGCCTGCCAACGTCCGCCAACCAGGAAGACCATGTGTCGATGGCGCCGGCTGCCGGCAAGCGTCTGTGGGAAATGGCTGAAAACACCCGTGGCATTCTTGCCGTGGAATGGCTGGCAGCCGCTCAGGGCCTGGACCTGCGCAATGGCTTGAAGACCTCGCCGAAACTGGAAAAGGCCCGTGCCATTCTGCGTAACGAAGTGCCTTTCTATGAGAAAGACCGCTTCTTCGCGCCGGACATCAATGCGGCGACTGAATTGTTGGCTTCGCGTTGCTTGAATGAGCTGGTGACGGCGAAGTTGCTGCCGAGCCTTTAAAAGGGCCCCTTCGCTGGCAAGCCAGCTCCTACAGGAGCCGGTTTGCCGGCGATTCGATTTTGCGTCGAATAACAATAATTAGGGACGAGAAATGGCACAGCCAGAAAAAGGGTTGAAACGCGGGCTTTCTGCCCGACATATACGCTTCATGGCGCTGGGGTCGGCAATCGGCACCGGGCTGTTTTATGGATCTGCCTCGGCCATTCAAATGGCCGGGCCTGCGGTGCTGCTCGCGTACCTGATCGGTGGCGCGGCGGTGTTCATGGTCATGCGCGCCCTCGGTGAGATGGCGGTGCACAACCCGGTGGCCGGCTCTTTCGGCCAGTACGCCAGCACCTACCTGGGGCCGATGGCGGGTTTCATCCTCGGTTGGACCTACGCATTCGAAATGGTCATCGTCGGCATGGCCGACGTCACGGCGTTCGGGATTTACATGGGCTTCTGGTTCCCGGAAGTTTCCCGCTGGATCTGGGTGCTGGGTGTTGTTTCCATCGTCGGCGGCCTGAACCTGTGCAACGTCAAAGTCTTCGGTGAAATGGAGTTCTGGCTGTCGCTGCTCAAGGTCGCGGCCATCGTCGCAATGATCCTGGGTGGTTTCGGCATCATGCTGTTCGGCATCAGTACGGCCCCCGGCCAGGCGACCGACATCAGCAACCTCTGGACCCAGGGCGGTTTCATGCCCAATGGCATGGGCGGTCTGATCGCTTCGTTCGCGGTGGTGATGTTTGCGTTTGGCGGTATAGAAATCATCGGCGTAACGGCCGGTGAAGCCAAAGACCCGCAGCACGTGTTGCCCCGGGCGATCAATGCTGTGCCGTTGCGGATTCTGCTGTTCTACGTGCTGACGATGCTGGTGCTGATGTCGATCTTTCCATGGCAGCAGATCGGCAGCCAGGGCAGCCCGTTCGTGCAGATCTTCGACAAGCTGGGGATCAGCTCGGCGGCCACCATCCTCAATATCGTGGTGATCACGGCGGCGATTTCGGCGATCAACAGTGACATCTTCGGCGCTGGCCGCATGATGTTCGGTCTGGCCCAGCAAGGCCATGCGCCCAAGGGTTTCGCCCGCCTGTCGCGTAATGGCGTGCCGTGGATGACGGTGGTGGTGATGAGTACCGCGCTGTTGCTGGGCGTGTTACTGAACTACTTGATCCCGGAAAACGTGTTCCTGTTGATCGCTTCCATCGCGACCTTTGCCACGGTGTGGGTCTGGCTGATGATTCTGGTGACCCAAGTGGCCATGCGCCGCTCCATGAGCGCCGAGCAAGTGGCACAACTGAAGTTCCCGGTACCGCTCTGGCCCTATGCGCCGGCGGCGGCGATTGCCTTCATGTTGTTCATTTTCGGCGTGCTGGGCTATTTCCCGGACACCCAGGCAGCGCTGATCGTCGGCGTGGTCTGGATCGTGTTGCTGGTGCTGGCTTACCTGACGTGGGTGAAACCGGCGGCGGGCCAGGCAGCCCTGGTGACGCAGAACCCTACTTTTTCTCATCGATAACCTAACGGAGGCCAAGGATGAAAACTCTCTGGCAACACTGCCACGTCGCAACCATGGCACAAGGCGTCTACTCGATCATCGAGGACGCGGCCATCGTGACGTCAGGAGCGCACATTGAGTGGATCGGCCCGCGCGGAGAGTTGCCGGCGGGCGAGTACCCGGCCGTCAATGATTTGAACGGGGCCTGGGTCACACCGGGCCTGATCGACTGCCACACTCACACGGTGTTCGGCGGTAACCGCAGCGGCGAATTCGAGCAGCGTCTGCAAGGCGTCAGCTACGCGGAAATCGCCGCCAGCGGTGGCGGCATCGCCAGCACCGTGCGCGCCACCCGCGCCGCGAGCGAAGATGAACTGTTCGCCAGTGCCGCCAGGCGCCTGAAAAGTCTGATGCGTGATGGCGTCACCAGCATCGAAATCAAGTCCGGCTACGGCCTGGACCTGGCCAACGAACGCAAGATGCTGCGCGTGGCCCGTCGCCTCGGCGCGGAACTGCCGGTCAGCGTGCGCAGCACCTGCCTGGCGGCTCACGCCTTGCCGCCGGAGTACAAGGACCGCGCTGACGACTATATCGATCACATCTGCGCTGAAATGCTTCCGGCCCTCGCCGCCGAAGGGCTGGTGGACGCCGTGGATGCCTTCTGCGAATACCTGGCGTTCTCGCCGGCGCAGGTCGAGCGGGTGTTCATTACCGCCCAGAAACTGGGCCTGCCAGTGAAGCTGCATGCCGAGCAGTTGTCGTCGCTGCACGGCTCGAGCCTGGCGGCGCGCTACCACGCACTGTCCGCCGATCACCTGGAATTCATGACCGAGGACGACGCCATCGCCATGGCCGAGTCCGGCACCGTCGCGGTGTTGCTGCCAGGCGCCTTCTACTTCCTGCGCGAAACCCAATTGCCGCCAATGGACGCCCTGCGTAAGCACGGCGTGAAAATCGCCATCGCCAGCGACCTCAACCCGGGCACCTCGCCAGCACTGTCGTTGCGCCTGATGCTGAACATGGCTTGCACCTGCTTCCGCATGACCCCGGAAGAAGCCCTGGCCGGCGCGACGATTCATGCCGCCACCGCGCTGGGCATGGCCGACACCCATGGTTCGCTGGAGGTCGGCAAGGTCGCGGATTTCGTCGCCTGGCAAATCGATCGTCCGGCCGACCTGTGTTACTGGCTGGGCGGCGACCTGGAAAAACGCGTCGTGCGCCACGGCGTCGAATCAAGTCTGTAGGAGATCTGTTGTGGATAAGGTTCTGAAATTCAAACAAGGCCGCGTACCGCTGCTGATCAGCATGCCCCACGCCGGTGTGCGCCTGACGCCTGCGGTCGAAGCCGGGTTGATCCCTGACGCGAAAAGCCTGCCGGACACCGACTGGCACATCCCGCAGCTGTACGATTTCGCCGCCGAACTGGGCGCCAGTACCCTGGCCGCCGAGTACTCGCGGTTTGTCATCGACCTGAACCGGCCATCGGATGACAAGCCGCTGTATGTGGGCGCCACCACCGGGCTATATCCAGCGACGCTGTTCGACGGTGTGCCGTTGTTCCGCGAAGGGCTGGAGCCTTCGAAAGAAGAACGTGCGACTTATCTGGAGCAGATCTGGACGCCGTATCACAACACCTTGCAAAACGAACTGGCGCGCCTGAAAGCCGAGTTCGGCTACGCGCTGCTGTTTGATGCCCACTCGATCCGCTCGATTATCCCGCACCTGTTCGACGGCAAACTGCCGGACTTCAACCTCGGTACCTTCAACGGCGCCAGTTGCGATCCACAGCTTGCCACTCAATTGGAAGCGATCTGCGCGCTTCACGACAACTACACCCACGTGCTCAACGGGCGCTTCAAGGGCGGCCACATCACCCGCCATTACGGCAACCCGGCCGAGAACATCCATGCGGTGCAACTGGAACTGGGGCAGTGCACCTACATGGAAGAGTTCGAGCCGTTCCGCTATCGACCGGACCTGGCGGAGCCGACGCGGGTGGTACTCAAGGAGTTGCTGCAAGGGCTGCTGGCCTGGGGCGAGAAGTACTACAAGGCTTAATGCCTGGCATATAACCCTGTGGGAGCGAGCCTGCTCGCGATAGCGGACTGTCTGTTACATCCATGTCGACTGATCCACCGCCATCGCGAGCAGACTCGCTCCCACAGGTATGTGCCCATTTTCAATGTTGCATCAAGGCAACCGCTGGTCGGAACTATCATTTCTGACAGGTGTTCGTCCCCCCGATTCTTACCGACACTACTTCCTCATTCCGTGAACAGGTTCCACGAAGAGGGAGTACAGCGTCATGACTGACATCAGCAAAGAAACGTTCGAAATTTCAGGGGGATCTCCACCCGCCGCGACCGCAGAAAAGCCACCAGCCCCTGTGGTTGAATGGCCAAAACTTATGGGGCTGTATGTCAACTATGTTCGTATTGCCGGCACATGCCTGGACGGCGCGAGCGTAGAGATATCGACCTCTCCCTCCAGTTGGGAAGCCGTCCCGGCGATTGGCACCAATTGGAGTTACCTTCTAATTAACCCCGACGCGGGAAGTTACGAAAATATTCAGGTACGGCAGGCGGTCAAAGGCGTTCTTTCAGATTCACACCAAGTGCCCGCGTTTATTGTGCTACGCACCAGCCTGCCTCAGCCAGTGGTTACCGAACCGCCAGAATTCAGTTTTGTTTCACTGGGGGGGGCCGTGCATTTCCAAGGAACGTGTAAAGAAGGTGCGGAAGTCAGTTTATTTGACCTGGACGAAAATTTATTAGTGCGCGCCAATGTAACCGACACAACATGGTCTTGTGATCTTACCCTCAATCAGAAGGAAATAATATTTATCAAGGTCAGGCAAGCGATTGGCGAAGAGACCTCTAGTGTAGTGGGTTGCTGGATTGGGGTAGGTCTCCAAGACAATAGGCCTGAACTAAGTATTACAACACCACCTTACGAAATGGATACATATCGTGAGGGTGATTATGTGTACTTCGAAGGTACATGTACTCCCGGTTCCGGCATGAAAAGTTATGTGGGTGCATATGATGAATGGGGGCTTATAGCTAATTCTCTTTCTATGGTAGATGGACGGTGGGCGGGACTTGTTGGGCCTATGAAGGCTAGAGATTCAAGTACAACCGGGTACGTCAAGCTGGGGTTTATATATTTTGATGGGGGGAATAACATAATTAGGCAGAGCCTTAGTTGGAGGACCTATGTGGGAGATGCCAATGCACCTGTGCCTCCCGTGACAACCGAGCCTCTTTCCGGAAGCAGCTGTCCACCTGGTAGCGTAAAATTTGAGGGTTCATGCGAGGAGGGCGCCCGGGTTCAATTGGCTTTTATTCCATCGGATCAGCAAATTGATATTAATGTCGAAGGCAACAAGTGGTACGGCACTGCAAGCTTGACCACCCCTGGCGATTATTCCTTTCAGGTCAGGCAGTATAGGGGCGATCTGCAGTCTCGATGGAGCGAAGTAGTGAAATTCAGCGTGACTTAAAGGTCCAATGACGTAGTCGGTTACCGTCTTCTGCCACCTGTCCTGTATATGAGATGGGCGGTGGCAGAAGTTTTGAGCATCTCACTTCCATTCTTTTCAACCACTTCATCGATTCTGACAATTCGGATTTTCTGATTATCTGCGGTTGATGCTCATCATTTCATTCCGGGTTGATAAGTCCCTCGCTCAGCCATCAGTATGTTCCTCACCACACCTGACAGTCGCCACTGTGCAAATCTCGGTCGCCACAGGTCACTTTTACCGCTCGTCTGCTGCGTAATGTTCTGGCCACGGTGCACAAAGACACCGCCCCGACAATAATCCGCTGCCGCACGAGAATGCTCCCTATGACAAGCCCCAAAGGTCTGTTCACTCGCTGTCTCTCAATCTTCTGCGGTACCGCTCTGCTGAGCGCCGGCGCCATGGCCGCGGACGACGCCTCCTGCAAAACCGTGCGCATGGGCGTGGTCAACTGGACCGACGTGATCGCCACCAGTGGCATGGCCGATGTGTTGCTTAACGGTCTGGGCTACGAAAGCAAGCAAACCAGCGCCGTGCAGCAAATCATCTTCGCCGGCATCCGCGACAAGCGCCTGGACATCTTCCTCGGTTACTGGAAACCGGCGATGGATAAAAACATCGCACCCTTCGTGGCGGCCAATCAGGTCAAGGTCCTGGACAAACCGCCCAGGAAAGCCAGCTGATGGTGCCGATCATGGAGCGCCAAACCGCTCAAGATGTCGCGAAAAAATGGCTGCGTGACCATCCCGAAGACTTGCAGCGCTGGCTGGCGGGTGTCAGCAGTTTCGATGGCAAGGACGGCGTGGCGACGGTTCAGGCCAGTTTGAAAAACTGATGGCTGAACACCGTTGATGAGGCGAATGAGACCACTGTGGCGAGGGGGCTTGCCCCCGTTGGGCTGCGCAGCGGCCCCTGAGAAACGGATCGGCCGTGGAATTTGCGAGCGCTTCGCACTCGAACGGGGGCAAGCCCCCTCGCCACAAATGTTGTATTTCCAGTTCGTAATTTTCTGATCCAACGGGCAACAAACCCATGGCTCCTTACCCGCTTTCCAAACAAATGACGGCATTCGTCGAGAAAACCGTCAGTTTCAACAGCCGCGACAGCAGCATCATCGGGTTGCGCCAGGCCTACAGCGAGATGTGCCGGGCGTTTACCCCGGCGCGCCCCGCCGGGTTGTCTGTGGTTGATTTCGGGTTGGACGGTGTTGCTGTTCGTTCCTATCAGCCACCGGCCAGTGGTGCGTCGTGCATCGTTTATCTGCATGGCGGCGGCTGGGTGGTGGGAGACCTCGACTCCCACGATTTCATCTGCGCCGAATGGGCATCGACACTCGGTGTACGGGTGATCGCCCGTTGCGTTATGACGGCGTGCTGTATGCCGAGCGACTGAATGCTGCAGGCGTGGCTGCCACACTATACGTCGGCGAGGGCCTGGTTCATGGCTGTTTACGGGCTCGCGGGCAGGCGGCCGAGGTCGATGCACTGTACGAAACCTTGTTCGGATATCTGTCGGCAAGACTCTGACTCTGCATGGGCATGCTCATTGACGTAATTCGGGTTTATGATGCCCCACGGCAGAATAATAGAAGTCCCCCCAGGGATGACCTCGACCCCTTACGGAGTGCGCAATGCAGACTTTGTACCCGCAGATCAAACCCTACGCCAGGCACGATCTGGCCGTCGATGCGACCCACACCCTGTACGTCGACGAAAGCGGTTCACCGCAAGGTTTGCCGGTGGTGTTCATCCATGGCGGCCCCGGCGCCGGCTGTGATGCCCAGAGTCGTTGCTACTTCGATCCCAACCTGTATCGCATCGTCACCTTCGACCAGCGCGGTTGCGGTCGCTCCACCCCCCACGCCAGCCTGGAAAACAACACCACCTGGGATCTGGTCGCCGACCTTGAAAAAATTCGCCAGCACCTGGGCATCGACAAATGGGTGCTGTTCGGCGGCTCCTGGGGTTCGACCCTCGCGCTGGCCTACGCGCAAACCTATCCGGAGCGGGTGCACGGCCTGATCGTGCGCGGGATTTTTCTTTGCCGCCCGCAGGAAATCGAATGGTTCTACCAGGCGGGCGCCAGCCGTCTGTTCCCCGATTACTGGCAGGACTACATCGCGCCGATCCCGTTGGATGAGCGCGACGACTTGCTCACCGCGTTTCACAAACGCCTGACCGGCAACGACCAGATTGCCCAGATGCACGCGGCCAAGGCCTGGTCTGTCTGGGAGGGCCGCACCGCGACCCTGCGCCCCAACCCGCTGGTGGTTGATCGTTTCTCCGAGCCTCAGCGTGCGTTGTCCATCGCCCGTATCGAAAGCCACTACTTCACCAACAACGCTTTCCTTGAGCCGAACCAACTCATCCGCGACATGGGCAAAATCGCCCATCTGCCCGGCGTGATCATTCATGGTCGCTATGACGTGATCTGCCCGCTGGACAACGCTTGGGAGCTGCACCAGGCCTGGCCTAACAGCGAGCTGCAAATTATCCGTGACGCCGGCCACGCCGCTGCCGAGCCGGGCATCACCGATGCCCTTGTACGTGCGGCCGACAAAATGGCCCGGCGCTTGCTCGACTTGGCGCCAGAAGAAGCATGAAGGGCCTGCTGCAAAGGGTGCGCGGCGCGCGAGTCGAGGTTGCGGGCGAGATCGTGGGTGCCGTCGATCAGGGATTGCTGGTCCTGGTAGCCGTCGAGCCTGACGATACGCGGGCCAACGCCGACAAACTTCTCAATAAGCTGCTTAACTATCGGGTATTCAGTGACGCCGAGGGCAAGATGAATCTGTCCCTGGCGGACATCGGTGGCGGGCTGCTGCTGGTCTCTCAGTTCACCCTGGCTGCCGACACCAAGAGCGGGCTGCGCCCGAGTTTCTCGACCGCGGCCCCTCCTGCGCAGGGCGAGGCGCTTTTCGACTATTTATTAAGCAAAGCGAAACAGGTGCATGGCACAGTGGCATCAGGTAGATTCGGCGCGGATATGCAGGTGCACCTGGTCAATGATGGCCCGGTAACCTTCCTGTTACAGGCCTGAAAGCGCTTGAAACAAGTTTTTACGCTCGTTTCGGCTGTAAACAGGGCATTTTCCGGATAAATACTTTGTTACCCCTGATGCGTTGTAACGCGGCCTACTAGATAATCGCGCGCTACGGGGATCAGCGTTCGTTGGTCCATTTTGACTTAGGTAGAGACTTGTCCGGATCCGATTGGGGAATCATTTCGCCCCAGCGGAGTCGGAACAATGCTCGCCAACTTGGCAAGAGTGGTTTGCAAGGGCGGTTTTTTCACACCGCGTACCGCGCAGACCCTTTAACTGGCCGTTGGTTTTTTGATCTGTTTTCGGCGAGGGTTGCTCGTGATTGTTAGTCCCTGTAACGCACCAAAATTGTCTGCCAAACGGCTACGTAGCGCCCTCGTAGCGGGTTCTGCATTGCTCTGCCTGCTCAGCGCCGGCCAGCTTTGGGCATTCAGTCTGGATGATGTCTCGGCCAAGGCAAAAGAGCTGGCCGCGCAGAAGTACGAAGCGCCGCGCAGTAACCTGCCGAACGAATTTCGCGACATGAAATTCGCGGACTATCAGAAAATTCGTTTTCTGACCGAAAAAGCCGAATGGGCTGATCAGAAGACGCCGTTCAAGCTGTCCTTCTATCACCAGGGCATGCATTTCGATACGCCGGTGAAAATCAACGAAATCACCGCGAACACCGTCGAAGAGATCAAATACGATCCAAGTCGTTTCGACTTCGGCGACTTGCAGTTCGACCCCAAGGCCACCGAACAACTCGGCTATGCCGGTTTCCGTGTGCTGTACCCGATCAACAAGGCTGACAAGCAAGACGAAATCATGACCATGCTCGGCGCGAGCTACTTCCGCGTCGTCGGCAAGGGTCACGTTTATGGCTTGTCCGCCCGCGGCATGGCCATCGACACCGCGCTGCCGTCCGGAGAAGAATTCCCGCGTTTCCGCGAATTCTGGATTCAACAACCCAAGCCGGGCGACAAGCATTTGGTGATCTTCGCCCTGCTGGACTCGCCGCGTGCCACCGGCGCCTATCGCCTGATCCTGCGTCCGGGCAGCGACACCATCGTCGACGTCAAGGCGCAGATGTTCCTGCGTGACAAGGTCGGCAAGCTGGGCATCGCGCCGCTGACCAGCATGTACCTGTTCGGCGCCAACCAGCCGTCGAAAGTGCTCAACTACCGTCGCGAACTGCACGACTCCAGCGGGCTGGCGATCCATGCCGGCAACGGCGAGTGGATCTGGCGTCCACTGAACAACCCGAAACACCTGTCGGTGAGCAACTTCTCGGTCGAAAACCCGCGTGGTTTCGGCTTGCTGCAACGCGGCCGTGACTTCAGCCACTACGAAGACCTCGACGACCGCTACGACAAGCGCCCAAGTGCCTGGATCGAGCCGAAGGGCGAGTGGGGCAAGGGCACCGTCGACCTGGTTGAAATTCCGACCGCCGACGAAACCAACGACAACATCGTGGCCTTCTGGAACCCGGAGAAATTGCCGGAACCTGGCCAGCCGCTGGATGTCGCTTATCGTATGCACTGGACCATGGACGAAGCCGCCATTCACGCGCCGGACAGCGCCTGGGTCAAGCAGACCCTGCGTTCCACCGGTGACGTAAAACAATCCAACCTGATCCGTCAGCCAGACGGCAGCGTGGCTTATCTGGTGGACTTCGAAGGCCCGTCGCTGGCGGCATTGCCGGCCGATGCCGACGTGCGCAGCCAGGTCAGCGTCGGTGACAACGCTGAGCTGGTGGAAAACAGCGTGCGCTTCAACCCTGAAACCAAGGGCTGGCGCCTGACCCTGCGGTTGAAGATCAAGGATCCGGGCAAGGCCACTGAAATGCGTGCGGCGCTGGTACAAAACATCGTGCCGGCCGACCTGGCCAAGACTTCGATCCCGGCGTCCAACTCCTCGGTTGCCAAAGCCGACAAGGTGGCCGCCAAGCAACAAGAGAAGGAAGACAAGGAAGCCAAGCAAGGGGAAGCCAAGCCGACTGACGCCAAGCCGGTTGCAGAGGCCAAGGACAAGGCCAATAAAGACGCCAAGCAGCAGCCTGCCGCTGCCGACGCGACCCCAGCCACACCGGAATCGGCGCCGACTGAAGAAGTCCTGACCGAGACCTGGAGCTACCAGTTGCCTGCCGATGAGTAATTCACACGTACAGCCAGAAACTCTTTCCGAGTATCTGGCGCATCTGCCGATGACCGACCAGCAGCGCGCGGAACTCGCGGGCTGCCAGTCCTTCAGCGAGCTGCATGAACGCCTGTCGTCCTCGACGTTCGACGCCCCGACCGACGCCGCCCAGGCTTCGGTCGGCAAGCGCCTGACCCTGAGCACGGCCGAAGAGCTGCAAGACGCGGAAATGCTGGTGCTCGACGCCAATGGCCGGGTTTGCCTGAAGGCAACCCCGCCGATCCGGCGGACCAAGGTCGTGCCGGAGCCATGGCGCACCAATATCCTGGTGCGTGGCTGGCGCCGCCTGACCGGTCGTACCAACCCGCCGAAGCCGCCCAAGGACGAACGTGTCCTGCCCGCGGCGCGCTGGCGCACCGTGGGTTCGATCCGTCGCTACATTCTGTTGGTGCTGATGCTCGGCCAGACCATCGTTGCCGGCTGGTACATGAAAGGCATCATGCCGTACCAGGGCTGGTCGTTCGTCGACCTCAACGAGGTGCTGCACCAACCGCTGCTGCAAACCGCCACGCAAGTACTGCCATATGCGTTGCAGACCAGCATCCTGATCCTGTTCGGGATTTTGTTCTGCTGGGTGTCGGCCGGTTTCTGGACCGCGCTGATGGGCTTCCTCGAATTGCTCACCGGTCACGACAAGTACCGTATTTCCGGCGCCAGCGCCGGCACCGAGCCGATTGCGAAAGATGCACGCACCGCGCTGGTGATGCCGATCTGCAACGAAGACGTGCCCCGGGTATTCGCCGGTCTGCGCGCAACCTTCGAGTCAGTCGCGGCCACGGGTGACCTGGATCGTTTCGACTTCTTCGTCCTCAGCGACAGCAACGACGCCGATATCTGCGTCGCCGAGCAACAGGCTTGGCTGGACGTCTGCCGTGAAGCCGGTGGCTTCGGCAAGATCTTCTATCGCCGTCGCCGTCGCCGCGTTAAACGCAAGAGCGGCAACCTCGACGACTTCTGCCGTCGTTGGGGCGGTGACTACAAGTACATGGTCGTACTCGATGCCGACTCGGTGATGAGCGGCGAGTGCCTGACCAGCCTGGTGCGCCTGATGGAAGCCACGCCGGACGCCGGGATCATCCAGACCGCGCCGCGTGCGTCGGGCATGGACACCCTGTATGCGCGCATGCAGCAGTTCGCCACCCGCGTATACGGCCCTCTGTTCACCGCCGGCCTGCACTTCTGGCAGTTGGGTGAATCCCACTACTGGGGTCACAACGCGATCATCCGCATGAAGCCGTTTATCGACCACTGCGCCCTGGCGCCGTTGCCCGGTAAGGGCGCGTTCTCCGGCGCGATCCTCTCCCACGACTTCGTTGAAGCGGCGCTGATGCGCCGTGCCGGCTGGGGCGTGTGGATTGCCTACGATTTGCCGGGCAGCTACGAAGAACTGCCGCCGAACCTGCTGGACGAACTCAAGCGTGACCGTCGCTGGTGCCACGGCAACCTGATGAACTTCCGCCTGTTCCTGGTAAAAGGCATGCACCCGGTGCACCGTGCGGTGTTCCTGACCGGCGTGATGTCTTACTTGTCGGCGCCGTTGTGGTTCTTCTTCCTGGTGTTGTCGACCGCGCTGCTGGCAGTCAACACACTGATGGAGCCGCAGTACTTCCTCGAACCACGCCAGCTCTATCCACTGTGGCCTCAATGGCATCCGGACAAGGCCATTGCGTTGTTCTCGACCACCGTCGTGCTGCTGTTCCTGCCGAAACTGTTGAGCATCATCCTGATCTGGGCCAAGGGCGCGAAAGAGTTCGGTGGCAAGTTCAAGGTGACCCTGTCGATGCTGCTGGAGATGCTGTTCTCCATGCTGCTGGCGCCGGTGCGGATGATCTTCCATACCCGTTTCGTCCTCGCCGCGTTCCTCGGCTGGGCCGCGACCTGGAACTCGCCGCAACGTGACGACGACTCCACGCCATGGAGCGAAGCGGTCAAGCGCCACGGCCCGCAAACCCTGCTGGGCTTCTTCTGGGCCTTGCTGGTGATCTGGCTGAACCCGAGCTTCCTGTGGTGGCTGGTGCCGATTGTCGGTTCGTTGATGCTGTCGATTCCGGTGTCGGTGATCTCCAGCCGTGTTGGCCTGGGTCTCAAATCCCGCGACGAGAGCCTGTTCCTGATCCCTGAGGAATACAATCCACCGCAGGCGTTGCTGGCCACTGACCAGTACACCCACGAAAACCGCTGGCACGCGCTGAACGACGGCTTCGTCCGTTCGGTGGTCGATCCACAACAGAACGCCCTGGCGTGCTCGCTGGCGACTTCGCGCCACCGACAGTCCGAGCCAATCGAGTGGCTGCGGGTCGAGCGAGTGCGTCACGCGATGAAGGTTGGGCCGCAAGGGCTGACCAACAACGAGAAGGTGCAACTGCTGAGCGATCCGGTGGCCCTGGCTCGCTTGCATGAGCAGGTCTGGAGCGAAGGGCATGCCGAGTGGCTGGAGGCGTGGCGCAAGTCGGTGAAGGCCGACCCCCATGCACCGTTGTTGCCGCTCAAACCGTTGAGTGTGCAGCCTCAGTTGGCTTGATAAAAGATCTCGAAAAAGCCCTGCAAGCGTGTGCTTGCAGGGCTTTTTTCGTTTTGGCGCCGGGTTTTATCGTTGGTCCCCGCATGTTGTTTGGTCGACCCAATATCTGCAGAGTTGTTGCACGGCAGTTTTTGAGCAGGCAACTACGACCTGATTCACCAAGGCCGCATTTTCTCGACGACCTTTTAGCGCGTTGTGAACTCCGCGATCAATGGAGGAGACTCTCCTGAATCATTACTGGCTGTGATCCTAGCGTCATAACGTGTTTTGGGGAGCAATAGTGGGGCAAGTTTCGGCTCGGTTGTGCTGTACAGCAATTCGTTACCTCCAGGGCCGATCAGAACGACGCGGTACCCGTTTACGGGCTGGCTTGGAGCGTCCCATTCAAGTTTTGAAACTATAAGGGGTATATAGCGAAAGTTGCTTGGCGCGTCTGGCTTCAAAGGCGGGATGGTTATTGGAAGTGATACGACAACCGAAGGTAAGGTGAAGTTGCCAACGGCCCATATCTCGATAAGAAACATGTCATCTGCAGACGGATTGCGGATCTGATAGGAAGTCTGCGTGCTTGGTACTAAAACAGGGGAAGAGTTGTTTACAGATATGGCGTAGTTTGTGACGTTTGTACTGGTAGAGCGAGACCAACTGACCGACGCCAGGCCAGGTGTGCTTGATGTAAATCTTAAGTTGGTGATTGGCGCCAGCAGTGATCGGGCGATAGTGAAGCTGAAATTGTTGATTGTACCGTGGGTAGCGCCGAATATTATCTGGTGACCGATTGTCGTTTGTTGTCCTACCTTTCCTTCAAATTGAAGGCTAGGTCTTTCCTCGCCATGAGATATACCCAATGTCGGTACTGTAATACCATCAACGCTATATTTACAGGTTACATCGCGAGAGGTAGAGGTCGGTGGGTCCCAAGAAATGCATGCAGTATAAGCGTCGCCATCTGAGGATTTTTCTACTATGACTACTTTAGGATTTTTTAGATTTTCCGGATATGTTTCATATTCGCTCTCAGTGTATTCGGAGTAAAGTCCATTTTTATCTTTTGCCCGGATTTTAATGGGGTAGGTTGTTTCTGTTTCCAAGTTCATCAAATAGAAAAGGTTGACAGGGGTAATCATCCGTGGAAGGTCTCCTATGATGACTTCATAGTGTTCTATGCCTGCCTGGTCGTATGATGGAACGAAAGTACCAATGATACCATTCGCGTTCAGGGAACCGATTGTGATGTGTGTGGGGGCAGTTGGGGGGGTGGTATCTTGAGCGAAGGTAAATGGCGATGAGAAAGTTGAGCGCTTTCCGGTTGTATTAACTGCTCTGACTTTAAGTGTGTAGTTTTTAAAAGGAAGATTTTTTTCTCTGTGAGGGATATCGCTTGTGGTGATTAGTAGGTTGTCACCTTCGAATATTTCATATTGTCTGATACCGATATCATCTTCCCCTCGGTCCCAATTGAATTCCACCGTGTTCTGCAGGTTTTGCCCGGTCAACTTTCTGGCGGTGAGGTTTTTTGGAGGTTTGGGCGGTGATAAATTTTCTACTCTTTTTCTATTTAGAGCTATGCAGGCATCCGTGACACTAGCGATGGTGTCGGGGCGCTCAAGAAAGTCGACCATAAGAATTTTTACATTCTGTTTGCCTTCCTGAAATGGTAATTTGCGTATAGGGTGATCGGCCTTCAAATGTATAGGGCCATTTGAGCTTCGAGTGGCGGCGCTTAATGCCCAGTATAAATCTTGAGGCGGGGAAGCCATTGTGTTGGCTACCAGATTTGCGATATTTTGTTCGCTGTCATCTGCGCTCCAAATATGTCTAATCGTCGGCCAGAGGTCGATTTTTTGCACCCATTCCGGCTTCCAGTCTTTGGGGGAGCCATGGTCGAAAGATAAAATGATATTGCGCCCCGGGAATTTGAGACGGATTTCACCAACGGTCATGTCCTGAGCTGAGTTTGGTATCAGTAGATTTTTAAGTGGTGTTAGATGGGGAAATGCTTTTTCAAGGCTGTCAGGTTGGTTTTTTCTGAATTTTCGAATATCTAGTATCAGAAACTCGCCAGGGTTTTCGTTTGAAAAAATCCGAGCTATATCGACCAGGTTTTGCAGTGTTCGTTTCGCGTTAGAGTAGAAACCACTTTGTCCGTGCGTGAATTCAAACTGCACTGTCCATTTATATTCAGGCGCGGAACTCCCCGTCTGCTTCAAGTAGCTGGTATCGTCAAGTCGCAAATCAAGATATCGTGCGCCGACATTTAATTGGTGATGAAATGAATTGTTCTGACAGGCACCCAATAGCTCGGCGATACCCCATGTGCCTGCCATATCAACACCGGAATTATGTGCGCCTGGAATTGCCAATTCATGTAGCCGCATATCTTCGATGCCCACTAAGTCGGTCATCCAGCGTTTGTAATTTGCAGTGGCTTCGATGGGCTCGGAAGGAGGTGGAGTGTCCATGGTTGCAGGTATGCTGCTTGTATCGTCGTTCATGATAAATGCTCCATAGAGAATGGAGCTCTAATCGTGATCCTTTTTGCGCGTGGCTGAAACTATCAGAACTGTCAGTTAAATTAGCAGCTGATATTTGCTAATCTTAAAAGTTTGATCGGTAGTCGAAGGTGCGGTAGTTTTTCGGGGGCTCAGAAAAACAATGGGCCGGTATGGAGTGCCGGCCATATTATCTTGCAAGGTTATTCACGCTATAAGAACCTTCAAACCTTGAACCGCCCCACCAACATCTGCAAATGCGTCCCCAACCGCGCCAGCTCAACGCTCGACGCTGCCGTCTCTTCACTCGCCGCCGACGTCTGATCCGACACATCCCGCACGTTCAGCACACTACGGTTGATCTCCTCGGCCACGGCGCTCTGCTGTTCGGCGGCCGCCGCGATCTGCTGGTTCATCGCCTGGATCGCCGACACCGTGCGGGTGATGCTTTCCAGTGAGCCACCGGCGCGGCGGGTCAGTTCGACGCTGCTGTCGGTCAGGGTGCGGCTGTTGTCCATGATGGTCGCCACTTGCTGGGTGCCGTTTTGCAGGCCGACGATCAGCTCTTCGATCTCTTCGGTGGACTTCTGGGTGCGCTGCGCCAAGCTGCGGACTTCGTCGGCGACCACGGCAAAACCGCGTCCGGCTTCACCGGCGCGGGCGGCTTCAATCGCGGCGTTGAGCGCCAGCAGGTTGGTTTGCTGGGCCACGGACTTGATGACGTCGAGCACGCTGCCGATCTTGTCGCTTTCGCGCTTGAGTTCGCCCATGGCCTCGGTGGAGTGGCCGACTTCCTTGGCCAGGCGTTCGATCTGGGCGATGGCTTCACCGACCACTTTGTCGCCCTCACGGGCCTGCTGGTCGGCGGCGACGGCGGCTTCGGAGGCTTCTTCGGCGTTGCGCGCAACTTCCTGCACGGTGGCGGCCATTTCGTTCATCGCGGTCGCGACTTGATCGGTTTCGACCTTCTGGCTGTTGACCCCGGCGCTGGTCTGCTCGGTGACGGCGGACAGCTCTTCGGCGGCGCTGGCAATTTGCGTGACGCCATCGCTGATGCCGCCGATCAGTTCGCGCAGGCCCTGGGTCATACTCTGCATGGCGCGCTGCAACTGGCCGAGTTCATCCCGGCGCGGGGAGTTCAGGTTGTAGGTCAGGTCACCGGCGGCCACGCGTTGGGCCACCTCCAGCGTCTGGTTCAATGGAATGATGATCTGCCGGGTGATCGCCCAGGCGGCCAACAGGCCGAAGGCAATGGCCAAAACGGTAGCCAGCAGCAGCATGTTCTTGGCGTGGGCGGCATCGGTGTCACGCACGACCGTTTGCGAGGTGGTGAGCTTCTTGCTCACGTCCAGGAGGATTTCACCCTGGGCGGCCATATGGGCCAGGGCCTTGGCGCTGGCCATCTGGGAGTCGCGGAACTGGCTGACCGCAGCGCGATAGGCCTTCAGCGAATCGGTCGCCTGTTGCAGGTTGGCGAGGTGTTCTTGCGGCAGCTTGGCCGGCAGGCTCTCGAGGTTTTTCAGGGCATTGTCGATGGCGTCGAGGGCCGGTTGTTCGGCTTCGCTCTTGGCGCTGTAGGTGTAGCCGCGGACCTGGAAGCGCGCCTGCTGGATCAGCTTGCTCAGGTCGATGACGCTGTTGAAAGCGCTGACGCTGTCGCCTTGCAGCATGGATTTTTCCACCTCGGCGACGCGGGCCACGGCGTTGTCGGCGGTGGCGCCGAGCGTGCTGCGGGCGTCTTCACGCTGGATACCGGCCTGGGTCATGTCGCTGAAGGCGCGGCGGTATTCGGCGACGGCGGCCAGTTGTTGATCGACCAGCGCGGAATCGGCAGGCTGCTCGATCAAGCCGCGGGCGGTCTGCAGTCCGCTTTCGAGTTTGCCCAGCAGCTCGTTGACCGCACCGGGGCCTTGTTCGCCGCGGCGCATCTCGTAATCCAGGCGGGCAATGCGCAGGTCTTTGGTCAGGCCGTTGAGATCGGAGATGAACCCCAGCTTGTCGCCGCGACTGGTCACGTCGCCCAGGCCGGTCCAGCCGGTGAACGTGATCAGCAGGGTGAGCAACAACACCAGGCCAAAGCCGATCCCCAGTTTGCGTTTGACGCTGACGTTGCCCAAATTATCGGCTAGCCATTGATACATGCTGAAACTCCCCGGACCACAATTTGGTTTTATGGGGGGTGTATCGGCAGGGGCGCTTGAATCTGTAGACATCCAGGACTTTTCAGATGTGCGGTGATCTGTGGCGAGGGGGCTTGCCCCCGTTCGGGTGCGCAGCAGCCGTAAAAAGTACATGCGGTTTAGCTGGAATAAACAACAGTGGCCGCTTCGCGCCCAAAAGGGGGCAAGCCCCCTCGCCACAGGGATTGTGTCTGGTGTTAGAAAAGGCGGGCGAGCAGCGCGGTCACGGCGGTTTCGACGCGCAGGATGCGTTCGCCCAGTTGCACCGGTTGCAGGCCGGATTTGCCCAGCAGGTCGATTTCGTAGGGAATCCAGCCACCCTCCGGGCCGATGGCCAGGGTTACCGGTTCGCTCAAGGCGCGGGGGCAGGGCGGATAGTTGCCGGGATGCCCGACGAGGCCGAGGGTGCCGTCGGTGATCGCCGGCAGACGATCTTCGACAAAGGGCTTGAAGCGCTTCTCGATGACGACTTCCGGCAGCACGCTGTCCCGAGCCTGTTCAAGACCGAGGATCAATTGCTCGCGAATCGCTTCCGGCTCCAGGAACGGCGTCTGCCAGAAGCTCTTCTCGACGCGATAGCTGTTGACCAGCACCACCCGTGGCACACCCATGGCCGCCACGGTCTGGAACACCCTGCGCAGCATTTTGGGCCTTGGCAGGGCCAACACCAGGGTCAATGGCAGCTTGGCCGGAGGCGACTGGTCGAGGGTGACGCGCAATTCCGCTTCATCGGCGTCCAGGCGCAAGACTTCGGCCGAACCCATCAGCCCGCCGATCCGCCCGACACGCATGCTGTCACCCACTTCGCAGCGGTGGACTTCCTGCATGTGGGTCAAGCGGCGATCGCGCAGGACCACTCGGTCGGCCGCAATGAAGTCGGCATCGATGAGGAGCAGCAGGTTCACGCTTGGGTCGCTGGCGGCTGGTCGTTGTGATCGTCAGCCGGTTCATCTTGCGGATGGTCGCTGCGCTTGCTGATCAGGCTGCCAAACAAAATGCCGATCTCGAACAACATCCACATCGGCACGGCCAGCAGGGTCTGCGAGAAGATGTCCGGCGGCGTCAGGATCATGCCGACCACGAAGCAGCCAATGACCACGTACGGGCGGATTTTCTTCAGGTATTTGACGTCGACCACGCCGATCCATACCAGCAGCACCACGGCCACCGGGATTTCGAACGCCACGCCGAAGGCGAAGAACAGCGTCATGACGAAGTCGAGGTAGCTGGTAATGTCGGTCATCATCTCCACGCCGGCCGGAGTGGCGGCGGCGAAGAACTTGAAGATCAGTGGGAACACCAGGTAGTAGGCGAACGCCATGCCGGCATAGAACAGCACGATGCTCGACATCAGCAACGGCACGGCAATGCGTTTTTCATGCTTGTACAGGCCGGGGGCGATGAAACCCCAGATCTGGTGCAGGATCACCGGGATGGCCAGGAACAGCGAGACCATCATCGTCAGTTTCAGCGGCGTCAGGAACGGCGACGATACGTCGGTGGCAATCATCGTCGCGCCGGCTGGCAGGTAGGCGCGCAGCGGCGTGGAGACGAAGGTGTAGATCTGCTGGGTGAACGCAAACAGGCCGGCGAAGATGATGAAGATCGCCGCTACGCAGCGCAGCAGTCGGGTACGCAACTCGGTGAGGTGCGAAACCAGCGGCATGTGCTGGTCGTTTTCTGGGAGATCGCTCATGAGGCTCGCGGAGGCAAAGTGGTGTCGTGAGAAGCCGGCGTTGTCGGCGCGGCGGCAGGAACAACCGGTACAGCTTCAGCAGGAGCAGCGACGGGAGCCACGGTTTCAACCGCAGTCGCTGTCATGACCGGCGCAGGTTCCACGGCCGCAACGACCGGTGCAGGCGTAGTCGCGGCAGGCGGTTGAATCGCCTGCTCACCCACGTGTTCCACCGGCGTCGGTTCCTGCTGGACGGGATTGAAGATCTTCCGCGCCTCCTGCTCAAGCGACAGGATGTGCTCGTTGTGCAGTTGCCGACGAATCTCGTCGGCACCGATTTCACGTTCAACTTCCTGTTTGATCGCGTTGAAGCTGCGCTTCAGGCGTCCGACCCAGAGGCCGGCCGTGCGCGCAGCGCCCGGCAGGCGCTCGGGGCCCAGCACCAGCAGGGCAACGAGGCCGACGAGCAGCAGTTCAGAGAAGCTGATACCAAACATAAGTCAGTACTCACACGTCTTTGCGGATCGGCTCTTCGACTTTCTGTGCCTGCACATCGATGGTGTGCGGCGGGTTCACAGAGGCCTGGGGCTGTACCGGCGGAACCGGTTGGGCCGGGGTCGCCGTCGGATCGGCCGGTTTTTCGTCGTCGTTCATGGCTTTCTTGAAGCCCTTGATCGATTCGCCGACATCGGTGCCGAGGTTTTTCAGTTTCTTGGTGCCGAACACCAGTACCACGACAACCAGGATGACGATCCAGTGTTTCCAGTCAAAAATGCCCATGCTGCTGCTCCTCTCTAATAGTTATTCAGGCGGACGGGCGCGAGGCTTTCTCGGCGTGTCCGGAGAGACCGAAACGACGGTCCAGTTCATCGAGTACAGCCTGTGGATGCTGCCCCAATTGGGCGAGCATGACCATGCTGTGGAACCACAAATCGGCGGTTTCGTAGATCACATCGCTGCAGTCGCCGCTGACGGCGGCGTCCTTGGCGGCAATGATGGTCTCGACCGACTCTTCGCCGACTTTTTCCAGAATCTTGTTCAAGCCCTTGTGGTACAGGCTGGCGACATACGAGCTGTCGGCAGCGGCGCCTTTGCGCGCTTCCAGCACCTCGGCCAGACGGGTCAGAGTGTCACTCATGTTTGTGTCCTGCGGAATAGATGGCGTGCGGATCTTTCAAAACCGGGTCGACGGTCGTCCAGTCGCCGTTCTCGTAAACGCGGTAGAAGCAGCTCTGGCGGCCGGTATGGCAGGCGATGTCGCCGATCTGCTCGACCATCAGGATGATGACGTCGGCGTCACAGTCCAGGCGCATCTCGTGCAGGGTCTGCACGTGGCCGGACTCCTCGCCCTTGCGCCACAGCTTGCCACGCGAACGCGACCAGTAGATGGCGCGGTTCTCGGCAGCGGTCAGTTGCAGTGCTTCGCGGTTCATCCAGGCCATCATCAGGACGCGCCCGGTCTTGTGATCCTGGGCAATCGCCGGCACCAGGCCGTCAGCGTCCCACTTGATCTCGTCCAGCCAGTTTTTCATCTTCGACTCCGACAACGGGCTCCACACTTCATGAGTAGCGCCCCGCGTTGAAACAGTGTGCCAGTGGTTCACACAACTGGCTATCGGCGAACGACCAGATACAAACCGACGGCCATCATGATCCCGGCCGGCCAGTAAGCGAACGGGTTGAGCGGCCCGCCCGCGGCCAGGATCGCGCCCCCGGCCAGATGGGCCGTACCGAGCAAGCGCAGGAACCATTCGTCCCGACGGCGATGCCACGGTGGCGGTGGGTCGTAGGCGTGGGGTTGGGACATGCGTTCGAGCAGGTCGCGGGCCATGTTGGCCAGGTGCGGGATCTGTTCGAACTGGCTCTGCACATTGCCCAGCAAGGCCTTGGGGCTGACCCGCTCGCGCATCCAGCGTTCGAGGAACGGCTGCGCGGTGTTCCACAGGTCGAGGTCCGGGTACAACTGGCGGCCCAGGCCTTCGATGTTCAGCAGGGTTTTTTGCAGCAGGACCAACTGGGGCTGCACTTCCATGTTGAAGCGGCGAGCGGTCTGGAACAGGCGCATCAGCACCTGGCCGAAGGAAATATCCTTTAACGGTTTTTCGAAGATCGGCTCGCACACGGTACGGATCGCCGCTTCGAATTCGTTGAGTTTGGTTTCCGCCGGCACCCAGCCTGAATCGATGTGCAACTGCGCCACGCGCCGGTAGTCGCGCTTGAAGAAGGCGAACAGGTTGCGCGCCAGGTAATCCTGGTCCTCGGGCGTGAGGCTACCGACGATACCGCAGTCGATGGCGATGTACTGCGGGCTCCACGGATTCACCGTGCTGACGAAAATGTTGCCCGGGTGCATGTCAGCGTGGAAGAAGCTGTCGCGGAAGACCTGGGTGAAGAGGATTTCCACGCCGCGCTCGGCGAGCATCTTCATGTCGGTGCGCTGGTCGGCCAGGGTCGCCAGGTCCGTGACCTGGATGCCGTAGATGCGCTCCATCACCAGCACTTTCGGCCGGCACCAGTCCCAATAGACTTGCGGTACATACAGCAGCGGCGAGCCTTCGAAGTTGCGCTTCAACTGGCTGGCGTTGGCCGCCTCGCGCAGCAGGTCGAGTTCGTCGTAGATGGTTTTTTCGTAGTCGCTGACCACATCCACCGGGTGCAGCAGGCGCGCATCGGCCGAGAGTTTTTCTGCAGCGCGGGCAAGGATGAACAGCCACGCCAGGTCCTGGGCGATGATCGGCTTGAGGCCTGGGCGGATCACCTTGACCACCACTTCTTCACCGGTTTTCAGTTGCGCGGCATGCACCTGCGCGACCGAGGCCGAGGCCAGCGGTTCGACATCGAAACGGCTGAACACGTCGCTGATCTTCTTGCCCAGCTGTTCTTCGATCAGCTTGACCGACAACTGCGAATCGAACGGCGGAACGCGGTCCTGCAACTTCATCAGCTCATCGGCGATGTCTTCAGGCAGCAGGTCGCGGCGGGTCGAGAGAATCTGCCCGAACTTGATGAAGATCGGCCCCAGGTCCTGCAAGGCCAGACGCAGACGCGCACCACGGCTCAGGTCCAGCGGCTTGCGCGGCAACCAGCGCCACGGCAGCACATAGCGCAGCGCCAGGAGAAACCAGGGCAGCGGCAGATCGAACAGCAGGTCATCGAGGCGGTAGCGGATCACGACGCGCTGGATGCGCAACAAACGGCGGACGGCAAGCAGCTTCATGCGTTATCGCTTGGGTCGAGGGATCGGGAAAGGCGCTCGAAACGCGCCTCGAGGCGTTCCAGATCAAGTTTGATCCGGTCCAGTTCACTGAATCGTGCTTCGGCTTCGCGCTGACCGACGAGGGTGCGCGATTCTTCGGCCAGGTATTCGCCCAGGTTCTGGCCCAGGCTGGCGAAACCTTGCTGATACCAGCGGGCGCGGCTGCGCAGGTGGCCGCCGACCAGTTGTGTGGCAACGGGGCCGAGCACGCGCGCGAGTTCGTACTCCCAGTCGAGCTCCAGGTCCTGGAGGATCGCCGCCAGCTCCAGCAGCACGCCGCTGTCGCCATCGAGTTCGACTTCCGGGGCGTGCAGCACCGCGGTCTTGTCTTTGCTCACGGCCAGTTTGATCAGGCTCGAGGCCGGCGCACGCAGGGTGCAGTCGACAGCGGTTTCCCAATGCGAGGCCAGCATCAAGCCTTCGTCGCTCGGCAGAATGAACAGTTGCAGCGCCGGGCTGCGGCAGTCGACGGCAATCACCTTGCCGGTCAAATGCGCCAGCCGCGGCAGCGCCGTGCTGTCGAGGCGCAGCACCCGGTTCAGGCCGAGTTCAACGCTGGCGAGCAGGCCGGCGAGCAACATCAGGGCTTGATGCCGCGGTGCAGGGCAACGATGCCTGCGGTCATGTTGTGATAGGTCACGCGGTCGAACCCGGCCTCGACCATCATCGACTTCAGGGTTTCCTGGTTCGGGTGCATGCGGATCGATTCGGCCAGGTAGCGATAGCTTTCCGAGTCGTTGGTGATCAGCTTGCCCATCAGCGGCATGAAGGCGAACGAATAAGCGTCGTAGGCCTTGGACATCAGCGCGTTGGTCGGCTTGGAGAATTCCAGCACCAACAGGCGGCCGCCTGGCTTGAGCACACGGAGCATCGAGCGCAGGGCGTCTTCCTTGTGGGTCACATTGCGCAGGCCGAAGGCGATGGTCACGCAGTCGAAATGGTTGTCCGGGAACGGCAGTTTTTCTGCATCGGCCTGAACGAATTCGACGTTGCCAGCCACACCGAGGTCCAGCAGGCGGTCACGGCCGACCTTGAGCATGGATTCGTTGATGTCGGCCAAGACAACCTGGCCGGTCGGGCCGACCAGGTGCGAGAACTTCTTGGTCAGGTCGCCCGTGCCGCCAGCGATGTCGAGCACGCGGTTGCCGCTGCGCACGCCCGACAGTTCGATTGCGAAACGCTTCCATAAACGGTGCATGCCGCCCGACAAAAGGTCGTTCATCAGGTCGTACTTGGCGGCTACCGAGTGGAAAACCTCAGCGACTTTTTCCGCTTTCTGGCTTTCCGGAACGTTTTTGAAGCCGAAGTGAGTGGTGGGTTCGGCATCGCTGCCTTTGCGCTGATCAGTCATATCGCTGTCACCAAAAGAGAATGCGCGACATTCTAATCCCCAAGCCATGCTTTGTCTTGGCAAGGCTGAAGGTAAGATGGGCAACCATCGGGACGTTTTGACGCAGCAGCGGTCAAGATGCCTCGGGAAAGCATCCATAAAGCAGGAGTCATTCGATGGCCCATATTAGTGTTGAACGTGCCCATGGCCTGGGCAAGGAAGCGGCTCGCGAGAAGGCCGACAAACTGGCGCAGAAACTGTCCGACCAGTATGGCCTGGAGCCGCAATGGTCCGGCGACACCCTGAACCTCAAGCGCTCGGGCGTGAAGGGCGCGGTGCATGTCAGTGAAGATTCGATCAAGGTCGACGTGGAGCTGGGCCTGATGATGTCGGCCATGAGCGGCATGATCAAAGCGGAAATCGAAAAGGCCCTCGATAAAGTGCTGGTCTGATCCCGACTTCGCGCCGAACCGATACCTCTGTAGGAGCGGGCTTGCCCGCGAAGGCGGTAGTTCAGCCACAGACAATATGGTGGATGTACCGGCCCCTTCGCGGGCAAGCCCGCTCCTACAGTTTTTGATGTGGTGTGACCAAAGGTTTATGTCAGTTGTTAGGGTGCCGTTTCTAATTTTTCTCCCTACTTTGTGCCCAAGCCCGACACTTCTTGCGGGCAGTTCCTCAAACCTTCTGCGCGTGAGGTGCACCATGGCCAAAGTTATTCTGAAGAAAAAAATCGACGCATCGACCTCTGCTCTTGGCGACGTCAAAACCTACGCCCGCAAGATCTGGCTGGCAGGCCTGGGTGCCTACACCAAGGTCGGCCAAGAGGGTAGCGAGTACTTTCAAGAGCTGATCAAGGCTGGTCAAGTTGTTGAAAAAAATGGCAAAAAAGTAGTCGCTGAGAAACTCGAAGCGGCGAATGCCGAAATCGATGAAGCCAAGACTGAAGTGAGCACTTTCAAAGGTCGCGTCGAAGTTCAACTCGACAAGGTCGAGAAGGCGTTCGACACGCGTGTCGCAAGTGCCTTGAATCGTATCGGCATTCCGTCTAAACATGACGTTGAGACACTCTCTGCTAAGCTCGATGAGCTGACGGCATTGCTCGAACGTGTCGCGCGTAAATCTTAAGGAGAACGGGATGGCTGGCAAAAAGAATACTGACAAAGAAGGCAGCTCGTGGATCGGGAAAGTCGAAGACTACTCCCGCAAAATCTGGCTGGCTGGCTTGGGCGTGTACTCGAAGATCGACACTGACGGCAGCAAGCTCTTCGATACATTGGTTAAGGACGGCGAGAAAGCCGAGAAGCTCGCCAAGAGCGCTGTTGGCAACAAGGTTGACGACGTCAAGGATTCCGCTTCTTCGGCCAAGTCGCGCATCAGCGGCGTGAAAGACCGTGCGCTGGGCAAGTGGGATGAACTCGAAGGTGCTTTCGACAAGCGCCTGAACAGCGCCATTTCGCGCCTGGGCGTTCCGAGCCGCAACGAAGTCAAGGCGTTGCACAGCAAGGTCGATACCCTGACCAAGCAAATCGAAAAGCTGACCGGTGCCAAGGTTGCGCCTGTTGCGGCGAAAACCGCAGCCGCCAAACCTGCTGCCAAAACGGCCGCGGCCAAACCAGCGGCGAAAACCGCTGCCAAGCCATTGGTAAAAGCAGCGGCCAAGCCTGCTGCTAAAACCGCTGCGGCAAAACCTGCAGCCGCCAAGCCAGCGGCCAAACCGGTTGCAGCGAAAGCCGCCGCCAAGCCAGCCGCTAAACCGGCTGCCAAACCAGCAGCGGCCAAGCCTGCGGCTAAAACGGCTGCAGCCAAACCTGCCGCCGCCAAGCCAGCCGCCGCGAAAAAACCTGCTGTGAAGAAGCCGGCCGCTCCAAAAGCCGCCGCGCCGAAACCCGCAGTAGCGGCTGCAAAGCCAGCGACACCGGCAGCCCCGGTCAGCGCATCGAACTCCGCGACCGCGCCTACCCCTGCCGTGACCCCGACTGCCGCGCCAGCTCCATCGACGCCAACCAGTCAGTCCTGATTTTCAGGGCTCAAGAAAACGCCCGGCCTGTGAAGGTCGGGCGTTTTTGTTTGCACAGAATTTGATGGCCGTCTCTGTAGGCGCGAGCTTGCTCGCGAAAAAGGTACATCCGACACTAATCAGCGCCTGCAATACCATCGCGAGCAAGCTCGCTACTACAGGGGTATCGGTGGCCAGGGTTATTCGTGGTCTTGCAGATACTCCATCGCCATTTGTTCGGTCGCCGCCTTCATCGACGGCAGCAAGTGCGGCGCCACCAGCATCATGATCTGGTAAACCACCAGCCGCACTTCGCCCTGACGATCCAGGATTCGCTGGTAGTCCAGCGAGAACAGCAAGGTCATGGTGATCTGCTCCACCAGCTGGCCCAACGCCTGGGTCTCGCTGACCAACAGCCCTTGCGCCTGCAATCTCGCCAGCAGCGACGCCAGGGTGCGCTTGAGGGCATTGAGCAGGTTGCGAATGCCCTTGGCCAGTTTCGGCAGGCGCCCGGCGAGGTTCGACAGGTCCTGGAACAGGAACCGGTAATGGGACAGGCGTTCGACGATCAGGTGCAGGAACAGCCAGTAATCCTCCGGTGCCAGTTCGACATCGGCCGGTGGATCGAGCAAGGGTGCCAGTTCACCCTGGAAGCGCTCGAACAGCCCGAGGATCAGCGGTTCCTTGCCGTGGAAGTGGTAGTAGAGGTTGCCCGGGCTGATGCCCATTTCGTTGGCAACTTCCATGGTGGAGACATTCGGTTCGCCCTTCTGGTTGAACAACTGCAGGGCACATTCGAGGATCCGGTCGCGGGTTTTCATCCAGTCTTCTTATTGATCGGGTCTTGCCACGGCCATCATTGGCCGCGGCGCGTTGAACGTCAGCGCACGCGCACGTAAGTACCGGGTGCTGCCTCCATCGGTGGGTAGTTCTGGTTGCCTAGCGCCATGTGGGTTTCTTTCAATGTTCCGGAACGCTCCTGAATCCAGCCCAGCCATTGGGTCCACCAACTGCCATCGACATGCTGGGCGTCGTAGTACCAGGCGCGCGGATCGCTGCTCAGTTTGCGGTTCTCGACGTAGTTGGCTTTCGGATTGCCCGGCGGGTTGAGGATGCTTTGCACATGGCCGCTGTTGGACAACACGAAGCGTCGTTCGCCACCGAGCAGCAGCGTCGAGCGATACACCGCGTCCCACGGCGTGATGTGGTCGTTGATGCCGGCGACGCTGAAGCTGTCGACGGTGACTTTCTGCAAATCGATCGGCGTGCCACACACTTCCAGCCCACCCGGATGGGTCAGCGGGTTGTGCTTGAAGAAATCCAGCAGGTCGCCATGAAACGCGGCGGGCAGGCGCGTGCTGTCGTTGTTCCAGTAGAGGATGTCGAACGCCGGTGGCTCTTTGCCCAACAGGTAGTTGTTGACGAAGTAGCTCCAGATCAGATCGTTGGGGCGCATCCAGGCGAAGATCTTGGCCATGTCGCGACCATCAAGGACACCGCGCTGGTAAGAGCGGCGCTTGGCGGCTTCAAGGGTCTGTTCATCGGCGAACAGCGTGGCCGGGCTGTCCATTTGGCTGTCGAGCAAACTCACCAGATAGGTCGCACTCGAGACCCGCCGCAACTGCCGCTTGGCCTGCAGATGACCCTGCAACGCGGCAATGGTCAGGCCGCCGGCGCAGGCGCCCATCAGGTTGACCTCACGTGCACCGGTGATCGCCCGGCAGACATTCATGGCTTCTTCCACCGCTTCGACGTAGGTCGACAGCCCCCATTCGCGGTGGCGGACGTCGGGGTTGCGCCAGCTGATCACGAAGGTTTGCAGGTTGTTCTTCAGGGCGTACTGGACAAAGCTGTTGTGCGGGCTCAGGTCGAAAATGTAGAACTTGTTGATCTGTGGCGGCACCACCAGCAGCGGCTTGGAATACTGCTTTTCGCTCATCGGCTTGTACTGGATCAGCTCCAGCAGCTCGTTGCGAAACACCACCGCACCGGTGGTGGTGGCGACGGTCTTGCCGACTTCGAACGCTTGCTTGGTGACCTGCCTGGGCAGGCCGTCGTTGTGCAGTAAATCGTCCACCAGATGGCCGATGCCGCGCACCAGGCTGTTGCCGCCGGAGTTGAACAGCTCCTTGACCGCCAGTGGATTGAGCAGGCTGTTGGAGGGCGAAACGGCGTCGTTGAGCAAGGTGAACGCGAAGTGGGCGCGGGCACGGTCGTCCGGGCTCATGCCGCTCTCGTCGATCCAGCTCTTGACCTGTTTCTGCCAGCTCAGATAGGCCTGCAGGCTACGGCGATAAAACGGGTTGAGGCTCCACGCCGGGTCGGCGAAACGTGCGTCCTGCGGGTTGGTCGGGTGCAGGGTTTCCCCCAGCAATACGCGGCCAAGCTGACCGCCAAGCTTGAGTGCGTGTCGGGCGCTGTGCACCGGGTTGCGCAAGCCATGGGCGGCCACACTGCGCAGGGTCGACAGCAGATCCCGACCACGCAGGCCAGTGATCGCACTCTGTGCATTGATGAACGCGGCGGGAGTCGGTAAGGAGTCCCTCGCTGGTTTCTCGCGCATGATTGAACACTCCTTCGTCGCAGGCCAAAAACAAACACACCGAACCAGAACACCATAGACGCTGTAGCAGGTTGTTGCGCGGCGTGGCTTCCCGCCGATCGCTGGCGCAGCGCTTTAGCCGCCCAATGGCGCCGGACGCGGATGCATTACCGCGCGCTGGCGCTCCTCTTCCAGGAATTTCATGATGATCGGGGCCACGGCTTCGGCGCGGGTAATCAGGAACAGATGCCCGTCGTCGATAATGTGCAACTGGGCGTTGGGAATCCGCCAGGCCAGCACACGCATGTTGATCAGCGGGATCAGCGGATCGTCGTCGCCGGCCAGCACCAGGGTCGGCTGGCGGATTTTGTGCAGCCAGTGAATGCTGGTCCAGCCGAGGCCGGCGAACAGTTGCCAGTAGTAACCGAGCTTGCCCGCCGAACGGACTTTTGCCGCGTGGCTGGCGGCCAGCGTCGGGTCGCGACGGAACGAGCCGCCGTAGATCATCGGCGCAATGCGGATCACGTGGGACGGCTGGATGTAGCGCCGCGGGCTGGCCATCATCCACAGCACCTTGGGCTTGCCCGGCACCATCACCGCGCCGGCAGCTGTCGCGGCCAGCACCAGTTTCTTGCAACGCTCCGGGTAGTCGTAGGCGAACTGCTGGGCCAGGGCGCCGCCCCAGGACACGCCGATGACATTGACCTGCCCGTAGTCGAGATAATCGAGCATGCGCGCCGTGAGCTTCGCCAGGCCCGGGAAACGATACGGCCGGTTGGGCGTCGACGAGCCGCCGACACCGGGCACGTCGAAGGCGATGACTTCCAGGTCCGGGTCCAGCGCCGCGACGAACGGAAACACCAGCTCCAGGTTGGCGCCGATGCCGTTGAAAATCAGCAGGGGCGTCAAGTGAGGCTTGCCGGGGCGTACCGCCGTGCGGAGGGTCTGGCCATCCAGGTCGACGGTACGGAATATGAACGGTTGCGGCATGCTTCTGGCCCTGTGGGTGGATCTTGGTTCCTGACACGCATTCTGTAGGAGCCGGCTTGCTGGCGATGCGGTCACCTCGGTTTGCCAGTCTCACCGTGGTGATGCGTTCGCCAGCAAGCCGGCTCCTACAGGTCTGCGGGTCTAGCGCTCGTGTACATAAGTGCCCGGTGCGGCTTCACCCGCCGGGTAGGCCTTGTTGCCCAGTTTCAGTGGCGCTTTTTTCAGGTTGCCCGAACGCTCGGCTTGCCATGCCTGCCAGTGCAGCCACCAGGAATCGGCGTGCTTGGTCGACTCTTCCTGCCAGTCATCGGGGTTGGCCGGCATTTCGGTGCTGGTCATGTAGCGCGATTTCGGGTTGCCCGGCGGGTTCAGGATGCTCTGGATGTGCCCGCTGCTGGACAGCACGAACTCGACGTTGCCGCCGAACAATTGCGCCGACTTGTAGCACGAGCGCCACGGCGTGATGTGGTCGCTGGTACCGGCCAGGGAGAAGATATCGACCGTGACTTTCTTCAGGTCGATCGGCGTGCCGCACACTTCCAGTGCATCGGCACGGGTCAATGGGTTGCTTTTGAACATTTCGATCAGGTCGCCATGGAACGCCGCGGGCAACCGCGTGGTGTCGTTGTTCCAGAACAGGATGTCGAAGACCGGCGGCTCGTTGCCCAACAGGTAGTTGTTGACCCAGTAGTTCCAGATCAGGTCGTTGGGGCGCATCCAGGCGAACACCTTGGCCATGTCGCGGCCTTCCAGCACGCCGGCCTGGTAGGACTGGCGCTTGGCGGACTCGAGGGTTTGCTCGTCGACGAACAACGCCACGTCGCTGTCCAGGGTGGTGTCGAGCACGCTGACCAACAGGGTCAGGGCGTTGACCTTGTTCTCGCCGATTGCTGCGTAGTGGCCCAGCAACGCGGTGCAGGTGATGCCGCCGGAGCAGGCGCCGAGCATATTCACGTCTTTGCTGCCGGTGATCGCGGTGATCACGTCAACCGCTTCCTTGAGCGCTTCGATGTAGGTCGACAGACCCCACTCGCGTTGCGCCTTGGTCGGGTTGCGCCAGCTGACGATGAAGGTCTGCACGTTGTTGCGCAGGCAGAACCGCGCCAGGCTTTTTTCCGGGCTCAGGTCGAAGACGTAGAATTTGTTGATCTGGGGCGGCACCACCAGCAGCGGGCGCTCGTGCACTTGCTCGGTGATCGGCTTGTACTGGATCAGCTCCAGCACGTCGTTGCGAAAGATCACCGCGCCCTCGGTCACGCCCAGGGTCTTGCCGACTTCGAAGGCGCCCATGTTGACCTGGCTCGGCATGCCGCCGTTGTGCACCAGGTCCTTGGCCAAGTGCGAGAGGCCATCGAGCAAGCTCTTGCCACCGGTTTCGAAGAAGCGCTTGACCGCCGCGGGGTTAGCCGCCGTGTTGGTCGGGGCGAAGGCCTCGGTCATGAGGTTGATCACGAAGTGCCCACGGCTGACGTCCTTGGCCGGCAGGTTACTGTCATCGATCCAGTCGTGGAGTTCCTTGCGCCACGCCAGGTAGGTTTGCAGATAACGTTTGTAGAGCGGGTTCTGGCTCCAGGCCGGATCCGCGAAGCGACGGTCATCGCTGCCCGGTAGCAACGCGGATTTGCCGAGCAGCACGTTCTTGAGTTCAAGGCCGAAATGCGCGACATGCCTGGCGCTGTGAATCGGTTGCTTGATGGCCTGCCTGAGCACCATTCGAGCTGAAGCCAGTAGATCCTTTCCACGCAGTCCAACGACAGGATTCAGCCCCAAGGTGTTTTCCGAGGCCTGATACTTCAAGTCATCGTTATTCTTGTTACTCATCTACGACGCTCCATTGTCCTGAGACGAGTACCGGGTCCTGCTGTGTAGTCACACAGCCCATGCCAGGTACTGCTGCTCGGGGTGACCGTTAATACTGCATCGCTGCTTTTTCATGGCAGAGAGCACTGCAGGGAACTTGCCAGTTCCATTGGTTACCCGAGTTTAATTTTTTTCGCAAGCAGGCCAATTGGCGGCCCTGGAGCGGAGCATTCAAACAGATGAAATTAGAAAATGCCCTCTAAAGAGCAAGAGGCTCAGGCTAGAGCATCAGCTTGACGACGGACTGGTTCGGGTCGCGGGTTTTTCCGGCGGCTTTCAGTTCGGCCAGATAGTCTTCCCAAAGTGCGTCATAACGTCGCGCCAGCTCGTAGAGGTATTCCCAGGTGAACAGGCCGCTGTCGTGACCGTCATCGAAGGTCAGTTTCAGTGCGTACTGACCGGCCGGTTCTACCTTGGTCAGGCCGACGTTGATCTTGCCGAATTGCAGGATGGGTTTGCCGTGGCCCTGGACCTCGGCGGAAGGCGAGTGCACGCGCAAGAACTCGGCGGGCAGGGTGTATTCCTCACCGGACGCGTATTTGAGCGACAGGGTTTTCGAGGCTTTGTGGAGTTTGATGTCGGTGGGGAGTTGGGTCATGGCCTGAAGTCCGTTTGTGTGGAACGGTTGCGACCCTTTGTAGGCGCTGGCTTGCCAGCGAAGGCGATCGAGAGGGCGCCTTCGCCGGCAAGCCGGCTCCTACACAGGTCTCACATGACTACAGGATATAACGGGACAGGTCTTCGTTCTGCGCCAATTCGCCCAGGTGGCTGTTGACGTAGTCGGCGTCGATCTGGATCACCTTGTCGTCATGGGCGCTGGCCAGGTCGCCAGCACTGAACGATACCTCTTCGAGCAGGCGCTCGAGCAGGGTGTGCAGTCGACGGGCACCGATGTTCTCGGTCTTCTCGTTGACCTGCCAGGCGATCTCGGCGATGCGCTTGATGCCGCTTGGCAGGAACTCGATGCCCAGGCCTTCGGTTTTCAGCAGCGCGCAATATTGCTCGGTGAGCGAGGCATGCGGTTCGCTGAGGATGCGTTCGAAGTCTTCCGGCGACAGGGCCTTGAGTTCGACCCGGATCGGCAGGCGGCCTTGCAGCTCGGGCACCAGGTCGCTTGGCTTGCTCAGGTGGAACGCACCGGACGCAATGAACAGGATGTGGTCGGTCTTGACCATGCCCAGCTTGGTGTTGACGGTGCAGCCTTCGATCAGCGGCAGCAGGTCGCGCTGTACGCCTTCGCGAGACACGTCGACGCCGCCGGAGTTGCCGCGCTTGGCGACCTTGTCGATTTCGTCGATGAACACGATGCCGTGCTGCTCGACCGCTTCAAGGGCCTTGGCCTTCAACTCTTCATCGTTGACCAGGCGGCTGGCTTCTTCGTCGCGCACCATCTTCAGCGCTTCTTTGACCTTGAGCTTGCGCGCTTTCTTCTTGCCCTTGCCCATGTTGGCAAACAGGCTTTGCAGCTGGTTGGTCATTTCTTCCATGCCCGGTGGCGCGGAGATGTCGACACCGGCCGTTTCGGCGACTTCGATTTCGATCTCCTTGTCATCCAGTTGGCCTTCACGCAGGCGCTTGCGGAACAACTGGCGGGTGTTGGAATCGGCGGTCGGAGCGTCATCGCTGCTGAAGCCCATGCGTGCCGGTGGCAGCAGCGCGTCGAGGATGCGCTCTTCAGCGGCGTCTTCGGCACGGTGGCGAACCTTGACGATTTCCTGCTCGCGCAACAGCTTGATCGCGGCGTCGGCCAGGTCGCGAATGATCGACTCAACGTCGCGGCCGACATAGCCGACTTCGGTGAACTTGGTCGCTTCGACCTTGATGAACGGCGCGTTGGCCAGCTTGGCCAGGCGACGGGCGATCTCGGTCTTGCCGACACCGGTCGGGCCGATCATCAGGATGTTCTTGGGGGTGACTTCAACGCGCAGCTCTTCAGGCAGCTGCATGCGGCGCCAGCGGTTGCGCAAGGCAATGGCGACGGCGCGCTTGGCATCGTCCTGGCCGATGATGTGGCGATTGAGTTCGTGGACGATTTCGCGGGGAGTCATGGACATAATATTCAGTGGACCTCAAGCAAGAATGAGCCGTGGTGCGATGGGCTGCACGGGCTTACTCGGCGCAGTCCTGCTCCTCAATGGTCTGGGTGTGGTTGGTGAATACGCAGATGTCGCCGGCGATGCCGAGGGCGGTTTCGACGATCTCGCGGGCCGACAGGTCGGTCTTTTTCAGCAGCGCGCTGGCAGCGGCTTGCGCGTAGGCGCCACCGGAGCCCATGGCGATCAGGCCGTCTTCGGGTTCAACCACATCGCCGTTACCGGTGATGATCAGGGAAGCGTCTTTGTTGGCGACCGCGAGCATGGCTTCGAGGCGGCTCAGGGAGCGGTCGGTACGCCATTCTTTGGCGAGTTCGACGGCGGCGCGCACCAGGTGGCCCTGATGCTTTTCAAGCTGACCTTCGAATCGTTCGAAAAGGGTAAAGGCGTCAGCGGTGGCACCGGCAAAACCGGCGATGACCTGGCCGTGGTACAGGCGACGCACTTTTTTCGCGTTGCCTTTCATCACGGTATTGCCGAGGGAAACCTGGCCGTCGCCGCCCATGACGACTTTGCCGTGGCGGCGAACTGAAACGATGGTGGTCAAGGGAAGAGTCTCCACGCAGCGGGGCGAAAATGCCTTATGCCCATTCATATGGGGGTGGTGGAGTGGATTTCAACTGTGGGGGGTGTTGAGGGACGAGCGGTTTGGCGCGGGGTGAAGGATGTATTGCCTGGAACGGCGCCTTCGCTGGCAAGCCAGCTCCTACAGGGTTTGTCGAATATTCTGTAGGAGCTGGCTTGCCAGCGAAGAACGATGACGCGGTGGTCCTGACGGGATCAGCGGCTCTGGCGTTGTTGTAACAGCAAGTTGCTAAAGCCTGCGCCGGCCAGTTGTTTCTGCGCCGTGGTCAGTTGTTCGCGGTTACTGAACGGACCGACCAGCACCCGATACCAGGTTTCATCCTTCACCGTGCCCGATTCAACCGCTACGGCCTGACCCAGCAGGATGATCTGCGCCCGAACCTTGTCCGCATCGGTCTCTTTGCGGAACGAGCCGGCCTGCAGGAAAAACTTGGTCACCGGCGCCGCCTTGACCGGCGGTGCTGGCGGCGGGGTGATCCCGGACAGGGCAGCCTGGGCGCGGGCCGTGTCGATCTTCGCCGCTTCGGCCGGGGTCACCGGCGTGGTCGGGATGGCCGGCACTTGCGGCGTCGGCAGGGTTTTCTCCGGCACGGCATCGGGCGGCACGATGACTTCCGATTCCGGCAGCAAGGTGTAGAAGTCGTACTTCGGCTTCACCGGCTGCGTCGGGCTCGGCGGGGTCTTGTTGGCCTCGGCGATCTTCGCGGCTTTCTGCTGTTGCTGTTCGACTTTCTCACGCTTGACCGTGTCGCTGCCCTTGCCCGGCTCCAGTTTCATCAGGAACACGATGAAGGCGCCGACCGTCAGGCCGATGGCCATCCATAGCCAGCCCGGGATCGGTTGCTTTGCAGGAGCTTGGTAACGGCTGGCGCCACGCTTGGGTGCAGGTTTTTTCTTGGCAGCCAACTTACATACGCTCCAGAGTTTCCAGGCCCAAGAGTTCCAGGCCTTGCTTGAGGGTGCGTCCGGTCAGCGCGGCGAGGCGCAGGCGGCTCTGCATTTGTGCCGGGGTGTCGGCGGCAAGGATCGGGCAGTTCTCGTAGAAGCTGGAGAACAGGCCGGCGACGTCGTACAGGTAGGTGCAGAGGATGTGCGGGGTGCCTTTTTCCGACACGTTATTCAGGATCTCGCCAAACTGCGCGAGCTTCGCGGCCAGTTCGTGTTCGTGCGCCGCTTCGAGGACGATCTGGCCGTCGACTTCGCTGAAGTCCTTGCCGAGCTTGCGGAACACACCGGCCACGCGGGTGTAGGCGTACAGCAGGTACGGCGCGGTGTTGCCTTCGAAGTTGAGCATCAGGTCGAAGTTGAAGCTGTAGTCGCTGGTGCGGTGCTTGGACAGGTCGGCGTATTTCACTGCACCGATGCCCACCACCTTGGCGATGTTGCGCAATTCGGTTTCGGCCAGCTCCGGGTTCTTGTCTTTCACCAGGGTGTAGGCGCGCTCCTGGGCTTCGGTCAGCAGGTCGACCAGCTTCACGGTGCCGCCATCGCGGGTCTTGAACGGACGGCCGTCAGCACCGTTCATGGTGCCGAAGCCCATGTGTTCCATTTCCATCGGATGGGTCACGAAACCTGCCTTGCGCGCCACGGCAAACACTTGCTGGAAGTGCAGGGCCTGGCGCTGGTCGACGAAGTACAGTGCGCGATCAGCCTTGAGCTTGCCGCTGCGATAGCGCACGGCCGCCAGGTCGGTGGTGGCGTAGAGGTAGCCGCCGTCCGCTTTGACGATGATTACCGGCAGCGGGTCGCCGTCGGCATTCTTGAACTCGTCGAGGAACACGCACTGGGCGCCGTTGCTCTCGACCAGCATGCCCGCGGCTTTCAAGTCGTTGACCACGTTGATCAGGTCGTCGTTGTAGGCGCTTTCGCCCATCACGTCGGCCATGGTCAGCTTGACGTTGAGCAGTTCGTAGATCTTCTGGCAATGGGACAGCGAGATGTCCTTGAACTTGGTCCACAGCGCCAGGCAGTCCGGATCGCCAGCCTGCAACTTGACCACCAGGCCACGGGCGCGGTCGGCGAACTCTTCGGACTCGTCGAAGCGCTGCTTGGCGGCGCGGTAGAAGTTCTCCAGGTCCGACAGCTCGTCGCTGGTGATCGGGTTTTCCTGCAAGTACGCCATCAACATGCCGAACTGGGTGCCCCAGTCGCCCACGTGGTTCTGGCGGATCACGGTGTCGCCGAGGAATTCGAGCACGCGGGCCACGCCGTCGCCGATGATGGTCGAGCGCAGGTGGCCGACGTGCATCTCTTTGGCCAGGTTCGGTGCCGACAGGTCAACCACGGTGCGCTGCACCGGGCCAGCCTTGCGCACGCCGATGTGGGCGTCGGCCAGGGCGGCGTCAAGGCGCGAGGCCAGGGCGTCGGTGTTCTGGAAGAAATTCAGGAAGCCAGGGCCGGCGATTTCGCACTTGGCGACGTTTTCGTCGGCCGGCAGTGCGGCGATGATTTTTTCCGCCAGGTCGCGTGGCTTCATGCCCGCCGGCTTGGCCAGCATCATGGCGATGTTGCTGGCGAAGTCGCCGTTTCTCTTGTCGCGGGAGTTCTCCACCTGGATCGCCGGCGACAGGCCTTCAGGCAACACACCTTCGTTGACGAGTTGGGTGATGGCTTGTTGGATCAGCTGGCGAATGGTGTCTTTCATGGTCTTCTCTTTCGACCGCAGGCGCGGCGGCGCTTCATGCGCTGGTGGAAAAACTGGGCATTATCCGTGGCGAAGCCGGGCTTGCCAACCTTAGCAGGCAGGAGGCGGATGTATGGTGACAATTAGGGCCTCTTCGCGAGCAAGCCCGCTCCCACAGGTTTTATGGTGGGCAAAAATTGGATGTCCACCACAAAACCATTGTGGGAGCGGGCTTGCTCGCGAAAGCGATCTGAAGATCAATACAAATCGACCGGATCGACATCAAGGGACCAGCGCACCGCCCGCCCGCTCGGCATCTGCTCAAGCACCAGCAACCAACTGGCCAGCAGCCGATGCAGCGGTGCCCGCGCCGTCGCCTGCAACAACAGCTGTGCACGATAACGTCCGGCCCGACGCTCCATCGGCGCCGGCACCGGCCCCAATAGCTCGATCCCGGTCAGATTCTGATCGGCCAGTAAACGTTCCGCCTCGCTGCAAGCCTCATCGAGGAAACCTTCGGCTTGCCCCGGCTTGTGCGCCTCGGCCCGCAGCAGCGCCAAGTGCGCAAACGGCGGCAGGCCGGCCGCGCGGCGTTCGCTCAGGGCCTGCTCGGCGAAAGCGAAATAACCTTGCTCGGTCAATTGCACCAACAGCGGGTGATCGGCCAGGTGCGTCTGGATGATCACCTTCCCCGGTTCTTCGGCGCGGCCGGCGCGGCCCGCGACCTGGACAATCAACTGGGCCATGCGCTCGCTGGCGCGGAAATCACCGGAAAACAGGCCGCCGTCGGCGTCGAGTATCGACACCAGCGTCACCCGTGGAAAGTGGTGGCCCTTGGCGAGCATCTGCGTGCCGATCAGGATGCACGGCTGGCCCTTTTGAATGGTCGCGAACAACTGGTTCATCGCATCCTTGCGTGATGTGCTGTCGCGGTCGACCCGCAGCACCGGATAGTCCGGGAACAGAATCGACAGGCGTTCTTCGGCGCGCTCGGTGCCGGCGCCTACGGGGCGCAAATCGACCTTATTGCACTTGGGACACTGGCGCGGCACGCGTTCGACGTAGCCGCAGTGGTGGCAGCGCAACTCGCCGTAGCGCTGATGCACGGTCATGCGCGCATCGCAGCGCTGGCATTCGGACATCCAGCCACAGTCGTGGCACAGCAAGGTCGGCGCAAAGCCCCGGCGATTGAGGAACACCAACACTTGTTGGCCGGCGGCCAGGGTCTGGCCGATGGCTTGTTGCATCGGCCCGCAAATGCCGCTGTCCAGCGGACGGCTTTTCACGTCCAGGCGCAGGAAGCGCGGCTGCTTGGCGCCACCGGCACGCTCGTTCAGGCGCAGCAGTCCGTAGCGGCCGGTGTAGGCGTTGTGCAGGCTTTCCAGTGAGGGCGTGGCGGAGCCGAGGACAATCGGGATGTTTTCCTGACGTGCCCGCACCAGGGCCAGGTCGCGGGCGTGATAGCGCAGGCCTTCCTGCTGTTTATAGGAGCCGTCGTGTTCTTCGTCGATGATGATCAGCCCCGGGTTTTTCATCGGCGTGAACAGCGCCGAACGGGTGCCGATAATAATGTCGGCCTCACCATCGCGAGCGGCGAGCCACGCATCGAGGCGCTCGCGGTCATTGACCGCCGAATGGATCAGCGCGATGCGCGCATTGAAGCGTTGCTCGAAGCGCGCCAGGGTCTGCGGGCCGAGGTTGATTTCCGGGATCAGCACCAGCGCTTGCTTGCCGGCCTCGAGGGTTTCGCGGATCAGCTGCAAATACACTTCGGTCTTGCCGCTGCCGGTGACGCCGGCCAGCAGGAACGCGTGATAACTGTCGAAGCCGGCGCGAATCGCCTCATAGGCGGCGCGTTGTTCCGGGTTCAGTGGCAGTTCCGGCTGCGCCAGCCAATGTTCATGGCGCGCGCCGGGGGCGTGGCGGCGGATCTCGACTTGCACCAGGCCCTTGGCCAGCAGCAAATCCAGGCTGTCCTTGCTCAGCATCAATTTGCTCAGCAACTGATGGGCGACGCCGTGGGGGTGCTGGGCCAGTGTGGCCAGGGCTTCGCGCTGGCGCGGGGCGCGAGCGATGCGCGGGTCATCGAGGCTGGCGCCCGGCGCGGCCGACCAGAAACGTTCCTGGCGCGCTTCGGCCAGCTCGCCCTGACGCAACAGCACCGGCAACGCCCAGCTCAAGGTGTCGCCGAGGCTGTGCTGGTAATACTGAGACGTCCACAGGCACAGTTTGAAGAGCGCGGGCGGCAGTGGTGGCGTGGCATCGAGCAGGGCCAGGGCCGGCTTGAGTTTTTCGGCCGGCACTTCGCTGGTGTCGGTGACCTCCACCAGGATCCCGATCATTTCGCGCCGGCCGAACGGCACCCGCAGGCGCATGCCGGGGTGCAACTGGGCGCGCAGGACCCCGGCCGGAGCCCGGTAGTCGAACAGGCGGCGCAGCGGCGAAGGCAGGGCGAGGCGCAGAATGGCGTCGGGCACGCGGGGGGATCTCAGTCAGCGAAAAAACGGGGTTGCATGTCCCCCTGTAGGAGCAAGCTTGCTCGCGAAAGCGTCGTGTCAGGCAACGCATAGGCTGACTGACTCGCCCTCATCGCGAGCAAGCTTGCTCCTACAGCGGGGGGGCGTATTGGCCGGGAGCCTAGCAGACGGTCGGTAGAAGCGACAGCTTGCGTGATCGGGATTGTCTGGTAGAATCCGCGGCCTAATTACGTGCGGTATTCAACAATAGTGTTGGGTGGCGGCACGCTAGCCCGAGGAAAACACCATGAAAGCTGATATCCATCCAGAATACCCAGCCATTGCTGTTACTTGCAGCTGCGGCAACAAGTTCGAAACGCGTTCGACCTTCGGCAAAGCCCTGGCGATCGACGTTTGCAACGAATGCCACCCGTTCTACACCGGTAAGCAGAAGACTCTGGATACCGGCGGCCGTGTACAGCGCTTCGCAGACCGTTTCGGTCAATTCGGCAAGAAAGCTCCTGCTCCTGCTGCTGCAGAGTAAGGCAGAAAAGCCTGATGGGCTTTTCCTTGCTGTTGAAAAAGGCGTCCCTCGCGGGCGCCTTTTTTGTGTCCGCGGTTTGGCTGTCTGGCGCCCAGGCCTTTTGCCCGACGCCAAGCGGTCTGACGCCCGTCGCGGTGCAGCGGGTGGTGGATGGCGACACCTTGCGCCTGAGCGATGGCCGCAATGTACGCATGATCGGCTTGAACACGCCGGAGCTGGGCAAGAAGGGCCGCTCCGACGAACCGTTTGCCGTGGCAGCACGCAAGCGCCTCGAAGCCCTGGTGGTGGCCAGCGATGGCCAGGTGGGTTTGCTGCCCGGTAAAGAAAGCAAAGACCACTACGGCCGCACCCTGGCTCATGTCTACGGTGCCGATGGCGTCAACCTCGAAGCGCAAATGCTCGCCGAAGGCCTGGGCTTCCAGGTGGCCGTGGCACCGAATGTCGACCTGGTGGCCTGTCAGCAAGCCGCAGAGCGCAGTGCTCGGCAGGCCGGGCTCGGCGTTTGGCGTCAATCGCCTGTCGTGGATGCGCAGCAAATCAGCGCCTCCGGTTTTGCCGTGCTCAGCGGGCGTGTGAGCAAGGTGCAGCGCAATCGCGGCGGGGTTTGGATCGAACTGCAGGATTCGGTTGTATTGCGCGTTGCGCCCAATCTGCTGGCGCGCTTCGATGTAAATGCGTTGCAAAACCTGGAGGGCAAACAGGTCGAGGCGCGCGGCTGGGTGCTGGATCGCTCGCGCAAGGGTGGACTCAAGAATGGCCAGGCGCGCTGGATGTTGCCGTTGACCGACCCGGCGATGCTTCAAGCGCTGCAGTGATAAAAAATTGTAGACATTTTTTCTGTTGATTGTGAACAGTCTATCCCTTGTGTTTCGCGGCTCTTGGCCCAAAGTCGTAGGGCCGGGCGCTTGACAGGGGTGACCAGCCAGTCTTGTGGGGACTTTGCGAGGCGCGTATCCTCGCTGACCAGTCTGTCCAACAGTAAAAGCGGAATGCCAAAATGTCTGATCTGAAAACTGCCGCTCTCGAATATCACGCCAATCCTCGTCCAGGGAAGCTGAGTGTCGAGCTCACCAAGGCCACCGCTACCGCCCGCGACCTGTCGCTGGCCTACAGCCCCGGCGTAGCCGAACCAGTACGCGAAATCGCCCGCGATCCTGAACTGGCCTACAAATACACCGGCAAGGGCAACCTGGTTGCAGTCATTTCCGATGGCACCGCGATTCTCGGCCTGGGTAACCTCGGCCCATTGGCTTCCAAGCCAGTGATGGAAGGTAAAGGCGTGTTGTTCAAGCGCTTCGCCGGCATCGACGTTTTCGACATCGAAGTCGACTCCGAAAGCCCGCAAGCCTTCATCGACACCGTCAAGCGCATCTCCATCACCTTCGGTGGCATCAACCTGGAAGACATCAAGGCACCTGAGTGCTTTGAGATCGAACGCGCTCTGATCGAGCAGTGCGATATCCCGGTATTCCACGATGACCAGCACGGCACCGCTATCGTCACCGCGGCCGGCATGATCAACGCCCTGGAAATCGCTGGCAAAACCCTGGCCCAGGCCAAGATCGTCTGCCTGGGTGCCGGTGCTGCCGCTATCTCCTGCATGAAGTTGCTGGTGAGCATGGGCGCCAACATCGAAAACATCTACATGGTCGACCGTACCGGCGTGATCCACTCCGGCCGTGACGACCTGAACCAGTACAAGGCCGTGTTCGCCCATGCGACCGACAAGCGCACCCTGGCTGACGCCCTGCAAGGCGCTGACGTGTTCGTTGGCCTGTCCGGCCCGAACCTGCTGAGCCCTGAAGGCCTGCTGTCGATGGCGGCCAACCCGATCGTGTTCGCGTGCTCCAACCCTGATCCGGAAATCTCCCCGGAGCTGGCACACGCCACCCGTAGCGACGTGATCATGGCCACCGGTCGTTCCGACTACCCGAACCAGGTCAACAACGTACTGGGCTTCCCGTTCATCTTCCGTGGTGCCCTGGACGTTCGCGCCAAGCGCATCAACGAAGAAATGAAAGTGGCTGCGGCCAACGCTCTGCGTGAACTGGCCAAGCTGCCGGTACCTCAGGAAGTGTGCGACGCCTATGGCGGTATCAAGCTGGAATTCGGTCGTGAGTACATCATTCCGAAGCCAATGGACAAGCGCCTGATCACCCTGATCTCCGACGCCGTGGCCAAAGCTGCAATCGAGACTGGTGTGGCAACCCTGCCGTATCCGAAGAACTACCCACTCAAAAGCGTGGATGACGTGTTCAACGGCTAAGCCGTTGTAGCGCTTCAAGCGAAAGCCCCGGCTCGTAAGAGTCGGGGCTTTTTTTTGGTTCTTCACGGATTACCGGGAAAGACGCTCTTGATCTTCATGAAAAAGAATTCGCTATCCCGGTAACCGTACGCCATCCGCTTGATGACCTTTATTCGATTGTTTATCCCTTCCAGCTGACCCGTATGCATCGGCCAGCGAACCCGGCTTACGATGCCCCGCCAGTAACCCTTCAATCGTTTGGCAAACAGGATTTAGGCCGGTATTTCGCTTTCATGCGCATGGCGCAGCCATTGCTTCCAGGCTGATCGCCAGCCCCAGGCCGTGCTCGGCGCCCAAAGCGTTTTGAGCTCAGCCTTCATCAAGTAGACCGTCATCAACGCTCGGTTGGCCGCCAGCAAATCCTCCAAACGGACCTGTTGCTCAGGCGTTTTCAGATTCTGCGGATTGCGCAGCAACAGCCATCGCGCCTGCTTGATGACCTTGCGAGCCGGCTTGTCATGACGTAGCCGGTTAGCTTCGTCGACGCGGACCCGATCAATGACCTCTCGGCCATATTTGGCCACCACATGGAAGAGGTCATAGACCACGCGCGCTTTTGGGCAGTGCTGACGCACCTCCAGGTCAAATGCGGTGTTCATGTCCATCGCCACCGCTTCGATTCGTGCGCAACCCTCTGGCCCAAGCTCTTCGAAAAAGGGCCTGACCGCCGCTCGGCTGCGGCCTTCGCCGATCCAAAGTACTCGTCGCGTATCGGCATCCAACACAACACTGGCGTAGCGATGTCCCTTGAATAGCGCGAATTCATCCATCACCAGGCGTCGTGGTTGCGCCTTTGGCAACTCGCTCAACGCCGTTTGCAAGGCTCGACGCTCCAACAGTCGAACGGTGTCCCAATGCAGTCCGAACATCTGAGCCACGTGCAGCGTGGGAAGGCGCTCGCAGGCTTGAATGACCGCATCGGCCAGGCGGCGCGTCATGCGCGCATAACGATCCAGCCAGCTGACGGCTTCCATACGTTTGCCACAGTCGCGGCAGCCAACCCGCCTGAGCAACACTCTGAGGCGCACCGCGCGACCGAGAATCGGCAAGTCACGAACTGTACGCTCGCAATACTCATGAGTGGTTGAACAGGGCTTTTGGCAGCCACCGCAGGACGGGAATCGGGTGGCGTGGGGTGTCAGATCGATCTGAAGGGCGTCACCATCAGGTTTGATCGTGACGACAGAAAAGCCCTCCCAAAAAGGAAGGAAAGTATTAATATCGCGCATAAGAACGCCGGTTTGTTAGATGTGTTTGCTCGCACGAACATCATCAATCAAATCGGCGTTCTTGTTTCAGTGTTTCCCGGTAATCCGTGAAGAACCTTTTTTTTGTGTCGCCCCGGCGCCTTCGCTGGCAAGCCAGCTCCTACAGTAGGCCGCACTCCCCTGTAGGAGCTGGCTTGCCAGCGAAGGCGCTGGTTCAATCAATGCATAGCTTTCAGATGTAAAAAAGCCCCGCACTTCTCACGAAGGCGGGGCTTTTCAATAGGGCTGCAATCAGAACAAATCGATCGGCGCCTGCTCATCCGCTGGCAGCGGGCTACCCGGTGCGGTGCCATTGCCGATTTCATTCACCGATGGCGGCGTATCTTCGGCCTTGAACAGCTCGAAGTAGGCCCCTGGCGTACCCGGGCTCGCCGCGCGACCGCTGACCGGGTCGACGCGCAGGCTGAGGATGCCTTCCGGCTCAGGTTGCGTGTGCGGCGGCTTGCCCTTGAGCGCAGCGCCCATGTAGTTCATCCAGATCGGCAGCGCGACGGTACCACCGAACTCCTTGCGACCCAGGCTTTCCGGCTGGTCGAAACCGGTCCACACAGTGGTCACGTAATCGGCGTTGTAGCCGGAGAACCAGGCATCCTTGGATTCGTTGGTGGTACCGGTCTTGCCGGCAATGTCCGGACGGCCCAGGGCCAGTGCGCGACGACCGGTGCCGAGCTTGATTACGTCCTCAAGCATGCTGTTGAGAATGTACGTGGTGCGACCGTCGACGATGCGCTCGGCCACGGCCGGTGCCTGCGGTGTCGTTGGCGCAGTGCCCGGGGCTTCGCCCGGCGTCGCGTTGACCGTGAACGGCTGCGCGGTGGTCGGTGCGGCAACGCCATCGGTGGCCGCGCCGCCCTGAGGCACGCTCGGCGGGTTGGCGACGAACAGCGTGTCGCCGTTGCGGCTTTCGATCTTGTCGATGATGTACGGTGTGATCTTGTAACCGCCGTTGGCAAACGTACTCCAACCGGTGGCGATCTCCATCGGCGTCAGGGTCGCGGTGCCCAGGGCCAGCGACAAGTTCGGCGGAAGGTCCTGTTTGTTGAAGCCGAAGCGGGTGATGTAGTCGATGGTCTTGCCCACGCCCATCGCCTGCAACAAACGGATCGACACCAGGTTGCGCGACTTGTACAGCGCTTCGCGCAGACGGATCGGGCCGAGGAAGGTGTTGGTGTCGTTCTTCGGACGCCAGACCTTGTCCAGGTACTCGTCGACGAACACGATCGGCGCGTCGTTCACCAAGGTGCTGGCGGTGTAACCACTATCCAGTGCAGCGCTATAGACGAACGGCTTGAAGCTCGAGCCTGGCTGGCGCTTGGCCTGCAAGGCGCGGTTGTAGTTGCTCTGCTCGAAAGCGAAGCCGCCGACCAGCGAACGAATGGCGCCGTTCTGTGGGTCCAGGGACACCAGTGCGCCTTGCGCCTGCGGGATCTGGCTGAACTTCAGCGAATTGTTCGGCTGACGCTGCACGCGAATCAGGTCACCGACCTGGGCCACGTCCGAGGGTTGTTTCGGGTTGGCGCCCATGCTGTTGGTGTTCAGGAACGGCCGGGCCCACTTCATGGTGTCCCAGTTGACGTGCTCCTGGCCGGTGCGGGTCAGTACTTGCAGGCCGTTCTTGTCGACCTGGGTGACGATGGCCGGTTCCAGGCTGCTGATGGTGCGTTGCTTGGTCAGCTCAGTGGCCCAGGCTTCGCGGGTCTTGCCCGGCAGGCGTGATTCCGGCCCGCGATAACCGTGACGTTGGTCATAGGTGATCAGGCCTTCGTGCACGGCAGTGTTTGCCAGTTCCTGAAGATCGCTTGGCACCGTGGTGGTGACGCGAAAGCCTTCGGTGTAGGCGTCGCTGCCGTAGCGTCCGACCATTTCGGCACGGGCCATTTCGGCGATGTACGGGGCGTTCACTTCCGGGGTCGGCACGTGATAGCTGGCGTTCAGCGGCTCGTTGACCGCGGCGGTGTAGTCGGCCTCGGTGATTTTCCCCAGCTTGTACATGCGCCCCAGGATCCAGTCGCGACGCTCCTTGCTGCGCGCCGGGTTGGCGAGCGGGTTGAAGCGCGACGGTGCCTTGGGCAGGCCGGCGATCATCGCCATTTGCGCCAGGCTGATGTCGCGGATCGACTTGCCGTAGTAGACCTGCGCTGCGGCCTCGATGCCGTAGGCGCGGTTACCCAGGTAGATCTTGTTGACGTACAGCTCGAGGATCTCGTCCTTGGTCAACTGTCTTTCGATCTGCAGCGCCAGCAGGATCTCGGTGGTCTTGCGCGAAAAGCTGCGCTCGCTGGACAGGAAGAAGTTCTTCGCCACCTGCATGGTGATCGTGCTGCCGCCGGACTGGATGTGCCCGCTCTTGACCAGTTGGGTCGCGGCACGCATCAGGCTGCTCGGATCGACACCATAGTGGTTGGCGAAGTTATCGTCTTCAGCACTTAGTAACGCATTAATGAAATTGGGGGGAATGTCGGCGAAACGGATCGGAGTACGGCGCATTTCGCCAAATTCTGCGATCAATTTGTTGTCGCTGCTGTAGACCCGCAAAGGAATCTGCAACTGGATGCTTCTCAGCGCCTCCACGGACGGCAGTCCAGGACTAAGGTAAAGGTACGCCCCGCTCAGACCCAGGAGGAGTCCGCAGAAAACCGCGACGATGGACCAACCGAAAAACTTCAGCAGACGAATCAAGGCTTTTGGATATCCAGGGCAAAAATGAATTGGGCTACAGGGTTCAGGCTAAATGAGAACGACCCGCGCTTGAGCAAATGCGGAAAAAAACGCTGGGCATTATAAGCATTTTTCGGCCCAGGAGCGTGATCGGCGCTGCTGTCAAGACGGGTGGATTGAACGCAATGGACATTGCAGAGTCCGTAACTCACGGAAAGTCATAGGGAATTGATAGTGCTAGGACTCTTCAACAAAAAATCCAATACGCTGCTTGGCGTCGATATCAGCTCCACCTCGGTGAAACTTCTGGAGCTGAGCCGCCAGGGTGACCGCTACCGCGTCGAGGCCTATGCCGTCGAGCCGTTGCCGGTCGGTGCGGTAATCGAAAAGAACATCGCTGAACTCGAAGGGGTGGGGCTGGCCCTCACACGTGCGCTGGCCAAGGCCAGGACCGGCCTCAGGAACGTGGCGGTGGCCGTGGCCGGTTCGGCAGTGATCACCAAGTCCATCGAGATGGAGGCCGGGCTTTGCGAAGACGAAATGGAGCGTCAGCTGAAGTTCGAGGCTGACCAGTACATTCCTTATCCCCTGGACGAAGTCGCGATCGATTTTTCGGTCCAGGGCCTCTCCGCGCGCCATCCCGAGCGCGTCAACGTGCTGCTCGCCGCGTGCCGCAAGGAAAACGTCGAAGTTCGCGAAGCGGCCCTGGCCCTGGCCGGGCTGACCCCCCGCGTGGTCGACGTCGAGGCCTATACGCTGGAGCGCGCGTTCGCTTTGCTGGCCGACCGGTTCGAAAATTCCCCGCTGAGCTCTGCGGTGGCGGTGGTGGACATTGGCGCGACCATGACCACCCTGAGCGTGTTGCACGACGGGCATATTATCTACACCCGCGAACAACTGTTCGGTGGCCGGCAATTGACCGAGACCATCCAGCGTCGCTACGGCGTGACACTGGAGCAGGCGGAACTGGCGAAAAAGAGCGGTGGTCTGCCGGACGACTATCTCATCGAGGTGTTGCAGCCGTTTCGCGAGGCGCTGGTGCAACAGGTCTCGCGTTCGTTGCAGCTCTTCTTTGCCGCTGGCCAGTTCAGCGCTGTCGACCATCTCCTGCTGGCCGGCGGTACCGCGTCGATTGACGGGCTGGCGCGTTTGATCGAGCAGCAACTGGGCACGCCGACCCAGGTCGCCAACCCTTTCTCCAGCATGGTGCTCGGCAACAAGGTCAATGCGACGGCGTTGGCCCACGACGCTCCGGCATTGATGATTGCCTGCGGCCTGGCCCTCAGGAGTTTTGACTGATGGCCCGGATCAACCTTCTGCCCTGGCGCGAAGAGCGACGAGAATTGCGTCGCAAGCGTTTCCTGCTGGTTCTGGCGCTGGCCGTGGCGAGTTCGCTGGGCGCGGTGCTGGTCGCGAACCAGATCATCGGGGGCGCCATCGATCGGCAAGTCGCCCGTAACCACTACATTGGCCAGCAAATCGCTACGGTCGATGAGCGGATCAAGCAGATCAATGACCTCAAGGCGCGCCGTCAGCAAGTGGTCGAACGCCTGCGCGTGATCCAGGACCTTCAAGGCAATCGCCAAACCAGCGGGCGAATATTTGAGCAGTTGGCGCGTGCAATGCCCGACGGCGTGTATTTCACCGAAGTGAAAATGACCGGCAAGACGTTGGCCATCACCGGCGCCGCGCAATCCAACCAGCGCATTTCAGACCTGATGCGCAACCTGAAAGCATCCGACTGGTTCGATGCGCCGAGCCTGGCCGAGGTCAAGGCTTCCGCCGCCGGACAAGTGGACCAGGCCAACGTCTTTCAATTGACCGTGCACCAGACCCGGCCCGCCACGCCGGAGGTGGGCAATTGAGTCCGTCCGAGTGGTTCGAAGGGTTACGCAAGATCGACATTAGGGAGTTGGATACCCGCAACATCGGCGCCTGGCCGTCGACGATCAAGGTACTGCTGGCCGCTGTGCTCATGCTGCTGGTGCTGGCACTGGGCTATAACCTGTCCACCCGTGCGCTTCAAGAGCGGCTCGATGTGCAGCGCGTGGAGGAGTCGAGCCTCAAGGAGCAGTTCGCCGGCAAAGCCCGCATGGCCGCGAACCTGGATCTCTACACCGAGCAATTGAAGGAGATGGACAACGCCTTCAGCGTGCTGCTGCAGCAACTGCCCAGTGACACCGAAGTGCCAGGTTTGCTCGAAGACATCACGCGCACCGGCCTGGGCAGTGGCCTGCAATTCGAAGAGATCAAGCTGTTGCCCGAGGTCACCCAGCCGTTCTACATCGAGTTGCCGATCCAGATCACGGTCACCGGGGCTTATCACGACCTGGCCACCTTCGTCAGTGGCGTAGCGGGACTGCCGCGGATCGTCACCCTGCACGATTTCGACCTTGCGCCCGTCAGCCCCGACGGAGGTCCGAAACTGCGCTTGAGCATCCTCGCCAAGACCTATCGCTACAACGGCAAGGGGCAGCCTCAATGAGCGCAGCGCGATGTATTCCTGTTGCGGTGTTGTTGTCATTGCTGGCCGGTTGTGGTGCCGGCGACGACTACAACGACCTGGATGCGTACATGAACGAAATGCGCCTGCGAGCGCCGGGCAACATTGAACCAACGCCGGTATTTCGGTCCTACCCGACATTCACCTACGACGCCGCCAGCTTGCGAAGCCCGTTTTCACCGCAGATCAGTGCCGATCCGGCAGCTCGGCGGCCGGGTTCGCGTCACGTAAGACCTGACCCGGATCGGGTCAAGCAGTACCTCGAGGGCTTCAACATCGAGCAGTTCGAAATGGTTGGCACCCTGTCCAATGCTTCCGGCGCCTTTGCCCTGTTGCGCGGGGCGGGCGGGGTGCACCGGCTGAAAGTCGGCGATTACCTGGGGCGTAACGACGGGCGGATCGTTGCGATCAGCGGCTCGCAAGTCGATGTGGTGGAAATTGTGCCCGATGGACAGGGCGCATGGCTGGAGCGGTCGCGGACCATCCCTTTGAAAGAACACTCGTAGTGGAATTGGATCAATGAACAGGACTTTCTCCGCCTTCGGCGTCTCGCTATGGATAGCGTTGCTGTCGCCGATGGTACAAGCGGTCAACCTGAAAACGCTGGACGTCGCGGCATTGCCTGGGGATCGCGTCGAATTGAAGCTGGCGTTCGATGGGCCGCCCCCGGCGCCCCATGGCTACACGACGGACTCGCCGGTGCGGATCGCACTGGACTTGCCGGGCGTCACCAGCCAACTGGCCAGCAAAACCCATGACCTCGGCAGTGGCAGCGCCCGCAGTGCAACCGTGGTGGAGGCCCAGGGTCGTACCCGCTTGGTCATCAATCTGGCCCAATCCGTTCCCTACGATTCGCGTATCGAAGGTAACAATTTATGGGTGGTGGTCGGGCAAGAGGCGAGGCCGCCGTCACCTCGGCCAACGATGCCTGCTCCGGCGCGCACGCCGGTGGTGACCGGTAAGGCCATCCGGGGAGTGGATTTTCAGCGCGGCACCCAGGGCGAAGGCAATGTGGTGATCGACTTGTCGGACCCCGCGATGGCGCCCGACATTCAGGAGCGCGACGGCAGGATCATCCTCGGATTTGCCAGGACCCGCTTGCCTGAGCCGTTGCGCGTGCGCCTGGACGTGAAGGAATTCGCCACGCCCGTGCAGTTCGTCAAGGCCAACTCAAGTGGTGACCGGGCGACGATCAGCATCGAGCCCGGCGGTCCGTTCGAATACTCGACCTATCAGACCGACAGCAAACTCACGGTCAGCGTCCGCCCAGTGACAGTCGATGACCTGCACAAACGCAGTGCAGGCGAGCAGGCCTACACCGGTGAAAAGCTTTCATTGAATTTCCAGGACATCGATGTGCGTTCGGTTCTGCAACTGATCGCCGATTTCACTCACCTCAATCTGGTAGCCAGCGACACGGTGCAAGGTGGCATCACGCTGCGTTTGCAGAACGTGCCGTGGGACCAGGCGCTGGACCTGGTGCTGAAGACCAAGGGGCTCGACAAGCGCAAGGTTGGCAATGTGCTGTTGGTTGCGCCGGCGGATGAAATTGCGGCCCGTGAGCGCCAGGAACTGGAATCACAGAAGCAGATTGCTGATCTCGCGCCATTGCGCCGTGAGCTGTTGCAGGTCAATTACGCCAAGGCAGCGGACATCGCCAAGCTGTTCCAGTCGGTGACCAGCGCCGAAGCGAAAGCTGACGAGCGGGGTTCGATTACCGTCGATGAGCGCACCAACAACATCATTGCCTACCAGACGCAGGAACGCCTCGATGAGCTGCGCAGGATCGTCTCGCAACTGGATATCCCGGTGCGTCAGGTGATGATCGAAGCACGCATTGTCGAAGCCAACGTCGACTACGACAAAAGCCTGGGCGTGCGTTGGGGCGGGTCGATACAGAACAAGGGTAACTGGAACACTTCCGGTGTCAGCAACGGGGTCAACGGCTCGTCGACCATCGGCACGCCCGGCAGTACCGGCACCAACTCACCGTTCGTCGACATGGGGGCGGCCAACAATACCTCGGGCATCGGCATCGCGTTCATCACCGATAACGTCTTGCTCGACCTGGAGCTGACTGCCATGGAGAAGACCGGCAACGGCGAAATCGTCTCGCAACCCAAGGTGGTCACTTCCGACAAGGAAACCGCGAAGATCCTCAAGGGCACCGAGATTCCCTATCAGGAGGCCAGCTCCAGCGGCGCGACGTCGGTATCGTTCAAGGAAGCTTCGCTGTCGCTTGAGGTGACGCCGCAGATCACCCCCGACAACCGGATCATCATGGAGGTCAAGGTCACCAAGGACGAGCCGGACTACCTGAACAAGGTCCAGGATGTACCGCCGATCAAGAAAAACGAGGTGAATGCCAAGGTCCTGGTCAACGATGGCGAGACCATCGTCATTGGTGGCGTTTTCTCAAATACTCAAAGCAAGGTCGTAGATAAGGTGCCATTTCTTGGCGATGTGCCGTATCTTGGCCGCCTTTTCCGGCGTGATGTGATTTCGGATAAAAAATCCGAGCTGTTGGTATTCCTCACTCCGCGTATCATGAATAACCAGGCGATTGCTGTGAGTCATTGATTCTGTGCGAAATTTGATTCTTGTTGGACCGATGGGCGCTGGAAAAAGCACCATCGGCCGGTTGCTGGCCAAAGAGCTGCGCCTGCCGTTCAAAGATTCCGATAAGGAAATTGAATTGCGCACGGGCGCCAATATCCCTTGGATCTTCGATAAAGAAGGCGAACCGGGCTTTCGTGATCGCGAGCAGGCGATGATTGCCGAGCTGTGCGACTACGACGGTGTGGTGCTGGCGACGGGCGGGGGCGCGGTCATGCGCGAAGCCAATCGTCGGGCATTGCATGCCGGTGGGCGAGTGGTTTATCTGCATGCGTCGGTAGAGCAGCAGGTCGGCCGCACGGCCCGCGACCGCAATCGGCCATTGCTGCGTACAGCCGACCCGGCCAAGACCCTCAGGGATCTGTTAGCGATCCGCGATCCGCTTTATCGGGAAATCGCCGACCTGGTGGTCGAAACCGATGAGCGGCCGCCGCGAATGGTCGTACTCGACATTCTAGAGCGCTTGCAGCAACTGCCTCCCCGTTAAAGCGCCGGGCGAAATGCGCTATCCTCGGCGTCGCCCCATGACCGCACAAGGTTGTGGCGGCTGGCTACCGAACGGCGTCACACCAGCAGAGGCCGCGGACATTCGTTAATTCAAGGCAGGATGCCTGATTCCATCTTCACTGTGGGGACACATGCAGACACTCAAGGTCGATCTAGGCGAGCGCAGCTACCCGATTCATATTGGCGAAGGTTTGTTGGACCAGCCTGAGCTGCTGGCCCCGCACATTCGCGGACGGCAAGTAGCAATCATCTCCAACGAGACCGTGGCGCCGCTCTATCTCGAACGTCTGACCCGCAGCCTGGCGCAATTCTCGGTAATTTCCGTGGTGCTGCCCGACGGCGAAGCCTTCAAGACCTGGGAGACCCTGCAGCTGATTTTCGACGGCCTGCTGAGTGCCCGGCATGACCGCCGCACCACGGTGATCGCCTTGGGTGGCGGTGTGATCGGTGACATGGCCGGCTTTGCCGCCGCCTGCTACCAGCGCGGCGTCGATTTCATCCAGGTGCCGACGACCCTGCTGTCGCAAGTCGACTCTTCGGTGGGCGGCAAGACCGGGATCAACCATCCAATGGGCAAGAACATGGTCGGTGCGTTCTATCAGCCCAACGTGGTACTGATCGATACCGCCAGCCTCAACACCCTTCCAGCCCGCGAACTGTCCGCCGGCCTGGCCGAAGTCATCAAGTACGGGCTGATCTGCGACGAGCCGTTCCTGACCTGGCTCGAAGCCAACGTCGATCGCCTGCGTAATCTGGATCAACAAGCACTGACCTACGCCATTGAGCGTTCCTGCGCGGCCAAGGCTGCCGTGGTCGGTGCCGATGAGAAAGAGACCGGCGTACGTGCCACATTGAACCTGGGCCACACGTTCGGTCACGCCATCGAAACCCATATGGGCTATGGTGTGTGGCTTCATGGTGAAGCCGTGGCTGCTGGCACCGTAATGGCGCTGGAAATGTCCATGCGTCTGGGCTGGATCAGCGAGCAGGAGCGCGATCGCGGCATTCGCCTGTTCCAGCGTGCGGGGCTGCCGGTTATACCGCCCGAAGAGATGACAGAAGCCGATTTCCTCGAACATATGTCCATTGATAAAAAAGTGATCGACGGTCGTTTGCGCCTGGTGCTGCTGCGCCACATGGGTGAAGCGGTGGTGACCGACGATTATCCGAAAGAGGTTCTACAGGCCACGCTGGGGGCAGACTACCGCGCCCTGGCTCAGCTTAAAGGTTAATAAGAACGCGATGACTAGTTTGCATGCGGACGAGGCTTTCCTCGGCCATTACCAGTTGAGCCATGACCCTTTTTCTCCACGGGTGCCTGGCTTCAAATTTTTCCCGGCCCAGCGCAAACCCGTGCTGGGGCAACTGCATCACCTGGCCCGCTACAGCCAGTTGCTGCTGGTCGTCACTGGCCCCGAGGGCAGTGGCAAGACCCTGTTGCGTCAGGCGCTGGTCGCCAGTACCAACAAGCAATCGGTTCAAAGTGTAGTGGTGTCCGCCCGTGGCGCCGGCGATGCGGCCGGGGTGCTGCGTCAGGTGGCCCAGGCGTTGAACGTTGCCCACGCAGATGCCGACGCCATCCTGGCTCAGGTGGTGCAGCTCGCACTCACCGGTCAGGAAGTCTATTTGCTGGTCGATGATGCCGAACTGCTCGACGAATCCGCCCTTGAGACGTTGATGGTCCTGGCGGCCGGCGCACCTGAAGGTCGCCCGCACGTGTTCCTGTTTGGCGAGTCTGCGATGATCGCTCAGCTTGAGGCTTTGCACCTCGAGGAAGAGCGTTTCCACGTCATCGAGCTGCAGCCCTACACCGAGGAAGAAACCCGCGAATACCTGGAGCAGCGTCTCGAAGGCGCCGGCCGCGGTATCGAACTTTTCACCGCGGATCAGATCTCTGATATTCACGAAAGCTCCGAAGGCTGGCCTGGCAACATCAATCAGGTCGCCCGCGATGCCATGATCGAAGCCATGATCGCCAGCCGCACTGCGGTCAAGCGTCCAAAAATGGGGTTCAATATGCCGAAGAAACACGTATTGGCGATTTCCGCCGTCGTCGTGGTCGCGGTCGCTGCCGCCTGGTTGATGCCGGGTCGCAGCAAGGCGCCGACCAACGGTGCGCCGGCCAACGAGCAGGCGCAGTTGCCGCTGGGCCAGGGAAAACCAACCGCCAATGGCGGGGCGCCATCCGTCGAATTCGCCGGTAATACCCAGCCGATGCCATTGCCGCTGGTCGGTAACTCGCAACCGGTCATGCGCGGCCCGTTGGCAGAAGCCGCAGGTGGCATCACCGAAGGCGACGATGGCGTGCCGGTCGAAGGTTCCAGCGCCACACCGCCGACAGTGACCACCACTGCGCCACCTGTGGGCGTTCCTGCCGGCCCTGCGCCGACGACTGCGGCCAAGCCGACGCCTGCGCCGACCCAGGTCGCCACTGCCAAGCCAGCCCCGGTTCCTGCGGCCAAGCCTGCTCCAGCACCGGCCAAGCCAGTCGTTGCCGCCGCAGCCAAGCCTGCCGAGAAAGCGGCTCCAGCAGCCAAGGCGGCTGGTGGAACCTGGTACGCCGGTCAAGCGCCAAGTCATTACGTCGTTCAGATCCTCGGCACCAGCTCCGAAGCGACTGCTCAAAACTTCGTCAAGGAGCAGGGCGGCGAGTACCGTTACTTCAAGAAAGTCCTCAACGGCAAGCCGCTCTACGTGATCACCTACGGTAGCTTCCCGTCGCGCGATGCAGCCGTTTCCGCCATCAAGGCCTTGCCAGCGAAGGTTCAGGCTGGTAAACCTTGGCCTCGCACTGTCGCCAGCGTCCAACAGGAACTGGCAACAACTCGCTGAAGATTCGGCGGCCTTACCCAGGCCGCTTCTCCAAGCACCTCAAAATTTCTACACGTGCGCGCAACCCCTTCGGGCTGCGTGCCTTGTGGTGTCTGCGTCACAGTAGTCTTTGAGTCAGTGCGGTCGAAACTAAAAAAGTTTTGACTAGCACAGCATATCGCTTTAAACCTTTCACAAATGCGACATGGATTTGCGACATTTCGTCGTCAAATTTGTGAGGCCCAGTGTCGGTGTGTACAATGACCTCCCTTTTGCCCCCGCAAAGCTGGCGTACGTTCGGCGCGGATGGTAAGTGGTTGAATTGAAAAGAAATTTGCCTCAGCAAGAGGCAGCCTGGTGAGAAAGTGTCTATGAAAGCAGGTCTGTACCAACCAGATGAATTCAAGGATAACTGCGGTTTCGGCCTGATAGCCCATATGCAGGGCGAGCCCAGTCATACCCTTTTGCAAACGGCCATCGAGGCCCTGACCTGCATGACCCACCGCGGTGGGATTAATGCCGACGGCAAGACCGGTGACGGTTGCGGTCTGCTGATTCAGAAGCCGGACGTGTTCCTGCGAGCCATCGCCCAGGAAACGTTCGGCATCGAACTGCCCAAGCAATATGCCGTGGGCATGGTCTTCTTCAACCAGGACCCGGTCAAAGCCCAAGCCGCTCGCGAGAACATGAACCGCGAGATCCTGGCCGCCGGCCTGCAACTGGTCGGCTGGCGCAAAGTGCCGATCGATACCAGCGTCCTCGGCCGTCTGGCCCTTGAGCGCCTGCCGCAGATCGAGCAGGTGTACATCGGCGGAGAAGGCCTGAGCGATCAGGACATGGCCGTCAAGCTGTTCACTTCCCGTCGTCGCTCGTCCGTGGCCAACGCCGCCGACACCGACCACTACGTGTGCAGCTTTTCGCACAAGACCATCATTTATAAAGGCCTGATGATGCCGGCGGACTTGACCGCCTTCTATCCAGACCTGAGCGATGAGCGCCTGCAAACCTCGATTTGCGTGTTCCACCAGCGCTTCTCCACCAACACCCTGCCGAAATGGCCGCTGGCTCAACCGTTCCGCTTCCTGGCGCACAACGGCGAGATCAACACCATCACCGGCAACCGCAACTGGGCCGTGGCCCGTCGCACCAAGTTCAGCAACGACCTGATGGACCTGGAAGAACTCGGCCCGCTGGTCAACCGCGTGGGTTCCGACTCTTCGAGCATGGACAACATGCTCGAGTTGATGGTCACCGGTGGCATCGACCTGTTCCGTGGCGTGCGGATGATCATTCCGCCAGCGTGGCAGAACGTCGAGACCATGGACCCGGACCTGCGTGCATTCTACGAATACAACTCGATGCACATGGAACCGTGGGATGGCCCGGCCGGCGTGGTCATGACCGACGGTCGCTACGCGGTATGCCTGCTCGACCGTAACGGTCTGCGTCCGGCGCGCTGGGTCACCACCAAGAACGGCTTCATCACCCTGGCCTCGGAAATCGGTGTCTGGAACTACCAGCCTGAAGACGTGATCGCCAAGGGCCGCGTGGGCCCGGGCCAGATCTTTGCCGTGGACACCGAAACCGGCCAGATCCTCGATACCGACGCCATCGACAACCGCCTGAAGTCCCGTCATCCGTACAAGCAATGGCTGCGCAAGAATGCCCTGCGCATCCAGGCGACCATGGAAGACAACGACCACGGTTCGGCGTTCTACGACGTCGATCAGCTCAAGCAATACATGAAGATGTATCAGGTCACGTTCGAAGAGCGCGACCAGGTGCTGCGTCCGCTCGGCGAGCAAGGCTACGAAGCCGTGGGCTCGATGGGTGACGATACGCCGATGGCCGTGCTGTCCCAGCGCGTGCGCACGCCATACGACTATTTCCGCCAGCAGTTCGCGCAGGTCACCAACCCGCCGATCGACCCGCTGCGTGAAGCCATCGTCATGTCGCTGGAAATCTGCCTCGGTGCCGAGCGCAACATTTTCCAGGAGTCGCCGGAACACGCTTCGCGCGTGATTCTCAGCTCGCCGGTCATTTCCCCGGCCAAGTGGCGCTCGCTGATGAACCTCGATCGTCCGGGCTTCGAACGCGCGATCATCGACCTCAACTACGACGAAAGCGTCGGCCTCGAAGCGGCGATCCGCAACGTGGCCGATCAGGCTGAAGAAGCCGTGCGCGCCGGTCGTACCCAGGTTGTGCTCAGTGACCGTCACATTGCCCCGGGCAAGCTGCCGATCCACGCTTCGCTCGCCACGGGCGCAGTGCACCATCGCCTGACCGAAAAAGGCCTGCGTTGCGACTCCAACATCCTGGTGGAAACCGCGACCGCTCGCGACCCGCATCACTTCGCCGTGTTGATCGGTTTCGGCGCCTCTGCCGTGTATCCGTTCCTGGCGTATGAAGTGCTGGGCGACTTGATCCGCACCGGTGAAGTGCTGGGCGACCTCTATGAAGTGTTCAAGAACTACCGCAAAGGCATTACCAAGGGCCTGCTCAAGATCCTGTCGAAGATGGGCATCTCGACCATCACTTCGTACCGCGGGGCGCAGCTGTTCGAAGCCATCGGCCTGTCCGAAGAAGTCTGCAACCTGAGCTTCCGTGGCGTGCCAAGCCGTATCAAGGGTGCGCGTTTCGTCGACATCGAAGCCGAGCAGAAGGCCCTCGCGACCGAAGCCTGGAGCCCGCGCAAGCCGATCCAGCAGGGTGGTTTGCTGAAGTTCGTCCACGGTGGCGAATACCACGCGTACAACCCGGACGTGGTCAACACCCTGCAAGCCGCTGTGCAGCAGGGCGACTACAGCAAGTTCAAGGAGTACACGTCGCTGGTGGACAACCGCCCGGTGTCGATGATCCGCGACCTGCTGAAAGTCAAAACCCTCGACACACCGCTGGATATCAGCGAAATCGAACCGCTGGAATCGGTGCTCAAGCGCTTCGACTCCGCCGGTATCTCGCTGGGCGCCCTGTCGCCGGAAGCTCACGAAGCCCTGGCCGAAGCCATGAACCGCCTCGGCGCGCGTTCCAACTCCGGCGAAGGCGGCGAAGACCCGGCGCGCTACGGCACCATCAAGAGCTCGAAAATCAAGCAAGTGGCGACCGGCCGTTTCGGTGTGACCCCGGAATACCTGGTCAACGCCGAAGTGCTGCAGATCAAGGTCGCCCAGGGCGCCAAGCCGGGCGAGGGTGGTCAACTGCCAGGCGGTAAAGTGAACGGCCTGATCGCCAAGCTGCGTTACGCAGTGCCGGGCGTGACCCTGATTTCGCCGCCGCCGCACCACGACATCTATTCGATCGAAGACTTGTCGCAGCTGATTTTCGACCTCAAACAAGTCAACCCGAAGGCACTGGTCTCGGTGAAGCTGGTGGCAGAGGCGGGCGTCGGCACCATCGCCGCCGGTGTGGCCAAGGCTTACGCTGACCTGATCACCATCTCCGGCTACGACGGCGGTACCGGTGCGTCGCCGCTGACCTCGATCAAATACGCGGGCGCTCCGTGGGAGCTCGGCCTGGCCGAAACCCACCAGACCCTGCGCGGCAACGACCTGCGCGGCAAAGTCCGGGTACAGACCGACGGTGGCCTGAAAACCGGCCTCGACGTGATCAAGGCCGCGATCCTCGGCGCTGAAAGCTTCGGCTTCGGCACCGCGCCAATGATCGCCCTGGGCTGCAAATACCTGCGCATCTGCCACCTGAACAACTGCGCCACCGGCGTCGCGACCCAGAACGAGAAGCTGCGCAAGGATCACTACATCGGTACCGTCGACATGGTGGTGAATTTCTTCACCTACGTCGCCGAAGAAACCCGTGAGTGGCTGGCCAAGCTGGGCGTGCGCTCCCTCGAAGAGCTGATCGGCCGCACCGATCTGCTGGAAGTCCTCGAAGGCCAGACCACCAAGCAGCATCACCTGGACCTGACCCCGTTGCTGGGCAGCGACCACGTGCCGGCGGACAAGCCGCAGTTCTGCGGCGTTGAGCGCAACCCGCCGTTCGACAAGGGCTTGCTGGCCGAGAAAATGGTCGACATGGCCACCTCGGCGATCAACGACCTGAGCGGCGCCGAGTTCGCCTTGGATATCTGCAACTGCGACCGTTCCATCGGCGCACGGATCTCCGGCGAAATCGCGCGCAAGCACGGCAACCAGGGCATGGCCAACGCGCCAGTCACTTTCCGCTTCAAGGGCACTGCCGGTCAGAGCTTTGGTGTGTGGAACGCCGGCGGTCTGAACATGTACCTCGAAGGCGACGCCAACGACTACGTCGGCAAGGGCATGACCGGCGGCAAGCTGGTGATCGTGCCGCCGAAGGGCAGCGTCTACCGTACCCAGGACAGTGCCATCATCGGCAACACCTGCCTGTACGGCGCCACCGGCGGCAAGCTGTTCGCCGCGGGTACGGCGGGCGAGCGTTTCGCCGTGCGTAACTCCGGTGCCCACACCGTTGTGGAAGGCACTGGCGATCACTGCTGCGAGTACATGACCGGTGGTTTTGTCTGCGTGTTGGGCAAGACCGGTTACAACTTCGGCTCTGGCATGACCGGTGGTTTCGCCTACGTGCTCGACCAGGACAACACCTTCGTTGACCGGGTCAACCACGAACTGGTGGAAATCCAGCGGATCAGCGGCGAGGCGATGGAAGCCTACCGCAGCCACCTGCAACGCGTGCTGAACGAGTACGTCGAGGAAACCGACAGCGAATGGGGTCGTGAACTCGCCGAGAACCTCGATGATTACGTGCGTCGTTTCTGGCTGGTCAAGCCCAAGGCTGCCAACCTGAAGTCGTTGCTTTCCAGCACCCGTGCCAACCCGCAGTGATATGCGCCTGAAGAGTTTGATGAGGTTTTAAAATGGCTGAACGTCTGAATAATGACTTCCAGTTCATCGAGGTCGGGCGCAAGGATCCGAAGAAGAAACTGTTGCGTCAACGCAAGAAAGAGTTCGTGGAAATCTACGAACCCTTCAAACCCCAGCAGTCGGCCGACCAGGCCCACCGCTGCCTGGGTTGCGGTAACCCGTATTGCGAATGGAAGTGCCCGGTGCACAACTTCATTCCGAACTGGCTGAAACTGGTGGCCGAGGGCAATATCCTCCAGGCCGCCGAATTGTCGCACCAGACCAACACCCTGCCGGAAGTCTGCGGCCGGGTGTGCCCGCAGGATCGTCTGTGCGAGGGTGCTTGCACCCTCAACGACGGTTTTGGCGCGGTGACCATCGGTTCGGTGGAGAAGTACATCACCGACACCGCGTTCGCCATGGGCTGGCGTCCGGACATGTCCAAGGTCAAGCCGACCGGCAAGCGTGTCGCGATCATCGGTGCAGGCCCGGCGGGCCTGGGCTGCGCCGACGTGCTGGTGCGTGGCGGCGTGACCCCGGTGGTGTTCGACAAGAACCCGGAAATCGGTGGTTTGCTGACCTTCGGCATTCCTGAGTTCAAGCTGGAAAAGACCGTGCTGAGCAATCGCCGCGAAGTCTTCACCGGCATGGGCATCCAGTTCCGCCTCAACACCGAGGTGGGCAAGGACGTGACCATGGAGCAACTGCTCGAAGAATACGATGCGGTCTTCATGGGCATGGGCACCTACACCTACATGAAGGGCGGCTTTGCCGGTGAGGACCTGCCGGGCGTGTACGACGCGCTGGACTTCCTGATCGCCAACGTCAACCGCAACCTTGGCTTTGAAAAGTCGCCGGAAAATTTCGTCGACATGAAAGGCAAGAAGGTCGTGGTACTCGGCGGTGGCGACACGGCGATGGACTGCAACCGTACCTCGATCCGCCAGGGCGCCAAGTCGGTGACCTGCGCCTATCGTCGTGACGAAGCGAACATGCCAGGCTCGCGCAAAGAGGTGAAGAACGCCAAGGAAGAAGGCGTGAAATTCCTCTACAACCGCCAGCCAATCGCCATTGTTGGCGAAGACAAGGTCGAAGGCGTGAAGGTGGTCGAGACCCGTCTCGGCGAGCCGGACGCCCGTGGCCGTCGCAGCCCCGAGCCGATCCCGGGCTCCGAAGAGATCATCCCGGCCGACGCCGTGGTCATCGCTTTCGGTTTCCGTCCGAGCCCGGCGCCGTGGTTCGAGCAGTTCGAGATCCAGACCGACAGCCAGGGCCGTGTCGTGGCCCCGGAACAAGGTCAGTACAAACACCAGACCAGCAACCCGAAGATCTTTGCGGGCGGCGACATGGTGCGTGGTTCCGACCTGGTGGTGACGGCGATCTTCGAAGGCCGTAATGCCGCTGAAGGGATTCTGGATTACCTGGGCGTCTAAATCACACCTGAGCCTGTAGGAGCCGGCTTGCTGGCGATGAACGATAACGCGGTGTACCTGATACACCGCGTTAT
>NZ_JAFMPV010000010.1:0-190558 GCF_049132105.1 Pseudomonas sp. NFX15
AGCGGTGATGCGCAAATACCTGACCGGGTTATGGGCGTGCATGCGTTCTGGAAAAGAATTTGATACGGCCAAGCTTTTCAGCGAAAAACATCTCGCGAAAGCTTGACCGTGAACAGAGTATCTACAGGTTGTACGGGGTCAGTCCCCGCGAATGTACTGCTCCAACTGCTTGATCAGCTCTGCCTGTTCGGCAATGGCTTCCTTGACCAGGTCACCGATCGACAGCAAGCCAATCAACTTTCCGCCTTCCACCACCGGCAGGTGGCGCAGGCGTCTCTCGGACATGATGCCCAGGCACGTATCGACGGTTTGATGGGTGTCGACGGTAATCACCGGCGACACCATGATGTCGCGCACCGGCGTGCCCACCGAAGAGCGGCCGTGCAGCACCAGTTTGCGCGCATAGTCCCGTTCGCTGATGATGCCCAGCACTTCATCGTTCTCCACCACCAGCAAGGCGCCGACGTTTTTCTCGGCCATCTTCATCAGCGCTTCGAGCACCATGTGGTCGGGCTTGATCTGGTGCACTTCCTGATTCTTCTGATCTTTGAGCTTGAGCAGTTGGGCGACGGTTTTCATGGTGGTTACTCGGGCGTTGTCGTTGTTATTGAAGAATCGTAGACGCAAGCGTCGAGGGCAAGGGCGAAAGCGGCAGATAACACGCAAAAAACGTCATTCGACGGTTTTAGTTCGGCAAACCCCGGTTTCGCCGCCGAGAACCCTGTAGGAGCTGGCTTGCCAGCGAAGGCGTCCGGCCGGCCAACATCAATGTTGAATGTCCCGGCCCGTCGTCGGAACGCCGCCCGGGGCAAGCCCGCTCCTACAGGGGTTGGTATCTGCCTGACAAACGCGCTATCGCGGCCGATGACGGGTAGAATCCCCCTCTGAATCAACGTTGAGGTTTGCAGTGGTGGATCTACAGCAGGGCTTCGTCCTGACCCGGCATTGGCGCGACACCCCGGCCGGTACGGAAGTCGAGTTCTGGCTGGCGACCGACAGCGGTCCCCGACGCCTGCGTCTGCCTCATCAGCCGTCCGTGGCGTTCATCCCGGCAGAGCAGCGCGAGCAGGCCGAAACCCTCCTGCACGACGAGAAACACGTCGAGCTGCGCCCCCTGGCCCTGCTGGATTTCGAACACCGCCCGGTCCTCGGACTTTATTGCCAGCAACATGGCCAGATGATGCGCCTGGAAACCGCCCTGCGCCGGGCCGGGGTCGAAGTGTTCGAAGCCGACGTGCGCCCGCCGGAGCGCTACCTGATGGAGCGTTTCATCACCGCGCCAGTGCGCTTCAGTGGCACGCCGAATGCCGAGGGCCTGCTGCTCGATGCCCAGATGAAACCCGACCCCGAATACCGGCCGAGCCTGAAGCTGGTGTCCCTGGACATCGAGACCACCGCCCAGGGCGAGTTGTATTCCATCGCCCTGGAAGGCTGCGGCGAGCGTCAGGTGTACATGCTCGGTCCGCCCAATGGCGACGCCAGCCAGGTGGACTTCCAGCTCGAATACTGCGACTCACGCACCGTGCAGCTGAAAAAACTCAACGATTGGTTTGCCCGTTTCGACCCCGACGCAATCATCGGCTGGAACGTCGTGCAGTTCGACCTGCGCGTGCTTCACGAACACGCAAGACGCCTGGCGGTGCCGTTGAAGCTGGGGCGTGGCGGCGAGGAAATGCAGTGGCGCGAACACGGCAGCGGCAATCATTACTTCGCGTCAGCGGCCGGCCGTCTGATCATCGACGGCATCGAGGCCCTGCGTTCGGCGACCTGGAGTTTCCCTTCGTTCAGCCTGGAAAACGTCGCGCAAACCCTGCTTGGCGAGGGCAAGTCCATCGCCACCCCGTACCAGCGCATGGACGAAATCAATCGCATGTTTGCCGAGGACAAGCCAGCGCTGGCCATCTACAACCTCAAGGACTGCGAGCTGGTCACGCGGATCTTCGCCAAGACCGAGTTGCTCACCTTCCTGCTGGAACGGGCCAGCGTCACCGGGTTGCCGGTCGATCGCATGGGCGGTTCGGTGGCGGCGTTCACGCACCTGTACATGCCGCTGATGCACCGCCAGGGTTTCGTTGCACCGAACCTCGGCGGCAAACCGCCGCAAGCCAGCCCCGGCGGTTTTGTCATGGATTCGCAGCCCGGTCTCTACGAGTCGGTGCTGGTGCTCGACTACAAAAGTCTTTACCCGTCGATCATCCGCACCTTCCTGATCGACCCGGTCGGGCTGATCGAAGGGCTCAAGCACCCGGACGACGACGCGTCGGTGCCGGGTTTTCGCGGGGCGCGTTTTTCCCGCACCCGGCATTGCCTGCCCTCCATCGTCGCCCGGGTCGCCGAAGGCCGGGAAACCGCCAAGCGCGAACACAATGCACCGCTGTCCCAGGCGCTGAAGATCATCATGAATGCGTTCTACGGGGTGCTCGGCTCCAGCGGTTGCCGCTTCTTCGACACGCGCCTGGCCTCGTCCATCACCTTGCGCGGGCATGAGATCATGCTGCGCACCCGCCAGTTGATCGAAGCCCAGGGGCACGCGGTGATCTATGGCGACACCGATTCGACATTCGTCTGGCTGCGCCGCGCCCACGGCCAGCACGAAGCGGCGCAGATCGGCCAGGCGCTGGTGGCGCACGTCAACCAATGGTGGCGCGAGCATGTGCAGCAAGAGTACGGGCTGCAAAGCGTGCTCCAATTGCAGTTCGAAACCCACTACAAGCGTTTTTTGATGCCGACCATTCGCGGCGCCGAAGAGGGCAGCAAGAAGCGCTATGCCGGGCTGGTCACCCGCGAGGACGGCAGCGACGAAATGGTCTACAAAGGCCTGGAAACCGTGCGCACCGACTGGTCGCCGCTGGCCCGGCAATTCCAGCAGGAGCTGTATTCGCGGATTTTCCTGCGCAAGCCCTATCAGGATTATGTGCGTGACTACGTGCGCCAGACCCTGGCCGGTGAATTCGATGACCGTCTGATTTACCGCAAACGCCTGCGCCGTACCCTCGATGACTATCAGCGCAACGTGCCGCCCCATGTGCGCGCAGCGCGTCTGGCCGACGAGTACAACGACCGCAAGGGCCGCCCGCGGCAATACCAGAACGGCGGCTGGATCAGCTACGTGATCACCGTTGCCGGCCCCGAGCCGCTGGAAGTGCGCAGCGCGCCCATCGACTACGACCACTACATTACCAAGCAGCTGCAACCGGTGGCGGACGCGATCCTGCCATTTGTGAACGACGACTTCTCAACGCTGGTTGGTGGGCAACTGGGCCTGTTTTGAGTCCATCAGCGACAAGGTCCAGTCGTCGAGAATGCCGTGGAAGTAGTGGTTCAAGGCTTGCTGGAAAATGCTGTCGTCGGTGGCAACCTGGGCGAACAGGGTCATCGACGAGTGAAATTTCAAGTCGTCAGGGTGGCCGAAGATCGCCGCCACCGAGCGCTGCTCAATGTTCAACACTTCCTGAGTGCAGGTGCGAAGCCGGGCACCGAGCAAGGGATGGTGCAGATAGGCCTCGGCTTCTTCCCTGGAGCGGATGGCGAAATGTCGAGATATCTCGCTTCCACCCAGGCCGGCAAACTGCGGAAAGATGAACCACATCCAGTGACTGCGCTTGTGACCGGCACTCAATTCCGCCTGGACCCGGTCGAACACCGGGTCCTGGGCCTGGATGAAGCGTTGCAGATTAAAGGCGTCTAGCGGATCGGTACTTCTCATGCCGAAATCCTCTGACACACTGCGATGGCTCAGACCATGGCCAGTCGCTGCTTGTGTTGTGGCGCGTGAAACGCTTGGTCCAGCGCCTCCAGATCCCCGGGTTCAAGCTGCACACGCGCCGCTTGGGCGTTGAGTTGCACATGTTCGGGGCGGACCGCCCTGGGGATGGCGATCACGCCGTCCTGACGCAGAATCCATGCCAGCGCGACCTGCGCTGGTGTGACGTGGTGACGGGCGGCCACCTGCTTGAGCGTGGCGTCGGCGAGCATTTTGCCTCCCTGACCGATCGGGCAGTAGGCCATCACGGGTAGCCGCTGCTGTTGGCTCCAGGGCAACAAGTCAAATTCTATGCCGCGTTGTTGCAGATTATAGAGCACCTGATTGGCTGCACAGGCCGGGGCATCGAGTTCCTGTAAATCGTCGAGGTCGAAATTGGACACGCCCCAACGACCGCGCCGGGAGCGATCTTCGCCCATTTGCCACGTTCCCTGGCCAATCGCCGGGACCCTGGCGCCTGCCAGTTCAAGCGTGCGCATGCCAACCTCCTTCATGCCTATCGATGGTTATTTCAGTGGGCAGCAGAATAGTCCATCGGTTCCGCCTCGCCCTCGGCGATCTGCTGAGCGCCAGCCTGCCGGTGATCGATTGCTGTGCACCGGCACTGCACTTTTTTCAAATGCCCGGCTCTATCCATGGCAGCCTGCGGCGATCCCCACCGCCGGCCCATGCCCAAGTCCAAGAACCCATGGCTCGAGTTTTACCCCGGATCGTTACCCAAAAAAGCTGTCATTGCTTGCTGCTGGCAGGCCTGTCGATGGTATTCGCCAGCGGTTGCAGTCAGCAGCAGGGCGGCGACATCTTCAACCAGATGCGCGAGGGCAAACCCCAGGAATTCCTGCAAACCAGCGTCGACCGCATGGCCACCCTGACCATGCGCGACAACCTCAACAGCCTTTACCTGCTGATGAGCAAGCTCTACCTGCGTAACCCCGATGAGCTGAAGAAATCCGGTTTCCTCGACGCCCGCACGGCCAGCAAGCAGGTACGCATGGCCATTGAAATGCAGCAGCCATTACCAACTCTTGGAAGCAAAAAAGACCTCGCGGCCCTGCGTTTTGCCATGAGCCCGGAATTTCTCGGCGACCGGGTCGGGGCGTTCATTTACGCCATCGGCAGCATGCTGGTGACCGCTCATGGTAATCGGATCGAGTTCTACATGACCGATTCGATCAACCCGGTGTTTGTCAGCAACGCGGCGCGCAACATCGAGATCGCCACCTGGATCCTCAGCCAAAGGCAGAACAAAGAAGGCCAACCCTTGTTGTTCTCCAACGAAATCTCGGAGGAGGGCAGCAACCTGAGCTTTGCCGTCGAATTCGGCAAAATCGTCGCCCGGCTGGACCTGCTGACCCAGATGCTCGACGAACGCTATCGACGCATCGGCCTGAACTATGCGCAAAGCCTGCTGTTCCTGAACTTCCTTCCCGTCCAGTGAATTCGCCGCGCCCCCTGTAGGAGCAAGCCTGCTCGCGATGAGGGCGTCTCAGTCGAAATAGAGGTGACTGACAGGCCGCTATCGCGAGCAGGCTCACTCCCACAGGGTGATATGACAATTCAGATATAAATATAGATCGCATCGATATAACTGGTTATAAGAATTCTCGCTATGCTGCGGGCCAGATTTTCCCTGCGATCGTTGTGGACGTATTCATGGATTTAGTGAACATCGGGTTGGTCGTTGCCGGTTTGGTCGTGGGCTTCATCGTCGGCATGACCGGTGTGGGCGGCGGGTCGCTCATGACGCCGATCCTGCTGTGGTTCGGCATCAACCCGGCGACCGCGGTCGGTACCGATCTGTTGTACGCCGCCATCACCAAATCCAGCGGCGTGCTGGTTCACAAAAAGAACAACAACATCGACTGGGCGATCACCGGTTGGCTTACCCTGGGTAGCGTACCGGCGGTGGTATTGACGTTGTGGTTTCTCAGCACCCTGCACAGCGCCCCCGAGGCGATGAACGCGATCATCAAGCAGGCGCTGGGCTTTGTGTTGTTTGCCACGGCGCTGGCCATCCTGTTCAAGAAGCGCCTGCTCGATTTCGCCCACAAACGTGCGGGCGGCCACTACAACCCCAGCGGCTCGCGCCTTAATGTGATGACGGTGATTACCGGGCTGGTCCTTGGCACCATGGTCGCGCTGACGTCGATTGGCGCCGGAGCACTGGGCACCGTGGCCCTGTTCATTCTCTATCCCCTGCTGCCAACCCGCCGCCTGGTGGGCACGGAAATCGCCCACGCCGTGCCATTGACCCTGGTCGCCGGCCTCGGCCACGCGAGCATGGGCAACATGGACTGGCACGTGTTGGGTTACCTGCTGGTGGGCTCGTTGCCGGGGATTTACCTGGGCAGCCACCTGACCGGCCGCATCTCCGACGAACTCCTGCGCCCGTGCCTGGCGACCATGCTGTTGCTGATCGGTTACAAGCTGGCGTTCTAGGGTGTACCACAGGTTTAAATGTAAAAAATAGATATTAAAGCCCTGATATTCAGGGCTTTTTTATTATTTTTGCATACAAGTTTTTTCTTGAGCTATCGTTTTATTTGTCACCTCGAATTTTCGTAAAGAATTAGGGGGTAGGATGAACGATCTGAAAATCCGGGCTTTTGTCATGCGTTCCGGGGAGCGCTACAGCCTGCTCGTTGATCGCCTGACAGGCGTACCGGTCTACGCACCCAATCTGTATCTCACCAGCCAGGTGCGCAATGCCAGCCTCTCGCATGCCGCGCTGTCGGCGTATGCCAGCCACTTGCTTGTCCTGCACCGGTTTTGCCTGATACGTCACATTGATCTCACGTCGCGCTTGATGACCCGGCAATTTCTGGTTGATGCGGAAATCGACAGCCTCCGTGATTTCAGTTCGTACCGGTTCAATGATTGGCTGCTGTGGATGGCACAGCCGCCGATGTTCAGCCTGGAAGAGTTGTTGGAATCCCAGCCCCGTGTAACCAAGGAAACCCAATACGTTCGACTCACGGTCACTGCCGACTATCTGCTGTGGCTTGGTCGGCAATACTTTGATCACTTGCAAATCGAACCGCCTGGGCTGAAAACCATGGCCAAGGCGATCAAGGCCAGACGGCCGTCTTTTAAGGGGCGTAATCGGGGCTTGGTGAACAGAGCACTGTCCGAGTCTGAGGCGGATTTGTTGCTCTCCGTGATCGAAGTCGATGGCCCCAGCAATCCGTTCGATCTATCGGTGCGCTCGCGCAATCGCTTGATGGTGTTGATGGAATATGAGTTGGGTATTCGTGGCGGTGAATTACTCAATATCCGGATCGAGGATATTAATTTCGCTCAAAACATCCTGCTCATCATTCGTCGTGCCGATCAGGCGGATGACCCACGGCTGCGCCAACCGCTGGTCAAGACCTTGGACCGCGAATTGGTGTTGAGTGATTGGCTGGTGGCCGAAATCCATCGATATGTTCTGGGTGACCGACGCGCAGTTCCCAACGCCAAAAAAACGTCCTACCTGTTTGTCACCTGCAAGGCGGGACCCACCTGTGGCCAGGCGCTGTCGATTTCCAGTTACAACAAGATGTGGGCAACGCTTCAGCAATCTTCATTGCTACTGCGCCAAGTAACCGGCCATCGATTGCGTCATTCGTGGAACGGCCGCTTTTCGGAAACAATGGACAAGCAAGTACCACCGGTTAGCGAAGCCAAGCAGGAAGCCATGCGTTCGCAGCTGATGGGCTGGCAGCCCGGTTCTGGCACGGCGTCTCGCTATAATCGGCGGTTCATCGTTGAGAAAGCGCGTCAGGCAAGTTTGGATCTTCAGCGATCGGCACGGGCCGAGGGTGAGGATCATGAGTAGCCCAAACGTCGAGTCAAAAAATGCCGATATAGGCAGCAGCTCATTCATTGCTTTAGATGGAGGAACATTTAGTATTGATGACGCCTCCTGGCGGTTAAGTAAAGATGTTATTATATGCTTTGGTGGAATAAAGAAAATACTTCCTGTGGCTTTTTTCAAAGGGTATGTTTCGACTCTTGCGAATTTTGCCGCTGACTCCTCTGCGCATTATATTAATAATATGCACTGGCATTATATGAATTTGCTTCGTTTTGCTGGCGGTGTTGCAGTAGATACAACAAACGTTATTGCTTATCGTAAGCATCTAGGAGCTAATAATGAATACTATTTGCTGCCGCTAAGAGCGCTATTTAACAGGTGGCGTGCACTCGGGAACGCTGGAGTTGATCATGATGTCGTCGACATGTTGGTTGATTGGCGGATAAAAGGAAATATAAAAGGTGATGCGGTAAAACGGCTGGACCTTGATAAAGGTCCGTTGTCAAATATCGAGCTCCAGGGGCTGCTTGAAAAAACCGTGCTGGCATACGAAGCTGGGATTGTAAGTATCACGGAAACTGCGTTAACAATGTTAGCGGCCGCCAGTGCTCGCCGTCCGATACAACTGTCTTCCTTGAAGATAAGAGACCTCTACGATCGTGTAGGAAAAGATGGTTCCAGTCATTATATTGTAAATCTACCGCGCGCCAAACAAGGTGAAATGTTTAGAAGCAGTTTTCGGGAACTAGAAATCACCGAGGAGCTATGGGACGTTTTAAATATCCAGAAGGAGTTTTCCATAAAAGCTTTTTCTCGGTATCTGAATCGAGACTTTACCCAAGACTCTATTCGTGAATTACCTTTGTTTTTTAATGCGCAAATATTAAAGGGAAAAGATGTGCCTAAGGAATTTGATCAGCTGAATTCCGGTGATTTTTTTCACATGCACTCTGATACCGTTACGTCACTACTGAAAAGCACGGCTAAATACGCAGAAGTATATTCCGAGCGCACTGGCAAATTGTTGCATATGACTACCACGCGCCTGCGTTACACCTTGGGTACTCGAGCTGCGCGTGCCGGTTACGGGGTACTGGTGATTGCAGAACTGTTGGACCATTCAGACACCCAGAACGCCCATGTGTACACACTTAACGTCCCAGAGTACGCCGCGCGGATCGATGACGCGGTCGGGTATCAGTTGGCACCCTATGCAAAGGCGTTCGCCGGTGTGCTGGTGGATACCAAACAACAAGCCCGTCGCGGAGCTTTACCTGGCAGTGATATCCGTGACTTCTCGGGTAAGGGGACGGGTACTTGTGGTCATGGGGGTGTCTGCAATGCCAATGTGCCGGTCCCTTGCTATACCTGCCCTCATTTTCAACCTTGGCTTGAGGGGCCACATGAGCTGATTTACGCTCGTCTGATTGAAGAAAGGCATGAGGTGGCCGACGTCACCGCCGAAATGGAGGTTGCCGCAGTTCTAGATCGAACCATCTTGGCAGTCGCCGAGGTTATCCAGGCCTGTGCGCTCCGAAAAGAGCAATTACGCCAGCAGCGTGGGAGATCGACTCATGACTGAAATATTTCATTTCGCTGCTCGTAGCGGCCTGACCGCACGGCAAAACGTCAGTGATTTTATTGAACTCTGTCGTTCGCATTTTCCTGGCAGCAGTGAGGAGTGGTCGTCTTTACATTGGCCGGGAATTAGCTTCTCAAAACTGGGTACCTATCCTAGATTGGTCAACCTCGGGGAAGCTCGACTCTCTGATGACTTTGTCGATTTTGCGAAATCATGGATCAGCTATAGGCAAGTGCATCGCCCCAAAAAAATGTATACTTATGAAATGCTGGCGCTCAGGGCAGTGGAGAGGGCATTGCTAGAGAGCACAACTACGGCGGAGATCTGGCGCTGTAATATCAGAGTTATGGACGACGCAGCGATTATTGTAAGAAATAATTTTAGCCATTCAACTGCTTACAGCGGAGGTCTGGTACTTGAGCAATTTGCAGATTTTCTTTCTTCGCATCGATTGGCCAAGGACAATCTAAAAGACTGGCGCAGCCCAATACCACGTTATGAGCAACGCGGTATTCAATTAGGTGAAGATGGCAATGCCCATCGCAACAAGCGTCTCCCTAAAGATGCTGCTTTATATGCAGTGGCTGAAATATTTGCTGGCAATCCCCAATCACCCCGTGACATCCTTACAACTTCGTTTGTAGCCATGCTTATGTGTGCACCATCTCGCGGTTCAGAGATTCTTTCGCTTCCCATAACCGCCGAAGTCGGACCAGGGGATCTGGGGGTAGATTGGAAAGAAGATGGTCCAACTCCTTACGGTTGGCGGTTTTATTCCGCGAAAAACTTTGAGGGCGATATCAAGTGGATTCCGGAGTCGATGGTAGAGATTGCGAAGACCGCATTCAACCGCATCAAGGAACTCACTGAGCCTGGCCGCCAATTGGCAAAGTGGGTCGAAAACAATCCAAATAAATTCTATCGGCATGATACATGCCCTGACGTAGATGAAGACCAACCATTGACGAAAGTACAGGCAGCGATGGCGCTGGGTTTTAACCCAGATTCTTGTCAATACGATGTTCCTAAGTATTTGGCTGGTCGCGGACTTGCGACCCATAACGGCGCTCATACTCTGCGATCACTCTGGAGCTATGTGATGTCGCGGTTACCCAAGGATTTTCCGTGGCTTGATAAAGAGAGACGCGTTCGTTTTAGTGAAGCCTTGTTTTGCTCACTAAAAAGTCAAGCCGAATCATGCCGAGTAACGAATCCAGTGGAGTTTAGAATACTCAAACTTTATTTCTTTTTGAATGAGTTGGCGCCGTCAAAAAGCGGCGGGCACCAAAGTATCTTTGATCGACACGGTTATGTTGGTGGCGATGGCCAACGCTTAAGGCTGACGACTCATCAACCAAGGCATCTGCTGAATACGAGTGCTCAACGCGGAGGCTTGCCACAGGATGAGATAGCCAAGTGGTCTGGACGTGCCAACCCGGCGCAGAATCGTGTTTATAACCATCTGAGCGATGCCGAAACCATTAGTGTTATACGTGATCAACTGCAATCAGCCAGTCCTCCCCCCTCCGTCGAAGTCGTAAAGTTAAATAACTCGCCGGTGTCGGCTGAGCAATTTCTCAGTAATCGGATTCCCGCGGTTCATGTGACTGAGTTTGGGTTTTGTGTTCACGACTTTGTGATCATGCCCTGCGTCAAGTATCGGGACTGTATAAACTGCACGGAACAGATTTGTGTCAAAGGCGATCAGGCAAAGTTAGATCGTCTCAAGCTCCGATTGAGCCGGTTGAAAACCGTGTTAGCGCTGGCCATGGCGGAGGCTGAAGAGCCGGCAGTGGGCAGTGATCGTTGGATCACTCATCACCAAAAAACCATTACGCATTTAGAGGAATTGATTGGTCATCTGAGCAATGAGCAACTACCCGATGGATCGTTGGTGCGCTTGGCCGGCAGCGACTTTAGTCATATCCAACGGGCATTGTCGAGTGCTTCCAATAAATTAATCTTGAAGGCATAAAAAATGGCTAAACACTTATCGGTGTCAGATCTTAAAGCGATCGTCAATTTTATTTATGGCCTGGAAGTGGCGCTCCTGAACTGGGAAAAAATATGTGATGGTGTCGCGCCATTGGTTGGGAAACGCCCCACCCGTCAATCCTTGAGCAGTCATGCGGCCATTTTGTCCGCTTACACCAGCCGCAAAAAAGAGGCGCGTAATGCCCAATCGATTTATTCCAAACCTGCGAGTTTGAGCATCGCCTCGCAACGTATCCGGCGGTTGGAAGCGGAAATCGCGGATCTAAAAAGGCAGAACCAAATGCTGCTCGAGCAATTCGTGGTGATTCAGTACAACGCTTACCGACATGGTCTAAAAGAATCTCAGTTGACGTTACCGCTCCCCGAGATTGATCGTGAGCGTACCAAAGTTCAGCAGGCAGGGGACTAGAGCGTGACGTTTGAAGTCCTGACGCTGGATTGAGGTGTTGCAATTATTTGATTCAGCCACGACCCCAAACACCTTCGGTAACGGGCTGCTTAGATGGCGCTCAATTTGGTCGCCTGGAGTTACATCGTATTTTGACCTTATTACCCGAGAGGGTTCTGGCAACCGCGCGCGAGCTTGTCATATTTGCAGGCTGAGCAAGCCTAGAATTGGCTGCGATCAACTGAGCAAATGTTCTGCCATGTCTAAGCGAGGGCATCGCTTGTGGAGCGAAGATCTTCGACTCTTGTGTTTCGACGACTGGGTGCCAGAGCGTAGTCCGTGCATTCGGAGTGTAGGGGCTCACCTTGCCGGAATCATCTTCGTTCATAGGCCCAACAGACTTTTTAGGCCTTGGCCAGGTGGTCTGAACCGGCCATGCGTTTGAATGAGTTGCGACAGAAACAGACGTTCAGCGCGGGGCCCCGCCTGTTGCATCAATTTACTTCAGGCTCTCAAGCTCGCTGATAACCCTGGCCAGAAGCTGGTCCGTATCTTCCGGGCCCATATTGCTGTAAACCGCTGCAAGCAGGGTGAGAGGGTGGATCCCCAGATTTTTTGCAATGGCCGCCATTTTAGGCAGTGAGGGTGTTTTCAGGCCATTCTCAAGTTCACTCACGTACCCTTGATTTATACCGACTGCATTTTGTGATAGCCCTTTGGCGCGACGAATAGTTTTAACGGTAACCCCGAAGGATTCTCTGAGATCCATTTGCTGATCCACAAAAGGCACGATAAAGCCTTGCTGCGGATCAAAGAGCTATACGCTATAGCAATATTTGCGATTTTCTTGTGGCAAATGACCTGATGCCCTTCTTGCGAAGGTCAGCGAACCCAGATCGGGGCGAGCATTTGCGGATAGGTATCTTGGTGCGGTACGTCTGAAATTTCTGGAGAATGCTGCTCAAGCTGGCGAGTAGTGAACAGAACTCGTGAGTGCTTTTTTTTCCGAAGGTCCAAGTCGCCTAGCTTGTAACAGGCAGCCGATGTCCTATACAGAATTGCGCTTTGATCGATGTCTGCTCCCGTGTAAGCCACGATGCTCTCAAGCTCTTCCATCGCCCAGGCGCTGCGTCCGCTTATGGATGGAGGGCACATCATGTGAACGTGTCTCACCTGTACATCTTTGGCTGTTAACAGGTAGTGCCGAAGCTCATACGCACACTCGACCACTGCGGCGCGGTTCCGTTGCCCCGTTCTCATCGAGGTGATGGTGATAAGGAAGCACAGCCCTTCAATTTCACAATGAGTCCAAGTTCGTACCTCACTATGCTTACGGTCGAAAAGGAATATCACTGAGTGCTCCGGTGTGGTGCCCAAAGGGCCATTATTGGTGAAGGGAAAAATTATATATGCTATAGCAATATTTGCTCGGTCGCATTTCCTTCGGTCGCGCCCCAGGCTGCAGTTAAAGAGATCCCTGTGCGCCTGCCGCTCGTTTAGGTCAGGCTAGGCAGCCATGCTAATAATTCTTCTGGAGGCAATGATGAAGGGTAGACGTAAAGACATAGGCAAAAAGTGGTTGTTGCGAGCTCAGTTTGAAGTCGAAGCGAAGCGCACGCTTTCCAAGAGATCAGTGAAAAGCGCACAACGATTTCTGGATGCCGCCCTTGCGTTCGGAAGAGATTTTGAACCGATTGGTCGGCTGGCTGGCGACTCAGGTGGCCGCGACGATCGCAAGCCCCCGCTCAAACGTAATATGGCAGCAGGTGCTGAATAAGCCTCATGCCCTTCAGGATCACTCATCCGGAAATTGAGATCTGTGTCGATGTACGCCAGTTGCTGAATACCGAGTCAGCAAGGAGAGATGGAGCAAACGCACAGGGAGGCAAGGGACGTAGACGTTGAAATCGAATGCTGCGGCAGCAAATACTGGGGCTTTTTTACGAAAGACTTCTGGAACGAGGAAACCGATCATCGTCTGTGGGGCACTTTGGGTGTTGGGTGGTTGATCCAAGCGATCGCCGCGGGTTTTCCGGCGCGAAGTATCAAACGTCTCAGTGATGAAGGTATCGTCTGCGCGGCTGAGATCAGCCAGATCATCGCACCCAACACCTTGAGGCCTCGGAGGCCAACCCCGAGCTTCCGTCGACCCCGAAGGAGCTGATTGATCAGTTCGTCAATGGTCCAATGAGCACCGAGGCGATTCAGGAGCAGTGATTGCTCGAAGCGAACCAGAACGCCATGCCCCAGTCATCCTTTTTTTTCCCTCAGCACGTTGATCACGGCGCTGAATTCGGCGGTGGGCCGCTGCTCTGTTGCGTCACCAAAGGCGAACAACGGGAAGTACTCTTGGCTCCGGTCACTCACGCTGATGAGCGAGCCGTCGTTCAGTCACGCCCGGAGCCCTGCCGCGAGAGCTGCATGTTCAAGCCCGGTGAGTTGGGACAAGCCCGCCGCAGTGACCCAGTTGCCGTCTTGCAGGATCAACCGCCGCGCCTCCGCCAACATGGCCGCCTCCCTGAACAAAATGCGCGGATTCAGCGTGCTGGGAGCGCTACGGCTAGAGGCGGACTCCTCTGAATCGGCTGCCTGGGGCAGGGCGCCAAGAAACACACGGTTCAAGACTTCGAGGCAATCGAGGTACACGTCTGTTGCGTGCCCGCTCATTTTGGGCAGTTCGATGCGGAGGTGAATGCCATCCGCCTGTTCAGACCTCGGCGCGTGCCGGTCTGAGCCGCGGTAGATCTTGATGTTCTTAGCAGACATACAGCCTCCTCGAAAGCCAGCGATAAGGTTTACCGTTCGTATCGCACGATTGGCGTTTTGCCGACCAAGGGGCGTTGGTGCTGTCGCAAGGTCGACCAAGGCCAAAGCCGCTCGGGGAATGCGTCTATGGATGTTACTGCTTAAGTCGCGTTCATAACGCTCTTCTTGTCTCTGTCCAACTGACGCCGCTTATTATCGATCTGCGCGTACCCGTTCGCTGACGCCGTGGCAATGGCCGGAGGGCGTTTGGTCCGAGCTGCGCTGAACGTCTACATCAATCGTCGCATTGGACTCCTGCCTCTTGGCCACTTTGCTGGCGCATGAGGGTTGACGAGAAAATGGGCGTTGGGGGCGTATTGGCCTGTCGTGGAGCAGGGCGATGCGTTTTTTCGCTCAAGAGCCGGCAACAAAAGGCGAAGGCCTTGAATCTTACCAGTGGTGCACGCTGGCCTTAAGACCTGCAGTTACTGTAGCGTGGTCAGAACAACAGGTGAAATAACACATGAAGGGTGTGGCGCTTTCGAAGCAGTGCGTGCGTCGTAAATTCACCGAGCGAGAGCGGTCGTTTCAGGGGGCATGAATGTCCGAAATGTCTGCGGGCTTCCAGCCGTTTTCGCGGCAATCCGACCATCGGGCAACCCGACACTTCGTTGAGCGAATGCCTAGGATTTTAGGCACAGCGACAGGCTTAACCGTGTAGCGCCTAGAATCCCGGACGTTATTAACTCTTGAACTCGTTGTCGCCAACCCAAGTATTGAGGTGGCGTGCATGCGTTGAGGTCGCAGCATGGAGTGAAAAGGCTACGCTATATCGAGGATACAGTCAGGGGGATCGGCCATGCGTACCATCTACAGCAAAAGCCAGGCTCGCCGGCGGATGCGTCGCCTGCTGGTGTTAGTTGCGCAAGGACATGCTTTCGTCATCACCCAGCATGGCAAAGCGGCTTGCTTACTGGTACAGGTCGAGGCACAAGGGCGTGCACATTGAACAGTGACTCGACAATCCTCAACCCTCAAAGATGTTTTAGCTTGAGTCAACGCAACCCTTTCACAGCGGATACGTGATCAGGTAACAGCAGCAGTGCAGGCGTTGATGGAGAGCGAGGCCAATTGTCGTCCTGCGGGAAGAGGCAGAGTGGCGCACACGAATTTTGAGCGATGCAGTTGCCCGTCTGGCTGACAGCTGCTAAGACGGCTGAGGGGCGACTCGCTGCGCGCCTCAGTCGAGGACCCTCGTATTACCCCACCCAACTTCAAGGCATCCCATTTCGTGCAAAAGACCAACCTTAAGCCGCTGCTCACCCAGACCATTGAGTTCGTTATTCGCGCCGGCCAGTTGCTGATTGCCGAGTGGGCGAGAGTTGACGGACCACGAGGTCAAGGTGACAAGGCAGCCGTAGACGAAGAAATCGAACAGTTTTTGCGTCAGCATCTGCTGCAGCTTTTTCCTTGCGACTTCTGGGGAGAGGAAACCGGACATCGTCTAACCGGCCATCCATGGTGCTGGGTCGTTGACCCGAACGACGGGACCACGGACTTCCTCAACGGACTCAAAGGCTCAGCCCTGTCCATCGGTCTGTTGCACAGACAAACGCCGGTATTAGGTGTGGTGTATGCCCCCGTCACCGTTGAGGGCGCGCCTGATTGCATTGCTTGGGCAGAAGGCATGGCCGAGGTGAGCCGCAACGGACAATCGGTGCCGTCTCAGCTTTCTACCAAAATCTTGTCGAGCGACGAGTTCGTGATGGTCAGTGCCGCGGCGATCCACAAACCTGAACTTAACAGCGCCCTTTGCCAACCCAGCACCTTTGTCGCAATGCCATCCATTGCCTACAGGCTCGCTAAGGTCGCCGCCGGTGAGGGGGTCTGTGGCATCTCGCTTTATCCGGTTTCTGCACATGACGTTGTCGCAGGCCACGCGCTTTTGCGAGGAGCAGGCGGCGTTTTACTCGATGAGCGTGGGCAAACGATTACCTATGTAACTGAGGCCACTATGCAAACGGTCTCACAACGCTGCTTCGGGGGTTCAGTGTCGGCGTGCCGGACCCTGCTCGCCCGAGAATGGGATCGCATTTTTACGGACGTTTCCAACTGAGAGCAGTTGTCGGACCCGATTCGAGCAACCCGCATCGTCATCTCGTTGGCCGCTAACTGCGCACTGTTGAAGGCCGCGCAAGCCCTGCACTGCGCGTACACTAATCAGCCATCAACCGTCAGTGCAGGCGTAGATCGAAGGCGAAGCCCATCGAGTCCTGCGGAAACAGCCAAGATGGGCACGCACCGATTTTAAGAAGTGGCGTGGCCCGTTTGCCTGACCGTCTCTGGGACGGCTGAAGGGGACTCGCGTCGTCCCATGGTCGAGGACCATCGCATTACGCGACCCAACATTAGGACAGCCCACTTCATGCAAACCCCCAACCTCGAACAACTGCTCACCCAGACCGTTGAGGTCGTTATTCGCGCCGGCCAGTTACTGATTGCCGAGTGGGCGAGAGTTGACGGACCACGGGGTCAAGGTGATAAGGCTGCCGTCGACGAAGAAACGAACAGTTCTTACGTCAGCACCTGCTGCAGCTTCTTCCTTGCGACTTCTGGGGAGAGGAAACCGGACATCGTCTGACCGGCCATCCCTGGTGCTGGGTCGTTGACCCGAACGACGGGACCACGGACTTCCTCAACGGGCTCAAAGGCTCAGCCCTTTCCATCGGTCTGTTGCACAAACAAACGCCGGTATTAGGTGTGGTGTATGCCCCTGTCACCATCGAGGGAACGCCTGATTGCATTGCTTGGGCCGAAGGGATGGCCGCGGTGAGCCGCAATGGGCAGTCAGTCCTGTCGCAGCTTTCTACCAAAACATTGTCGAGCGACGAGTTCGTGATGGTCAGTGCCGCGGCGATCAATAAGCCTGAACTTAACAGTGAGCTCTGCCAACCCAGCACTTTTGTGGCAATGCCGTAACCGTCCGGGCAACACACCTTCCTGACACCGTCGCTTGAGGCGATGGTGTCCACCTAAATTTAAGTGGACACCATTTTTAGCCTTTTTAAGCGGACGCCTATGCCACAAGAACGCCGTTCCTATTCCAAGTCCTTCAAGGCCCAGGTCATCGCCGAATGCGCGCAGCCTGACACCTCGATCGCCAATGTCGCGTTGACCCACAATCTCAACGCCAACCTCGTCCATAAATGGATACGCGTGCATGCGCAGAAAAACCTGACACTTCAAACCGCCTTCATCCCGGTCAAGACATCGCCGCCGGTGCCGATGCATCAGGCCCATCCTGCCACGATCCGAATCGAAGTGCCGCATTCAAAAGGCGTAGTTGTGGTGAGTTGGCCGGCAGAAAATGCAGCGGGGTGTTCTGCTTTCCTGCGAGACCTGCTGCGATGATCCGCATCGACTCCATCTGGCTCGCCACCGAGCCCATGGACATGCGCGCCGGCACTGAAACCGCGCTGGCGCGGGTCGTGGCGGTGTTCGGTGCGGCGAAGCCGCACTGTGCCTATCTGTTCGCCAACCGCCGCGCCAATCGCATGAAAATTCTGGTGCATGACGGCGTGGGGATTTGGCTTGCCGCCCGGCGTTTGAATCAAGGACGCTTCTTCTGGCCGGGTGTACGACACGGCTCCGAAGTCGAGTTGGATGCCGAGCAACTTCAGGCCTTGGTGCTCGGTTTACCTTGGCAACGCGTCGGTTCCGGAGGAGCCATCACGGTGCTCTAACTTGTCTGTCATGGCGCGCTTGCCAGCGCAATTGGCCCATCCGTCTATCGCCGCCACTAGCCCTCTCTGGCAAAATCGGTGGCATGACCTCGCATCCGAATCTCGATCAATTAAACCCTGAAGAACTGCGCGCCTTGGCGGCGCAGTTGATCCAGCGCGTCGAGACGATGGACAAGCAAATCACTCATCACAAGTCGGTCAACGAGAAACTGGCCCACGAGATCGCACTGCTCAAACGCTTCAAGTTTGCCAAGCGCAGCGAGCAGTTGAGCCCGAATCAAGCCAGCCTGCTCGACGACTTGATCGATACGGATATCGCCGCTATCGAAGCCGAACTTGAGGCGCTGCAACCGGCACCTGTCGAAGCCAAAGTGCGCCAGCAACCCAAGCGCGCTGTGCCCATCGATAATAACTGGTGCGAGAATCAGATCCGGCCGTGGGCTCTTGGGCGCTCGAACTGGCTGTTCGCGGGCTCGTTACGCAGCGGTAAACGTGCGGCGGCGATCATGAGTTTGATCCAGTCGGCACGGCTCAACGGGCATGATCCGTATGCTTACTTGAAGGATGTTCTTACACGCCTGCCGACGCAGCGTGCGAGTGAGATTACCGCGCTGTTGCCGCACAGGTGGGCGCCCGTTTAATCACACAAGGTGTGTTGGGCGGACGCTTACGCAATGCCATCCATTGCCTATAGGCTCGCCAAGGTCGCGGTGGGGGAGGGCGTCTGTGGTGTCTCTCTTTATCCAGTTTCTGCACATGATGTGGTCGCAGGCCACGCGCTATTGAGAGGAGCAGGAGGCGTTTTAATCGATGGGCAAGGTCAAACAATTACATACGTTACGGAGGCCAATATGCAAACAGTATCAAGACGCTGTTTCGGGGGAGCAGTGGCGGCGTGCCGCGATTTGCTGGTTCGTGAATGGGATCTTATTTTCACAGAAATCTCCAACTGACCGTTGCGGGATTAAAATGCAAAGCCTTCCGCTGCCTGAATCAGCATCTCCTCAACTAGTCGAGTGCCTAGATACGTGGAGAGCATCGCAAATGGAGCCTTTCTCACGAATCGACTCTTGGGTTTAGAGAGCCAACGCTTCGCCTTCTCATTGCTCCCGAACAGCGTCACAGCCATGGCTATGATGTGAGCAAATCTGAACAGTCGATTACTCTCGTGCAGCGTGAGTCGCTCATTTGTTGCCAACCGAGCTTTGAGGGTTTTGAACGGAATAATTTGATTGCGTTCGGATGGGGTTATCGCGCCTAAGTCGAAAAGAGCTATGACTCTATCAGCTAAGAACCCAGCCTCAATGAGATTGTGAATTTCTTGCTCTGAAGCGTTGGTGGGGATGTGAAGGATCAGTTCTAACCGCACCCGATAATCATGGTAAGCATCTTCGCGCATATTGCCAGTAATCACGGTAGTCACCTTTGGAGGGCAGCAATCGAAAAAACTAATCTGGCGATTCAATTCGCTCAACTTGAACCGCTATGTTGTCAGTCATTCACACGGTATCGATTTAAAGGCGATGAGCCTACCTTCAGGCTGCCACGCTGAGAGTCCGGGGCCGTCATACGGCCAACAGAACAACACACGACAATCACTGCACAGATTCCCGGCGCGCCGAAAATCAGAACGCTCAAAAATAGTGGTTACGCGGCCATTTTCGGTTAATATTTTCTGAGTGTTGGGCGCGTATTTTAAGAAAATCTTGGCTCGGTTAAAAAAATCTAGCCAACGAAAGGGAAAAAATGGGAAATCTAGTGGGTTACGCCCATTTGATCAATGCGATGGGGCTGAAGGCTATCGGGGTAAAGACGCCCGCACTCGTTCAACCCGTCACCCGCATTGAGCGGATCAACGGCGCGCTTGCAGTGCCGCAAGCGGTTGCACCGGAGGCTGGGGATTTTCTCGCCCAGATCATCTTTGCGCTCAAACATGAGGGCGTCAATCTCTCTATTTTGGCTCAGGCTCTGCCTCACATTGAAGGTCAACTCCTTGTCGAGGCCATAACCCAATCCCCCTGCAGTGGCTATCTGCGCAAAGTCTGCTTCCTTTGGGAAGTCTACTCCGGCGCTTTACTGGACTACACGGACAAGCCTCGGGGCCCCGGCGTCCTCCTTTTTGATCCAGAGCGGTACATCACTGGCCCATCGGTGCGAAACAACCGCTGGCGCGTGGACTTCAATGGGCTGGGGACACTCCAATATTGCGCTACGGTAGAGCGCACGCCTGAGGTCCAAGCCCTGCTTGAATACGACATTCTAGGGCGCTCGAAAGAGTTCATTGCATCCTTGCCTAAGGAAATGATGGATCGCGCCATCAACTGGGCGTACCTGAGCGAGACAGATTCCTCATTTGCGATTGAAAAGGAATCACCAAGCCAGCAGAAGTCAGAGCGTTTCGTTCAGTTGCTGCGCCAGGCACATGACCGCCAGCCGCTTACCGAAGACTACTTGGTCTCTCTGCAAAACAATGCAATTTCCCAACCGATTGAATGGGCGGTGGCCTTCCGGCATGAACAAAACCACCTCACCAACTCCTTTCGAGGAGCGGCAGGGGTCACCTATATCCCCCCACCTCCAGACCTTTGCCGGGATCTGATGTTCGAACTCATGGCCTTCGCAAACCGCGCACCGTTAGAGCTTGACCCGCTGGTGGCCGCCGGCATTGCCTCATTCGGGTTCGTGTTCTTGCATCCCTTCATGGATGGGAATGGCCGACTGTCGCGCTTCTTGATACACCAGGCATTGTGCTGCAGCGGTGCGCTGGAGAACGGTTTGTTAATCCCTGTCTCCGTTGCCATGAAGCGAGAGGAGCAACGCTACCTTGAAGCTCTGCAGAGCTTCTCGAAACCTGCCCGGCAATTCTGGGACGTTCGTTGGATCGATGCCGACAACATGTCGCTTAACTTCACCGGCGACCCAAGCCTCTATCGCTACTGGGATGCGACTGAATGTGTGGCCTTCACGCTGGAAATGGCCAAGCGGGCATTGGAAATTGAACTGAGGGAAGAAACCGAGTATCTGCAACGATACGACACGTTGCTCAAGGTGGTTAATGACAACTACGACGTGCGCGGCAGCCTCTTGAGCAAGCTGATAATGCAGTGCTTAGACCAGAATGGAGTCGTATCAAAGGGCCGGCGGAAGCAATATAACGGGTATATCCAAGAGGAGGTTTTCGACTTCCTAGAAGGTCACGCCCAGGCCCTTTTGGCAGAAGCCTACGCAGAGCCCGACGACTAATAGTCTAGCGACCTAGGCGGTTGATTGACCGGTGGCAGATCCCCTGGGTGAAGCCATGGCCATCTCAGTCCCGCCATCTCCACTAGCTATTAGGCGGCCCAACCTTTCAAACTCCTCAGCTTTGAAAAGGCCCAAAGCGTGCGGTCGTTCACCCACGTGTCCGTCACTGGAATACCTCAAGTCTGTAACAGGCGCTGATCAAAGCAATCAGCAGTCTGCGACAGACTCCATTTATTCCCGACAGACTTTATTTCATAGCTCAAGCAGGCCAGGCAGGAGCTCTACTTTTTCAACAGAATCGGCAACAAGTGCGAGGTCAGCGAGATCGAATCGTTGCGCAAAGTGCACCGTGGACCATGACCGTTATCTGTTGAGTCAGTTGTTTTAAAGACTGTGGATGCCCCTCGTGAAACCAGAAAGCAACGCTGTAAAGCATGCCTAGCACTGCGTCAGTGCTTGAGCGAACATGCTGGTTTGGAAAGCTGCCTGAGCGGATCCCGGTAGCAATGATGTCGTAGAGGAGGCCCCGGTATCGTGATAGCAAGGTTTTAATCTCCACTTTATGTACGTCATCCAGGCTTCTCGATTCGAGGCCCATTAACTTGGCGCTGGCTTGTTCCCGGATCTGAAACTCCAGATGGTTACGCACGAAAATGCTTAGCTTGTCTTGAGGACTGGTACTTTTGCTTATTCGATAGACAACTGTTTGTACCAGGCCCTCAAGGTGCTCGTGGATTAAGTCAAACAACAGTGTCTGTTTGTTTTCGATGTGGTTATAGAGCGAACCGGCCTGCATTCCTACCCGACTGCCCAAGTGGCGCAGACTGACGTTCGCGTAGCCCTCGCTTACAAACATTGAAAGGGCTATATCTCTAACCTGTTGAGTGCGATTAAATCTCGCTGGTGGGCCCGAAGCCATCTGGACATGCGCGGGGTTCTGGGGCTGAAGCGGGCTGGTATTTGGCAATGGGATACATATCCATAAGGAGTTATACGTGAATATCATATATATGATTGTGCTCGAATTACAACGCCGCTCCTTTTTTGTTACGGATTCCAGTGGCTCTGCGCTATGACGGTCGGGGTGCCCCCTTTACAGGTCTATGCAAAAGGCTTGAACAGTGCGTTTCCAATCGTCGCGCGATGATACTTACAGCGACGATTGCGTACTTCTTTCGAGGGGGCTTCCACTCGACTGCAGCGTAGAAGGTCTGCTGATTGGCGGCCTGTTCCGACGGGTTGGTTTTCGATGCTCATACCCGCTTGTTTGGCGCGTTGGGTGTGGGGGGCGTCGTTAGCATCTGCGGCGTAACCGTCCGGGCAACACACCTTCCTGATGCCATCGCTTAAGGCGATGGTGTCCACCTAAGTGGACACCTTTTTTAGCCTTTTTAAGCAGACGCCCATGCCACAAGAACGTCGTTCCTATTCCAAGTCCTTCAAGGCCCAAGTCATTGCCGAATATGCGGCGCCTGACACCTCGATTGCCAATGTCGCTTTGACCCACAACCTCAACGCCAACCTAGTCCATAAATGGATTCGGTTGCATGCGCAGAAAACTCTGGCGCTGTAAACCGTATGCGTCCGGGCATCACGCCTTGCGTAATTAAACCGGCTGCCACTTATGCGGAAGCAACTGCTCGATTTCACTCGCCCGCTGTGTCGGCAAGCGCGTGAGAACATCCTTTAGATAGGCATACGGGTCATGACCATTCAGCCGCGCAGACTGGATCAAGCTCATGATCGCCGCCGCCCGTTTTCCGCTGCGTAGCGAGCCGGCGAAGAGCCAGCTCTTGCGTCCAAGAGCCCATGGTCGGATCTGGTTCTCCGCCCAGTTATTATCAATGGGTACGGCCCCGTCATCGAGGTAGCGCGACAGCGCCGCCCAGCGTTTCAGGCTGTAATCGAGTGCTCTGCTGATGGCCGAGCCTTCGGGCACAAGATCACGCTGGGCGATCATCCAGGCATGCAGCCTATCCATCACCGGTACGGCTTTTTCTTGGTTCTTCACGGATTACCGGGAAAGACACTCTTGATCTTCATGAAAAAGAATTCGCTAACCGATTTGCACGCAAGGCTCCACAGTGGAGCCTATCGGGCAACGCCATCGCGGCGGGTCTACATTCCCAAAGCCGATGGCAGGCAACGCCCGTTGGGCATTGCCTCTCTGGAGGACAAGATCGTACAGCAGGCAGTCGTTACCGTTCTGAATGTGATCTATGAAGAGGACTTTCTGGGATTCTCGTACGGGTTTCGGCCGGGACGCAGCCAGCATGATGCGTTGGATGCGTTGACGGTCGCGCTGAAGGGCCAGAAGGTGAACTGGATAGTGGATGCGGATATCACGTCGTTCTTTGATGAGATCGACCATGAATGGATGCTGATGTTTGTGGAACACCGGATTGCAGACTGGCGCCTGCTCGGGCTTATCTGCAAATGGCTCCAAGCGGGTGTTATGGAGGATGGCAGTAGGGTGGTTATGACCAAGGGGACTTCCCAAGGCGCAGTGATATCGCCATTGTTGGCGAATATCTATCTTCACTACGTGCTGGATCTGTGGGCAAGGCAGTGGCGCCAGCGGCATGCCCGTGGCGATGTGATTGTTGTGCGATACGCGGACGACAACGTGGTGGGTTTCAGGACGCAGTGGCAGGCTCAGCAGTTTCTGGTGCAGTTGCAGGAGCGCTTGGCCAGGTTCGGTTTATCCCTCAACGCCTCGAAGACACGGCTGATTGAGTTTGGTCGTTTTGCTGCGAGGAATCGTAGGAAGCGAGGGTTAGGTAAACCGGAAATGTTTGACTTCCTGGGCTTCACGCACTGTTGCAGTACCAACAGAAGCGGTGGTTTTCAAATACTGCGACTGACGGTCAAGAAGCGAATGCGTACGACGCTGCTGGCTATTCGGGATGAGCTGAAGCGCCGACGTCATGAGCCCATCCGGGCTCAAGGGCAGTGGCTTAATTGGGTGGTCAGGGGCTACTTCAATTACGACGCGGTGCCGGGAAACCTGATATGTCTTGGTGGTTTTCGTTCAGCGGTCTGCCGTCTATGGCGGCAAGCCCTCAAACGGCACAGCCAGCGTAATAGGCTTCAATGGTCACGCTACGGACGCCTTTGCCGACCTCTACATACCTAGACCTAGGAATGCACATCCTTACCCTGAGGATCGCTTCGCGTCACATACCTGAGGCAGGAGCCGTATGCGGTAGTTCCGCACGTACGGATCTGTGCGGGGGGCGGCAGGTAACTGCCATCCCTACCGCGACCTCTGCGGCAAAATGTAGATCGCTATATACATGGTAGACAGCCGGGCGCATTTGGCTGGATGCCCAAATTTCATATTCCACACCCCTCGAATGCCCACCGCCTTTGGTGGCTACGTCGAGCGCTTCGTAACCAATCCACACGGCGTGTTTGCTGATCATGAGTGGCATATTATGCGTCCGTCACATTGGCCGCCGTAACGTAGGTTCGCACCATGCTTTACTCTTTGGATTTTTGATCAAGGTATGGAACGATAATTGGTTTCAGCGTAACTACCCTCGTCTCAGTAACGATCCCAGCGGGTGAATATGCCGATTTACTCAAATTGGGGCTTGAATCCGTCGATTGCTTATATTAAAAATCATACATATGATTGTGCGCTTGGACGTGCAGGCTAAAAATGTCAATTGACAAGGGGTATACCATGGACCAGCGAGTCAACATGATTATGGTAGGCGTCACCGATATCGCAATATTACGGGAGTTTTACGAACATGGGCTAGGATGGGTGCCTTTGGGACAAACGCCATCGGCTACATCTGTTATGTACAAGATAGGGCAATCTGTCTTAGTACTAATGCCAGCGGAGTACCTTTTTGCCGAAAGCGGTATAACTGCCGCTAATGCGCCCAAATCGGTGTGGGCGACATTTGTCTCGTCGAAGAGCGAAGTGGACACCCAATTTGCAAAAGCTATTAAGGCCGGGGCCACAGTGACTAGCGCTGTCCGCGAACGTGACGGAGGTTTATATTCCGGATATTTCGCGGATCCTGAAGGCAATGGTTGGGAGCTTGTTTGGAGCCCTCATTTGCAAATTGACACTGAGGGCGCGTTTGTCTTGAATTAAACCCAAGGCCGACAGTTGCCGCTGACCGAAAACTGACCCATTAAAGGCTGTTCTGCCGACTGAAAACTGACCCAGTAAAGGCTGTCAGTTTTCAATCAGCGCCGACAGACAGGTATCATTAATGAAATATTTCGTCTCATCAGCCCTAAATAAAAATCGGTCTAACTTTGATGCCCGTCCTTGATGTGTGGTGCTTTTGGTTCGATTTACCATACAGTCAATTTCAAGTCTCTTCGAAATGGAAATCGACTGTCCGGAATCGAAAACTTGCCATGCTCTTATTTGGCCCTCTGGAGCAGACATTCTTTGCATCACATTCCCGAGGCGGGAGCCGCATGCGGTAGTTCTCCGCACGTACGGATCTACGCGGAGGGCGGCAGGTAACTGCCGTACCTACTGCGATCCGATCAAGCGCGGACGACGGCAGAATGCATTGGCCTCTTGCCAGCCGCTCGGAGCAGGACCAATCGGACCGTGCTGGCCGGTACCCGATTCAATGAGTACCTGTTTACATGCCAGGAAGGAAATGTGCTGTCGTCTTAGACGATTGCCATTGCGCAGAGTAGCCAACTAGGCAATGCATGCCCACAGCATCAACAACTTACGAGGCCAATGAGATCGAATCGGTGCACAGATGCCAAATTGACCATAATCGCTTTTTTGTTGAGTCAGTTGTTTTGAAGGCTGTGGCTGCCCTTTGTGAAACCTGAGCGAAACGCTGCAAAGCATGCCTAGCACTGCGTCAGTGCTGGAGGGCGCGTCCTGGTTTGGAGTGCTGCCCTAGAGGATCCGCGCGGTAATGATGTCGCTGAGGATTCTTCGATATCGTGATAGCAAGACTTTAACCTCGACTTTATATAACTTTGCGACTCGAGCCTCATCAACTTAGAGTTGGCTTTTTGCTGGATCTGAAATTCCAGATGGATACGCACGAAAATTTCAGCTTATCTTGGAGGCTTGTGCATTTACTTATCAGATGACCAACTGTTTCTACCAAGCTCTCCAATTGCTCGCGAATAAAGTCGAATAGCAGCGCCTGTTCGCTTTCGAAGCGGTATCGGGATCGGGCGAACCTACCTGGACTCCTAGCCGGATGAAAAAGTGGCGCAAACTAACGTTTGCGTAGCCTTCGTTTACAAACATGGAAAGGGCTACATCGCTAACCTCTCGAGCGCAGTTAGATTTCGCTGATGGAGACAACTCCAGGTCGTGAGTAGTGTGGTTGGGCCGAAACACATTGGTATTTGCCGTTAGCATTCTCTGCATCAGGCACATACGAACTATCATCTATATGGAAATGCCTTGAGTTTTTGAGCGAGCGCGGCGAACCTCCGCTGCTGAGGATGTTGGCTGCCAAAATCACGTAAGATTTCTTGGTCATAAACTCACGATTTGGCCGCGGATGCGCGACATCAAAATGGCAAAGTTGGAGGGCACCGTATTCTTCATTAGGATGATGCATTCGATTAGCAGAAATTTTGGATGCTTCAGGTGCCCGGATTCAGCAGCCTTTTAGCGTGGATACAATCGATCGTACGGCCCAGCTGGTATTGAATTGATTGAGCTTGGAGCCGAAGCCGGACACTCTCTGGGTTGACCAACCAAAACCCTGCTATTGCACAGGTAAACGTTGCTATCCCAAAGCCAGAAATAGTCAATTCAAATCCCGCGGAAACGTTATTTCCATTCCAAGCAATAAGTTGGCCTACAAGGAATGGAACGAGCACGCCTGCCGATGTCTGTAGTGCGTTGTGAATGGCGAGTACCGAGGCACGTTGGTGAACCGGGGTGAAGTGTGAGGTTATGGTCATGCTGAAGCTGGGAAGTACGCTGATTAGAGCTGTTCCAGTGAACATCAATGACAATATAACCAGGTGCTTATTACTAGAAATGCCGATGAGCGAAAATAGAAACCCGCCGATCGCGCAGCACGCAAGTGGTGGAACAATCATCGTCCAGAAAAGGCTTCCACCGCGCTTTAAAGCCCTTTGAGCAAGACTAGAAACCGTCAATACAGTAATCATGGCTAACACCGTCACAGCCAACATGAAATAGCCAGATTGTAGCGTGCTCAAATTCATTCCGTTTTTTAGGTAAACGATTGTCCAACTGACTCCCAACGCACTGGGTACATAGCAAAAAAAAGCTAGCAACGTGATGCAAATGAAAGTGGGATTGAACAGAAGTGCCTTATGGGAAATCTCATGCTCGACCTCACTCGTAACATCCTCCGCATCAATTTTTTGATTTCCTTCACGCCCAAGCTTCATCCAGAGTATAATCCAGATGATACCAATGAGAGCCAGACTTAAAGAAGTAATGCGCCATCCTAAGTACTGAATGGCATAGGGAAGCGTAAGCGCCCCAAGTATTCCACCGAACATGATCGAACTATAAATAAGCGAAGAAGGCAGCATCCGCTCTTTCGGCGGGAACCACTTGAAGGATGCATGCTGCGTGACCGCAGTCGCTGGTCCCGTACCGATGCCAAGTAAGAGTCGACTACATACCAATGTTAAAAGTCCGTGGCTAAACGCCGCCAGCATTTGCGCGGAAATCCAAACTAGTGACATACCCACTAATATCCGGCGTGTTGCTATTCTGTTGGCGAGAAACCCGACCAGAACACCGGATAGTGAGTATAGAAAGAAGAACGAGCTACCTACAAAACCAAACTGTTCGGGCGTTAGCTTCAACTCCTCGATGATCTGTACGCCAGCGAATGCAAAAATTAATTTATCAAAGGTGCTAATAATTGTGACGGTCAAGAGCAAAGCCATAACTACGTTTCGATTTCTGGTGATTTCAGGCATGGTTTAATCTCATAATCAGGTCGTTAGCGGAAACCGAAAATGACTTGGTTCAAACGAGGTAGGTTTGAACTAACTTGGCCCAATAGCTGGCACCATAGGGTATCGCCAAATCATTAAAGTCATACCCTGGATTATGCAAGGAACATCCTGTAGGGCCACTATTTCCATTGCCTAGCCCAACATAGCAACCAGGGAGACGGTCAAGCATCCACGCGAAGTCTTCGCTGCCCAAGCCTCCATTGCTACCGGGAGAGACAATGTTATGCGGCCCAACTAAGCCACTGATTACCTGTTTGGCCAAGGTTGTTTCTGCCTCGCTGTTGAAGAGTGTTGAAACCAAAGGCCGGAAATCGTATTCGACTTGCATGTCGTGGGCTAAGGCGACGCCGCGGACAACCTCTCCGATGCGCTTTTCTAGCAATAGACGTACCTCGGGGGAGGTTGAACGAACGCTCAATTTCAAAGTTGCATCGGCAGGTATGACATTCGGAGCGTGGCCGGCTGAAACCATACCGACAGTAAGGACCGCCGTATCCCTTGCCGGTACATTGCGCGCGACAATTGTTTGCAAGGCTAGAATGGTTTCAGCGGCAGCGACCACCGGATCTTTGGTAAGGTGCGGCATCGCCCCATGCCCACCTTGTCCAATTAAACGAATCGTCACCTCATCGGCAGATGCACCCATGGTGCCAGCTGCTGCTACAAAATAACCAATAGGTAGTCCGGGGGCGTTGTGCAAGGCATAAACAGCATCGCATGGAAAGCGCTCGAATAGCCCATCGTTCATCATCCTTAAAGCGCCCACCAGTGTCTCCTCAGCGGGCTGGAAAATAAGATTCAGGGTGCCGTTGAAGCACTTACTTTCTGCTAAATATTTGGCTGCGCAAAGTAATATCGCAGTGTGGCCATCATGGCCGCAAGCATGCATTTTTCCAGCATGTGTGCTCTGGTGCAGTAGGCTATTGTTTTCCTCAATAGGCAGTGCGTCCATGTCCGCACGCAGTCCAATAGTGCGTGCTCCATCGCCTAGCTTGAGCACGCCAACCACACCCGTTCCCCCAATGCCCTCGTGGATGTCATATCCCCATTGGCGTAAGTAACCGGCGATTAGTTTACTGGTTCCGATTTCTTCGAAGCCCAATTCCGGGTGCTGATGTATATGGTGGCGGATCTGAATGAACTCTGCATGCAGGGCTTCGATTTCGGGGACGAGATTGGGTGACGAAGTCATTAGTTTTTATCCTTATGGACCATTCGATGACTTCCAGCATGACAAAATATTTCTGATAGGAATAATGGTCTATAGGCATACCCATACCTTTTTTAGTAGTCTTCAGGGTCCCGAGCTAACGAGAAATTGCAGAGCGCGTGCCGTGGAACTCATAAATTATGTCTTCGGCCAGCATGCTGGCCTCTCGTGTCAAAGCTGCCGCTTCTCGACTGATGAGAGAGATAGCGAAGCTAGGCACCTGTTCAGCAACCTTCACCACATCAAGCTTTTCAGCAAGATTGCTTAGCGTCAGGTGACGCATCGACCAGAAGCTGACAGCGTCTGTGGTTGCAGCTAGCTCTAGGTATATGACGAGTGAAGAGCAAACCATGACGTTGTCTGGTGGCGCTAGCTTGGTTTGATGGAATAGATTGCTAACAGGAGAATCTTTGAATTCGTCTGGGAGTACCCACGGCAACTCCCGCAACTCTAAAAGCGTGTTAAGACTACTGTAAGGATGGCCTTTGCGCACTGCCAGAGCGCCAGGCTGTTGATATAGCTCTAAAGCGCGAAATCCTTCCAATTGACCAGTTCCTCCGTGAGAAGTGATGACCAAATCCAAACGTCCTTCTCGGAGACCTTCGATAAGTTTCGCGGGACGCAGTTCTTCGATGCGTATTGTGACTTTTGGGTTGCGCGCATTAAATTTTGTCAAACATTGGACGAAGCGAGAACTGGGCGTGACGGGAGATACGCCAATTGTCACATGCCCCCCCATGGATCCTTTAAGTGTATTAATTTCATCCTTGGCTCTCCGCGCTTCTTCGAGAATCAATCGTGCTCGGATTAGTAAATGCTCACCATAAATCGTCAAGGTTATACCTCTGTTGGAACGCACCAGGAGATTCACCCCAAGTTCGGACTCCAGTTCTTTGATGCTTCGAGACAAGGAGGGTTGAGATATGTGGAGCATCCTTGATGCCTCTTGAATACTTCCACTTTCGCAGATTACTAACAGCGCGCGGAGTTGGTGATGTTTCATGGCGGCTCCAATGTATTTTTGCGGCGCTTCGCAAAGCGCTCGTTGAATTCAAAACGGACCAAGTGCTGCCTAGGTGGCAGCGTTCAGCGTCTCAGTGTGAGACGAGCGCGTAGAATAACTTTTTTAGGACGAATGGAGGAGTCCTGCATAGCCAAAGGTTGATACCTTTCGGCAGCGTAATTCCATCAAGCCCCGTTATCCCGGGGCTGGTCGGTATGGTGGCGGTTGATAATTTAAGGAACGCCTAGGAAGGAGGCCACTATTAAGTTAAGTTTTTCGACGATCAGATATGCAATCCAGATGGCATGGTTGCTGATTGTGCAGTGGCATATTTCGAGTTCGTGACATTAGCCTCCGTGACGCATGTCTGGCTTGCTTTGCATCTCGTTTCTTTGATTTAAAGTACGGACGATGACTGTCGTCAACGGGGTCGCTCTTTTTTCAGTACGCGGGTATACGCGGGGTACTCAAATTCAGGGAAAGGTGGCTCGAAGTCACTGGTCGTTATCTGTGTAATGATCCATGAGATATTGGCGTCTTCGTTTGCGCGCCGCAATGTCAATCCAGAGGGCACTAGGCATCGGTGAATCTACATTATCATAGTTCACATGAACGATATAAAGTACTGCGTAATTTTACGAGCGGAGCAAGGGTGATCCCTTTGGGTAAGCGGCGTCGGCTACACTTTTATGTATAAGTTCAGTCGAGGTGGCCATTGACCGTATTTGCAAATATGGATGCCCCCCTTCGACGTGAAAATTTCGCCTACTTCGCTTGCATGCTGAGGGGCCAGCGAGACTAATCCTGTCCGATAACGTGATAGCGGTTTATAATCATGTATGTTACGGATCCTCGGGCAATGGTTGAAAGCCTGCGAGGAGCACCATATGCTGATTTACGCCTTTGTTTTAGCTGGGCGGAGGCAGAAAGGCTGTAAATTAATGAGAAAATTAAATCAAATTCGCAAGCGATAGGTTATGTTGTGCTGTATAGCTATGCTTAGATTCAGCCCCAGGTCCAAATAGACATTCCGAGCATCGCTGTATCTCGAGCGTGAATGTTTGCAGCCTGTCAGATGGGTCCAATCATTGCGAAGCAGTTCGGATATTTTTTAGATCAATCTGGGCAAAACGAGTGCCTGGCGGATGCCCCCCATGCTCACTTACGTTAAAACTCTGCTGGTGGCGTTGAGCTCTACTGCCAACACATTCAATAGTGAGTTGCTTGTTGAAGGTCGCGTATGCAGGACCGGATACGGTAATTCTAATTTCCCATATCGAGTAAACGCATGTCTCTTGAACAGGTGACAAAAGCGCCTACCCATAACTTGCAGGGCCAGGCAATAGGACGTAAAGGTCAGCTCACAAGGTTACGGCTCATCGAAACTGTTGCTGAGTTGCTAAAGCACCGACCCCTTCCAGAAATTCGTGTGCTGGATATATGCCGCGAGGCGAGTACGGCACCCGGTACCTTTTATCTTTATTTTAAGGATGTCCAGGATCTCGTATTCGAATCCATTCGCTTAAACCAGGAGATACCAGCCGAGCTGGATGCATTACTGAGAGACGAGTGGCCAAGTGATCAAGCCCTTCATTATTCGCGGTTGTTTGTATCCGGGTACGTCAAATATTGGGAAGAGCGCTACCACCTCCTGCACATTCGCAATTTGACAGCCGACCAGGGCGATGAGCGAATGATAGAATTGCGCCACAGCTGCTTAGTCCCAATATTGGAGTGCCTGGCGGAAAAAATAGGGAGGGGATGCCAGTCCAGAAATTCGCCCTTGAATCCTCTAGCGGGCGCAGCAGTCATCATGGGCAGCCTAGAGCGCCTTGCCGCAATCTTCAGGGTTCATGTAGCGCCACGTAGCGATTTGAGTACGCAGGACCTAATTAACGCGGAAGCGTGGGTCCTGGCACGCATGCTGGGAGAAGGTAGCTAGTCGGCGAGTTAATGACCTATATCATTTGAGTCTTTGCTACTATTGAGGATGCGCAAAACGCGCGGCTTTTTTACGACCCCTCAACCGACCCGATATGGACGTGCAATTTTCTATGAATCAACATACTGCCACGACCAAGCAACCTCTTCACATTCCCAAAGCTCCCGAGATCGTCGCCACACGCATCAAAAAGAGAATCATCTCCGGTGAGCTGAAGGCGGGCGATATGTTGCCTGCTGAAAGCAAGCTAATGGAAGAGTTCGGTATTTCGCGGCCGACGTTACGTGAGGCTTATCGGATCCTAGAGGCCGAGCGACTGGTGAGCGTGGCCCGTGGGGCGAAAGGCGGAGCCGTGGTCCACGCGCCGGATCCTGGTCTAATTTCGAACTATGCACTCATGGTATTGCAGACCGAAGGTACTACCGTAGCCGAGGTATATCAGGCGCGCATGGCGTTCGAGCCGGCAGCCGTACGACTCGTGGCCAAGAACGCTCGCAAAATAGCCCCTGCACCCTTGAGAGCTGCGATTGAGGCTGAGCGTAAGGTAATGGCCGATGCGTCGGCATTTGGGCAGGCTGTGTCTAATTTTCACCAGGTTCTGGTGGAGCTGTCAGGAAACCGTCCATTAATCTATCTTTGGCAGGCGATTCATTCGGTAGTGGAACAACATCAAGCTATGGTGGTTGCGGTTTATCGGCGTAACCAGCCTCGGGAAGAGGCAATCGCCTTTGCAGCATTGGGGATTAAATCGCAGGAAAAGCTCCTCAAACTCATTGAGGCTGGTAATGAGGAAGAGGCTGAAGTGCATTGGCGCAAGCATATGCAGGCAGCTTATAAGGTCTGGGTTGTCGGCTACGAAGACATGAAGATCTCCGATATTACTCGCGATTGATCAGTGAAAACTGGTTTGCCATGACGGCGAATAAGTTGGAGTGCTGCTGACCAGATTTTCGATACGGCATTTCTGAACGTCGTTGGTTGCTATGTATTTGCTATGGTCCGAGCAAGCAGCGCCTACGAGAATTAGAGACATCGTTATCACACGAATGATCATAATTACACCCTATGATTTATTGTTGTGGGAGTAAAATCAGATTAATCATTTGTATGATTAAGGTCAATGATAAAAGTGCACCGCTGGTCGGGTTGGCGTGTCGCAACATTCCCATTGGCGCCTGCTACTCATATTGCAATCAGCTCTCTACGGTCATCTGTTCATTCGGCCTTAGCGCCGGTGCGACTGGTTCTGTTGGAATTGGCCCGCTCCGGGGTAGTAACCAAGCCGCAATGAATGCAGCGGTGCTTGCGCAAAGGAGGAATACGAAGGCCATGGTGTATGCGGATGACGAAGGGTACGCGGCATTGGAAGACTCGCCTGCAGTCACCGTTGAGTAAGCAAGTGCTGCCGCAATGATTTGACTTCCGATCGCAGTAAAGGTGCTACGGGTGGTTTGGGCCAAGCCCAGCGCCTCGCTCGTCCGTAACAGTGGAGCAGCTTCGACGATTTGATTGCTCACCGCACCGTAAAGGACGACCATCCCAAAACTTTGCATACAGACTGTGCCAAGTAGCACACCGAATGAATTCATCTCAAGAAGGGGTGGGATCCAGCCGAGTGCGAGTGTGCCTGCTCCTAAAAGAATCGCTTGCCTGCTACCCCATCGCTCTGCAATTCGCCCTCCGAGTGGCCCAGCAATAAATCCCATAAGCGTTCCAGGTTGCTTTAGCATGCCCGCGGCCGTTGCACTGAGGCCGAGGCCGACTCCGGTCAGAACCGGCTGTTGAGCGAGGCTGAGAATAACCTGGGGATAGAGCATTGGACCTATCGCCGCTGACGCAAAAACAAGATTTGCCAGGCATATCCTACGATCGGCGAAGAGCCTGATATCGATAAGCGGATTCCGGTGTCGCCATTCATGCCGGGCCCAGAAGATAAGTAGCAGCAATCCTGCGATGAACGTTGTCAGTACCTGCCATTGGATCCAGCCTCCCCGCCCAAGCGTGAGTGCCAGCATCAAGCTACTGATAGCGGGCACGAAGAGAATCCCCCCCCATATATCCAAACGTCTACTGTCAGGTGCGGGTTTAGAGCGCGGGACCACTAGCGAGACGGTGGCTGCTCCAGCGATCGCGATAGCGAAGCTACATAAAAACAAGCCATGCCATTCGACGTGATCCAGCAAGTAGCCCGCTAAGAGAAAGGCTAAGCCGGCACTCACTCCGACTACTCCGCCCATAATGCCAATGTTGAATGAGAGTTTGCTGGGAGGGAGGTTTTCTCGCATCAAACCAAGGCAGAGGGGGAGTACAGCCCCCGTGGCACCTTGAAGCGTACGCCCGGCGATCACGCCTGTCAGTGTTTCAGAAAGGGCACTTAATAGCGAACCGCTGGCCGCAATCAGCAGAACCAGGATCAGCAATCTACGCCGGCCATATATGTCTCCGAGCCTGGAAAAAAGTGCTGCGGTGCCTGCTGATACAACGAAAAACGCGGTGATAGTCCAGCTTGCACCGATCGGATTGGCAAAATGTATCGACAGCGCCGGCAAGGCTACAAAAGCCATGCTGGCTTCGAATGTGCTGCTGATTTCAGCCAGAATCAATGCTGCCATGAGGGCCCATACGGGCACGGTAGATCGCGTCGAAGTCATCAGTGATTCCCGTCTTTTTATTGGATATCGGATGCTGTTGGCAGGAAAAGCCTTTCAATATAGTACAATCATTTATATGATTAGCAAGCCATCGATTTTCAGCTCGCCTGGTCCTTGAATTCGCTTGTCAGCAGCTTTGAGACTCCATCCTAAATGCAGCTGACGATCGAACGATAGAGCGGTTGTTTTTACATACTCAGGAATCCGATATGTCGCAGAAAACAGACTTTGATCCGGTGTTGCCTCTCTCAGGAATGCGAGTCATTGAGCTGAGCAATGGCAAGACGGATATGGCCGGCAGGCTGCTAGCGGATCTGGGGGCTGAAGTGCTTCTAATAGAGCCCCCCGAGGGCTCTGCGGTGCGACGCCTGCCTTCGATGCATCAGGATCAAAGTTTGTACTTTGCGACGCATCACGCTAACAAGCACAGCGTGGTAATTGACCTGACGACAGCCGCAGGGATCGAGCGGTTCCTGTCTCTGATCGAGACGTGTGACCTGCTCATAGACAGTTCACGGCCAAGTGTTTTGGATAAGTTGGATGGGGGGGGTGAGACCCTTAAGCAACGCAGGCCAGAGATGGCAATGTTATCAATCACTGATTTTGGTCTGACAGGTCCCTATAGGAACTATAGCGCCAGTCAAATCGTGCATACCGCAATGGCAGGCGTTCTTTCTCGATCCGGTATGCCGGGTTTGACACCGTTGATGCCGCCTGGGTCATTGGCCTGGGAGGCAGCAGCCATTCAGGCAGCTTTCGCTGGCATGCTGGCTTATTGGCAAAGACTGCAAAATGGTCGAGGTGATCATCTCGATTTTTCGATTCATGAAGCTGTTGCTCAAACCATCGATCCTGGGCTGGGCGCCACGGGTAGCGCAAATGGCGGTAAATCAGCGCTCGACACTACCCCGGCTGGACGTCCGCAGCCTATGCCTCTATACCCGATCATCCCTTGTCTGGATGGCCATGTACGTCTGTGCGTGCTTAATCCCCGTCAATGGAGTGCAATGAGTGACTGGCTGGGTGCGGAGCATCCATATCGTGATCCGGCTTTCGCCCAAATTGGGCAGCGCATGACTGAGGTGGCGGGAATCAATGCCGAGATAGGCCGACTGTTCGTCGGCTATTCCAAGCAAGAATTGGTATTGGAAGGGCAGAAAAGGGGGGTTCCTATCGCTGCGTTGCTAACACCCGGTGAGGTTCTCCACGATGAGCACTTCCAGGCAAGAAAGGCATTCATGCCACTGGAAGTTTCCCCGGGTATTACTGGTCAAGTGCCATCTGGTTATTTAGAAATAGATGGCGTCAGGATGGGCATTCGACGGGCAGCACCAACGTTAGGTCAGTCGGATGGATTTTCGGCTGCGTGGTTTAACCCAAGGGTAACCGCAGTCGACATTCCAGATAATCGAATTCGGCCACTCGCAGGTGTGCGCGTACTCGATCTAGGCGTCATAGTCGCCGGTGCTGAAGCAGGGCGGCTGCTTGCAGACCAGGGTGCAGATGTCATCAAAGTCGAGAACAATGCTTTTCCAGATGGCGGGCGCCAATCGATGTCAGGTGACCTTATGACTCCCTCTGTAGCGCTGGGCCACCGAAACAAGCGCAGCATTGGCATCAACCTGCGCCAGGAAAAAGGACTCGAGCTGTTCAAGAGATTGGTAGCGCAGTCAGACGTTATTCTGTCCAACTTCAAACCTGGCACCTTGGCATCTTTAGGATTGGGAACAGATGTTCTATTAGCGCTCAACCCCAGGCTCGTAATGATGGATAGCAGCGCGCTGGGTAATACCGGTCCACGCAGTCGCAGCATGGGCTATGGCCCATTGGTTCGAGCAGCTGCGGGCCTGACTTCAGTATGGCGGTACCCTGATATCGAAGGATCATTCAGTGATGGTGTTACCGTTTATCCGGACCATGTTGCGGGAAGGATTGCTGCACTTGGCGTCTTGGCGTTGCTGATCAGGCGAGAGCGCACTGGTCACGGTGGCTGCGTTAGCATTTCACAAGCGGAAATATTCCTGAACGGTAACGCCGAGCATTTCCTGCGCGAATCGCTTCAGCCAGGGAGTTTCATTGCTCGAGGCAATCAATCCGATGACCGAGTTCCGGAGGGTGTGTATCCCTGTGCTGGTGACGATCAATGGTGCGCCATTTCGATAGAAACCGATGAGCAGTTCAAATCCTTGCTGAATGTCATAGGACGGCCGGATCTTTTGAAAGACCCGGAGCTTTCCAACCTGAAGGGGCGTCGACTCAGGCGTTCGGAGCTAGACGAATTGGTGACCTCGTTTAGCCGCAACCATGCCCCTCACGAGCTAACAAAGCGGCTACAAGAGGTACAGGTGCCCGCGGGATTCATGCAGCGGCTGACTGAGTATCGTGACGATCCACAATTCCAGTCCCGTGACTTCATTCGAACCCTCTGCCACGAGGGACTGCCTCTACCGTTGCCGGCTGAAAATCGCATCGTGAATTCTTTACATATGTTGGATCCAGAACTGCGTCCGGCCCCTTATGTATCCGAACATAGCCGCGAGATTGCGATTGAGTTGCTGAAACTGAGTGACTTACAAATAGATGAGCTGCTCGCATCAGGTGACTTGGAAGTATCACGGGCGCCGACGAAACACTCCTGAGAATAAAAGGATAAAATGATGAGTGCTATTGACCCGAATACGCCGATTCTTGTTGGTGCCGGTCAAGTTGTCGATCGCTTGGGGGATCCAGCTTACCGTCAACTCTCGCCTACCGATCTTGCAGCAGAGGCTGCGACATTGGCACTGCTGGATTCCGGCTCGGATGTCGCTCTAGCTTCCCAGGTGGACGCTATATTTGCTGTGCGAACTGTTGCCGACTCTGTTCCCGCCATGATGCGTGCTCAGCGGGCTCCTTTCGGTACACCCGATAACGTTCCCGCGGCGATCGCTGCGCGCATCGGTGCTGACGCTCGAACCCTGGTCTACTCACCGGCATGCGGTGATGAGCCGCAGAAACTGGTCAGTGAATTATGCGAGCGTCTCTATGCGGGTGAGCTGCGTATGGCGCTTGTGTGCGGCGCAGAGGCGGAGTCCACACAAAGAGCAGTGCAAGCAGCAGGAAACAAGCTGGACTGGAGCGAAGCCTGTGAGGTGAAATGCGACAATCGTCGAGGCACCAGCATCCTGCGAACTCGCCATATGGGCGAGCATGGCCTGACCATGCCCACTAACATTTATCCTTTGCTTGAGCACGCCCGACGTGCGCGATTAGGCGAATCGAGAGAATCTTACAGTGCGCAAATGGGGCAGCTACTCAGCGGGTTTTCGGACGTTGCGTCACGTAATCCATTTGCCGCCAGTAGGAAAGCTCAAAGCGCCAGCTCCATTACCGAGGTCACCGAAAGTAATAGACTGATCGCCGATCCGCACACTCGAGCAATGGTGGCACGTGACCAGGTAAACCTTGGCGCGGCCCTGTTGCTGACGACTGTGGGTACAGCGCAAACATTGGGCATCGACCAAAGCCGCTGGGTTTTTCTGCATGGTTACAGCTCTGCCGACGAGCGGCCGGTGCTGGAGCGGGAGGATCTAGGCGCCTCTGCAGCAATGGCAGGCTGCTATCGCCAAGCACTTGAAACCGCAGGTGTCGAGCTTGAGGATGTCCGCTATTTTGATCTCTACAGCTGCTTCCCAATTGCAGTCTTCGCCGCATTGGATACGCTTGGCCTGCACGCTGACGATCCACGCGGTCTGACATTGACCGGAGGATTGCCGTTCTTCGGCGGGCCGGGCAACAATTACTCGATGCACGCGCTCGCCGAAATGGTTGTGCGTCTTCGCGCCGACCCTGGCACTTACGCCATGGTTGGCGCAAATGGCGGTTTCATGAGCACCCATGCAGTGGGGGTGTATTCGACCCGCTACAAGCCTTTCCAGTTATGTGACAGTTCCTCTTTGCAGGACCGTATCAATACTTTGCCAGCACCGGCATTCACGACTCGTCCATCTGGATGGGGGCGTGTCGAAACCTATACGGTTACTCATGACAAGCAAGGGCCTCGCTCAGTCATTGTCGTTGGACGTTTGGAGTCTAGCGGAGAACGTTTCATTGCGACTTCGATAGAGAATGACGCCAACACTTTGGCATCGTTTGTCGACGCTGACGGCTTGGGCCAGCGAATCTTTGTTCGTTGGCATCAGGGTATCAACCGCTTTGCATCGGACTTGCGCGTGTTTGAAGCTTTGATTCCTCGTCCAGGCAAACAGTTGCTCGATCATTACGAGCATGTGTCAGTGGAGCGTCGGGACCATGTACTGGAAGTGCTCATCAATCGCCCGGAAGTGAACAACGCGCTCATTCCCGAAGCCAATGACGAGCTAGCACAAATATTCGATGCATTCGAGGCCGATGAGTCTTTGTGGATCGCAATAATTAGCGGCGCCGGGACTAAGGCTTTCTGCACAGGTAACGACCTGAAAGCCACGGCGAGCGGTCGCAGAATCTGGGCGCCTCTCACAGGATTTGCGGGGCTTACGGCCCGGCCAGGTCGGGTCAAGCCCGTCATTTGCGCAGTGAATGGTTATGCGATGGGAGGAGGCTTCGAAATCGCCCTGGCGTGTGACCTGATAGTTGCTGATGAGTCTGCGCAGTTTGCCTTGAGCGAGGTACGCGTCGGACTTATCGCTGGGGCAGGTGGTTTGCAGCGTCTGACTCGTCAGATTCCTTATAAACAAGCCATGGATATGATCCTCACTGGGCGACGAGTGCGCGCTGCTGAAGGTTTCTCTCTGGGCTTCATCAATCGAGTCGTTCCAGCAGGAGCTGCGCTGGACGGTGCCCGGTTACTTGCTGAGCAATTGCTGGAAGGTTCGCCAACTTCAATTCGCTTCACTAAGGAATTGCTCAATGATCAATCCCGTTACGCGAGTGAGGAGGATTCTGTCCGCCAGGCATACGCTGCCACCGACAAGTTGGTAGCAAGCGATGACTTTATCGAAGGCATTACTGCCTTCGCTCAAAAGCGCACGCCGCAGTGGAAAAATCGCTGAGGGTCCTTACCACCCAGGAGCAGCTGGTGGGCTGCCCTGGCTCAACTTGGGACAGGTATTCTCATGACGTTTCGGATACTGCTTGTGCTGGGACTGCTATCGGCGTTCGGGCCAATGGCTATCGATCTCTATCTTCCGAGTTTTCCTACGTTAGCTACAGCATTTGGCGTCAGTGTCAAAGAGGTACAACTGTCACTGGGGGCCTATTTCGTTGGTCTAGCGATCGGTCAATTGATCTATGGGCCTGTAGCTGATCGGTACGGGCGACAGATTCCACTGTTGGTAGGAGCCAGTATCTTCACTCTGGCCTCTGCAGTCTGCGCCTATGCTCCGAACCTTGCGTGGTTGATTGCTGCCCGGTTTGTGCAGGCACTTGGCGGTTGCGCGGGCATGGTGATATCCAGGGCAATTGTTCGGGACCTTTGCACTCCATTGGAATCGGCGAAGGTGTTTTCTCAACTGATGCTGATCGTCGGATTGGCGCCGATACTCGCGCCGTTGATTGGTGGTTGGTTGCTCGGGGCGTTCGGTTGGCGATCAATTTTCCTCGTACTCTTCATCTTTGGTGTTATCTGCCTTTACTGCATTTGGCGGTGGCTACCAGAGACCGCAGGGACCAGTCAGCAACCGATGGCAGGCGCACTCCGACGCTACATTGCGCTCTTGAATGATCCTGCATTGATAGGGTATGGATTGGCAGGTGGCTTGGGTATTGCAGGCATGTTCGTTTACATCGCGGCCTCGCCCTTTGTTTTTATCGAGCTGTACGGCGTTTCGCCTTCCAAATATGGATGGCTTTTTGGCGCTAATGCCGCAGGATTCATCTTTACCGCTCAGCTCAACTCCTTTCTCTTGCGTCACCACGGCCCAGCTTATTGGCTTCAACGAGCGGTTTGGGTGTATGTCCTGGCGTCAGTCGCATTACTGAGTGTGACGCTTGCCCAGCCAGCAGAGCTTTGGCCCATCCTGATACCTCTGTTCGTGTCGACTGCTAGCCTGTCCTGCATTCTTCCAAATGCAACGGCTTGTGCCATGGCTGATCAGGGGGCCAATGCTGGAGTTGCGTCGGCAATGCTTGGGTTCCTGCAATTTGGAGTTGCGGCGAGTGCCTCGGCGATGGTCGGTGCGCTACACGATGGCACCGCGCGACCGATGGGTATTGTGATATTTGGCTGCGCGTTGGCGACGCTGACGATAAGTTTTTATACCTCGGGAAGAATCCACCGCTCTACGCTTGAGTTCTGAACGAAATCTGACCAAGGAGGCCCTGTTACGCGAACCTACGGGCGCGAGCTGGAAACCGGATGATCAGACCTCTCGGTCACAAATTTTTCTTAGGGGCTTGTCAAAGACCAAATAAAGAGTTTAATTATACATATGATTAATCTGATTGTGAGGCGCACGCTTTGATAGGTGTGAGATCATAAACTAGCGGTCAAGGCGGGCTGCCAAACGTGCCCGATAAATGTTCACTAGCGACCAGGAAATAAAAATAATGAAAATTCCAGCGATGATAGCGGTTGGGGCTTTTTCGGCCATCTGGGGCGCTGCTGCGCTCGCTGCTGTTACTGCCGAAGAGGCTAAGCAGCTCGGTGGTGAGCTCACGCCCTTTGGTGCAATCAAGGCAGGAAACGCGGATAACACTATTCCGGCATACACCGGAGGTTTGAGCACTCCACCCACGGACTTCGACCCAAAATCCGGTCGTTGGACGGACCCATACGCTTCGGAAAAGCCAGTCGCACGTATCACAGCGGCCAATATGGATCAGTATTCAGCGAAGCTTACCGATGGCATGAAACATCTGTTAAAGACTAACAGTGACTACTATCTGGATATCTATCCTACTCACCGCAGCACGGCGTATCCGCAAGCGGTGCTCGACGCTAGCATCAAAAATGCTACGACCTGCAAGACTACCGACGAGCAACTCGGTGTTGCTCAAGATTGCCGTGGTGGCGTGCCTTTTCCGATTCCTAAAACCGGTTATGAGGTCATGTGGAATAAGCTATTGGCCTTTTCGGGAGCGGGTGGCTTTCAGGGGAGTGGTGTTAGAAGCTGGATGATTTCCCCAAGTGGCGCGCCAGTTATGACGTCAGAGATTCGGAGTTATTCGGAAAAGCCCTTCTGGCAAGTTAATAGCCCCGATCGTAACACTAATATGGCTGTGCGCATTTACAGTGTTACCGACGCGCCGTCACGCAAGGCGGGCGAAGCGACTGGCTACGCGGATTTCCTCGATCCGGGTTCGTCACCGCGTAAAGCTTGGAGCTATGCGCCCGGGCAGCGCCGTATCAAAATGGCACCTGAGTTTAGCTATGACACTCCTGTATCAACGACCGGAGGGATAATGCTGTATGACGAAATTTTTCTATTTTCTGGCCTGATGGACCGCTTTGACTTCAAGTTGGTAGGAAAAAAGGAGATGTATATCCCCTATAACAACTACAAGCTAGCAGATTGCAAGGTGGCAAAATGGGCCAAGGCTAACACCGTCAATCCCGAATGTGAACGTTGGGAGCTCCATCGAGTTTGGGTGATTGAATCAACCTTGAAACCTGGGATGCGCCACGTCTACAGCAAGCGAACCTATTACCTTGACGAGGATAACTTCACCGCTGGGTTGATGGATGGCTGGGACCAGGCGGGCACGTTGTATCGCACTGCCGTTCAATATTCTATCCAAGCGTATAACGTGCCCGCAGTATTCGCACCGTCGTTCACTATTTATGACTTTAACAAGGGAATGTACTCGCGTCAGTCGGACTACTCCGATGGCAAGATTTTTTATGTCGCTGCAAAACCTGAGCGTGAATTGAATCCAGAATCCATCGCAGGTAGAGGGATCCGTTAATCCCTTATCTCCCCCGGAGAGGTCCGGTATATCTACCGGGCCTGGCTTAGGATAATTTTATGTTGATAAAAGCTGCCGTCCATCGAGAAGTGGGTCAACCATTCGGCTTTGAAACGCTTAAACTGGATGCACCGCGCGACCATGAAGTACTGGTAAAAATTGTCGCGACAGGTGTATGCCATACGGATGTAATAACACGTGATGGTCACGTGCCAATTACTAAACTTCCATGTGTACTAGGTCATGAAGGCGCAGGTATTGTCCTTCAGGTGGGACAGTCAGTTACAAACGTAGTGGCCGGCGATCACGTGGTTTTGTCATTTGCATCTTGTGGACAATGTGATCGATGCCTTGATCAGAAGCCGTCCTATTGTCGTAAGTTTTTTACCCAAAACTTCTCCGGCACTCGCGAGGATGGTTCATCTACCTTGTACAGTCCCCAGACACACGAAAACGTGTGTGGGTGCTTCTTTGGACAGTCTTCATTCGCTGACCACGCTATTGTGGATCAACGAAATTTAATCAAAGTGGACAAGGACATTCCTCTGGAGCTGCTGGGACCTTTGGGTTGCGGTTTTCAGACCGGTGCCGGCGCAGTACTCAACTTTCTAAAGCCTGCCGTTGGGAGCAGTCTGGTGATTTTTGGTGTGGGGGCGGTTGGTGCCGCGGCTCTGATGGCGGCCCGGATTGCGGGCTGCGCGATGATCATTGCAGTCGATATTCACGATAATCGCCTAGACCTAGCATTAGAGTTGGGGGCTCATCATGTCATCAATGCGCTTCGTGAATCCCCGGTCGAGCGGATCAAAGCGCTGACTGAAGGCCAAGGCGCCGAATATGCAGTGGAAGCCAGCGGTGTTGGCCAAGTAATGGCCAATGCCCTCCAATCAGTCCGGTTGGCCGGTAGTGTTGCGTTATTAGGCGCGGCACCTAGAGGCAGCAAGGTTGAATTGGACATGAATACCTTGGGCGGAGGGCGCACGATCAAGTCTTGCGTCGAGGGCGATTGCGTTCCTGCGGTGTTCATACCCCAATTGATAACTTATTACCGCGAAGGTCTTTTTCCTTTGGAAAAGCTGATTAGATTTTATGAGTTTGATGCGATCAATAAGGCTGTGGCCGACTCATGTAAAGGTGAAGTCATAAAAGCCGTCGTCAGGATGTCCTAATGGGACAGGGAGAAGGTTCCATGGGGTGCTGCATTGTTTTGCGTTGTTAATCTCACAGGTATTGTTGGTGTGGGAAAACGTCAGACAACAACCATGGTGAAACGCACTGGCAATTGCCAGTGTGTTGCTTGGTGTCTGCCTGCTGCTATGGCATTGGCACCGTATTTAAGAAACTAACCCTCTACCCTATCTCCTTCACCTTTATTTCCGATCTGATCAACGGTGCAACAGGTTATTGTCGCGCCGCTGGAGTTCTATGATAAGAGGGCCGCATGGTTACCAAAGCTAACTATCTATTTGATTCGATTGACACGCAGACAAAGTCTGAAATTCAACGAATCTTTCATGCACAGCGTGAGCAAAGAAGCCAGCTCAAGGCGTCCACCGCTGATGAGCGAAAGCAAAGATTAGAGCGCCTGCGCAATGTATTAACCGATCACGCCCATGATATTGACCAGGCGCTTTTTGATGACCTGCGCAAGCCGCGTATGGGCGATCAGCACTTTGAACTCATCTCGGTGCTAGAGGAAATTGATCTTGCGATAGCAGAGCTGGCAATCTGGATGGCGCCCGAGAGGGTCGCGGTATCTGATCGAAATGCCGGCGGTAAGGCCGAGATACGCCATGAACCCAAGGGTGTCTGCTTACTCTTCGGAGCGTGGAATTTTCCATTCGCCCTGACGTTGGCACCATTGGTGCCGATGATTGCTGCCGGTAACGCGGTCATCATCAAGCCTAATGAGCTGCAGCCTGCCACAAGCAGGTTAATTGCTCGGTTGCTAAGTCAGGTGTTTGATGAAAACGAAGTGGTCGTTTTTGAGGGGGGGGTGCCGCTCGCTGAGCTGCTGCTTACCTTGCCGTTCGACCATGTTTTTTTTACCGGAAGCCCGACAGTCGGCAAGCGTGTAATGCAAGCAGCGGCTCAAAATCTCAGCAGTGTTACACTCGAGCTGGGGGGGAAATGCCCAGTCATTGCTGATGACAGTACTGATTTGAAAGTACTTGCAAGCAAAATTGTTGGGGCTCGTTTTTTCAACGCGGGCCAGTTATGCCTTGCCTGCGATCATGTATGGCTGCCTGTTGAACGCCGGGATGAGTTTGTTGGGATTTTGCGCTCTATCATTGGCCAGGCCTTTTATCCCACTGGGAAACTCGACAAATCCGGGCTGGCACGAATCGTTGACTCCCGCAATATGGCACGGCTGGAGTCTACCCTGGCCAATGCCATGGAACTGGGTGCGACCGTGGTAATAGGCGGCCAGGTTGAGCCGGAGGACCTGACCTTCCACCCTACTGTTCTAGTCGACGTCCCTTTACACGCCAAATTGATGCAAGAGGAAATTTTCGGGCCAATCCTTCCTGTGATGACCTATACAAATGTGCAAGACGTTTTCGAACACATTGATGCAACAGGCAAGCCATTGGCGGTTTATGTATTCAGCCAGCGGCCAGAGTTTGTTGAACAGGTGCTACTCAATACTTCTTCAGGTGGCGTCACCGTCAATGATGTTTTGAGACATTACCAGGAAATTCGCTTGCCATTTGGTGGTGTGAATCAGAGCGGGATGGGGCGATACAAGGGACAATACGGTTTTCGCGAACTGTCCAATGCGCGCTCTGTTTTCATTCAGCCTTGAACGCGTTCACCGTTGGCGATACGTCCTATCTAATTAATTGCTTCAGGCGGGAGTAGTTCAGCCAAATCGAACCGCTCCTTCTTCATATTTATCTGTCAAGTTGTCAGTCAGGTAAAAGCCCAACTCAGTACCGTTGAAGGACCTGAGTCGGGCTTTGTGGTTTTAGCGGCATTGTGTAAAAGGGATGTCTTTGTCGACGCGAATTTCTCCGGGCATACCCAGCACGCGTTCAGCGATCTGGTTACGCAAGATCTCGTCCGTGCCACCGGCGATACGCAAAGCAGCGCTCCAAGTATAGCCATGCTGAAACTTTTTCAGCAGAGGATCTGTGGTCGCGCATACACCATTCATCCCCGCAGAGTCCAGCCCCATCGCGGATAGGTCCTGAAGCAAGTTGGCATACACCAGTTTGCTCATTGCCGCGATCGGCCCAGGTGTTTCTCCCTTGGAAAGCGAGGTCAACAACCGGAACCTGAAATTGCGCAACCCCAACTCCTGGGTCAACATCTGCGCGATGCGGTGGCGGTCCGGGTGCTGGCCAGAGCGCTGAACCTGCTGAATAAGTTCTTCCACGCGCGGTAGGTCTTGGCTTTCGCCCCCTACACTGACGCGCTCATTCATCAGGGTTGTCATCGCGCATTTCCAGCCCTCACCGACAGCTCCGATCCGGCAAGCATCCGGGATACGCAAATCGGTAAAGAAAACCTCGTTGAATTCTGACTCGCCCGAAATCTGACGAATAGGACGGACATCGATCCCCGCGCTGCGCATGTCCACCAAAAAGTACGTCAGTCCTTTGTGCTTGGTCAGCGAAGGGTCGGTGCGAGCAATCAGAATACCCCAGTCAGATATATGAGCCCACGACGTCCAGACTTTCTGTCCATTAATGACCCAATCGTCTCCGTCTTTGACGGCGCGAGTCCGGATATTGGCCAAGTCGGAACCCGCCGATGGTTCCGAAAATAACTGGCACCAGAGCGTGTCGCCATGAAGGGTTGGACGAGTGAATTGTTCGATTTGTTCTGCAGTGCCGTGTTTACGTATCGTAGGGACTGCCAACTGAGTGCCAATCGTTACCAGGGGGCCGACAGGCAGCGGGTATTTGGCCTCTTCATCCTGGAAGATCACTTCTTGCATCGGCGTGCCATCGAGGCCGCCTTCCTCGCGCGGCCAGCGGATGGCCGCATAACCTTTGTCTGCCTTGCACTTTTGCCATTCCCGGGCCAGTGCGACGTAGGCTTTTACGTCATGGGTCTGCTCCTGATTGTTAAATCGAGGAGCGTTTTCCTGCAGCCATCGGCGTGCTTCTTGGCGGAATTCGGCTTCTTGTGGCGAGTCATTGAAATCCATGATATGTCCTCAGGCAAACAGGGCTTGCAGCGATTTTTCGGCTAATAAACGATCTATCCAGGCGCTGCGATTGCCCAGCGAAACCGCCAGCAATCGCGCCCGGTTGTAAAAGAAGTGACAGTCAGCCTCCCAGGTATAGCCAATGCCGCCATGCAAATGGAGGCATTCCTCCGCGCAGTATTCAAGGGCTTCGCTAGCGGTCAAATGCGCGGCGGCTGCGGCGACGGCCAATTCATCTTCGCTCCCAGCGGTCAGTGCCCAGGCACCATAATAGGCATTGGAACGCGCAAGTTCGATTTTTACAGCCATGTCCGCAAGCTTGTGTTTTACCGCTTGATAGCTGCCGATGGGCCGGCCAAACGTGTAACGCTCGAGCGCGTAATTGCGCGCCATTTCCATGGCAGCTTCGGCGGCACCTACCTGCTCGAAAGCCATAAGGATCGAGGCTCGATCAACCGTTTTAGTCATGATGGCGCGGGCCTGCTCACCGCGACAGAGCGTCTGGCATGCAACGTCATCGAGTTGTAGTTGACCATGCGCTACGGTGTGATCCATTGCGACTAGCGATTGTCGCTGTACGTTTGGTTGATGGAGATCAACCAGCACAAGAACGTTCTCGGTATTTTCAGTGGCGGGCACTATGGCGAAATCTGCTTGTGCGGCGTATGCGAGTACCGGCACGGTGCCGGACACTCGCCCATTTTCCAGGGTCAAATTACTGGACCACGCCAGGTCAGGCGTGACTAGTTGCACAGCAAAGATAGCTTCCCCTGCCAAGATGCGGGTGAGTAGGTCCTCAGTGGCAGGCGTGGAGCATTGTTTAAGAATTTCAGCGCCAAGTCCGACAGTGGCGAAGAAGGGGACAGCAGCGACGCAACGCCCTAGCTCTTCGGACAATACGCACAATTCCAAAAGCCCAAGCTCCATACCTCCGCAAGCTTCCGGGATTGCCACGCCCATCCAGCCTTGCTCAACCATCTGCTGCCATAACCCTGAGTCATATTGCTTCGGGTCGTTGAGCGCCGTTCGCAGCGAATGGAAACTGCAAGCATCGCCAAGAAAGCGACGAGCGTGATCGCGAAGCATCCGCTGATCATCTGAAAATTCAAAATTCATAGCGCCTCTCTAAAACGGTTTCCATAAATAAACATATTAAAGATACATAGGTATAATGTGCCATGGCCCATGGTTTTATCGCAAGAGTCATCTGTCCTTCGTTGGCACATTCTGCGGGCCACGCTCCGGCGGCGGGTATCTGCAAAAAATGATCAGTCTTCTAAAAGCTCAATAAAGATATGTATGATTGAGACGTAATTTTTAGCTACACTGACGGTTGACTTAGCGTTGGCTGTCCGCGCTCTTGGAGTTTAGCTGTTGAGGTAACTATGACCGACGTGATTGATCTCACCATTATGAGCAAGGGCGAGCCTTATTTGCGGCGCCAGGCCTTACACATTCCGAAGGCACCGCAAATCGTGGCGGAACGAATCAAAAAGCAAATCGTGAATGGCCATTTGAGGGAGGGTGACACCTTGCCAGCCGAAGGCAGGCTGATGGAGGAGTTCGGTGTCTCCCGGCCTACCATTCGCGAAGCTTTTCGCATACTTGAAGCGGAACGCTTGATCAGCGTTTCTCGCGGCGCAAGGGGAGGGGCAACAATTCATGCGCCGAGTCCTAATCTGATTGCCAGCTACGCGTTGATGGTTTTGCAATCCGAAGGCACTACCATTGCAGAAATTTACGAGGCCCGCCTCGCTTTCGAGCCTTCGGCGGTGCGCCTGGTCGTTGAGAATTCGGCGAAGATTGCCCCTGCAGTGTTGCGCGAGGTGCTGGAAAGCGAAAAGCTGCAGTTCGGCGATCCCGTTGCATTTGCGGCCGGTGTAGCACGGTTCCACCGGGCATTGGTTGAGCTGGCAGGCAACCGTCCCCTGATTCATCTTTGGGCGGCGCTGCATGATGTCATCGAGCGGCATCAGGCGTTGGTGGTTTCTGTGCAGCGTCGCGGAGGCAGCCTAGAGGCTGCAATGATGGCGGCTAAAAGCGGCTTGCGTTCTCAGGAAAAACTGATCCAGTTGATAGAGGAGGGCGAGACTGACTTGGCAGAATCTCATTGGCGCAAGCATATGGTGCGCGCGAACAAGGTCTGGGTTACCGGCTACGAAACAATGCGGATTCTTGAATTATTTCGGGATTACTAGGCGTTTGAACATGGGCCTCAAGGGCGCTGAGCCAGTTTCAGCGCCCTTTTTTGTTCCCGCGTTAACACTCCTTCCGGCTTTATACGGCACGGGCGATCTATGGGTTTCAACGCGTACAAGTGGGTACAAAAATGCACGCCCATGCTTGGATTTTTTTACAAAAAGACGACTCGCAGATCCCGAGCGGGAAAAAAAATTCGTTAATTATCATGTGAATCTAACTTAGCCGCGTGCTAGAGCCATCTGGAGGAACTATCAGGGATTTGCCTTTAATCATATATAGGATTAATATGATTCAATTGATTGTTGGCAACAGCCCATATTTTCTGAGGAGTATCCGATGGCGACAGCGCTGGATGAGCGGATCAAGGCCGTACTGGCGCTTGAGCCAGACAAGGGAGCCTTTGAATTCAAGGGAGCATGGCACTCGTGGCGAAATGTTGCCGCGACGATCGAAAAGATAGAAACGTTGCTTTCAGACGCGGGTCTGGGTGCCGGAGCCCCAGTGGGTATTCTTCTGCGCAACCGCCCGGCTCACGTGGCGGCGATCCTTCAGGTATTGGCTTCCAAGCGTTGCGTAGTGGCACTCAACCCGTTTCAGTCTCCGGCAAAGATTGCGGCCGACTTGGTGAAACTGGAGTTGCCAGCGCTAATCGCTGATGAGGAAGACTGGCGCATTTGCGAGCTGCACGAAGCTGCGGTGACGTCGGGTACCCTGGGTATTTCAATTTCGTCCACTGTTGGGTTGAAAGTGTCAATTGTCGAAGGGCTGGACAAACTTCACGACGGTGTGAGTTACGCTGCGCCGCTCCCGGACGTTTGTATTTTGATGCTCACCAGCGGCACCACCGGCCCTGCCAAACGAATCCAGTTGCCATACAGGAACTTTGAGCGGTCGCTGTTCGACGCGGTGCATTACGAATCGCGCAATGGTAGCGAGGAGCTGAAGCTCAAGGACTCGGCTGCATTATTGGCGACCCCGCTAGTGCATATCGGCGGCATGTATGCGGCAGTTCTTGCGATTGTGGGGGCTCGGCCCTTGGCAATCCTGGAAAAATTCAATGTAGAAGAATGGGCCAAGGCGGTGCAAACGTATAAGCCCAGGACCGTCATGCTGCCGCCGACCGCTATCCGAATGATTCTGGACGCGAAGGTCGCCCCTGACATGCTCTCCAGCCTACTGGCAATTCGTACCGGAAGTTCTCCGCTGGATCCGGTGATGGCTGAGGAGTTCGAACAGACTTATAGCTGCCCTGTATTGGATACTTATGGCGCAACGGAGTTTGCCGGAGCGGTGGCTGGCTGGACTTTGCGCGACTACAAGGCGTTCGGGAAGGAAAAGCGCGGTTCTGTCGGTCGCGCACAACCGGGCTGTGAGCTTCGCGTAGTCGACCTGGAAAGCGGGAAGCCGCTTACGCCTTCCATTTGCGGTTTGCTGGAAGTGAAGTCGGCGCAGATTGACTCCAACACATGGCTACGCACTACCGATCTCGCTGAGCTCGACGCCGACGGATTTCTCTTTATTCGGGGACGCGCCGACGACGCGATCATTCGCGGTGGTTTCAAGATACTACCCCGTGAAGTGGAGAGCAGGTTTCGTGAACACCCCAGCGTCAAAGAAGTGTGCGTAGTTGGGCTACCGGATGCGCGCCTCGGCGCGGTACCTGTGGTCGCAGTGCAGCTGCGAGATGATGCAGAGCCAATTAGCAGTGCCGATCTTTTGAGCTTCGCTCGGGAACAGTTGGTCTCCTATCAGGTTCCGGTTGATTTGAGGTTCGTCAAGGTGATGCCTCGCACGCCTTCGCTCAAAGTCAGCCAGCATGAGGTCAAGGCAATGTTCGCCCATACCGGTGAGGACGCAAAATCATGAGTGAGTCGCTGCTCCTTGAGCACCTGGATGATGGCGTATTGACGCTGACACTCAACCGCCCTGACCGTCTTAATGCGCTGAATCCGCCTTTGCTACGAGCGTTGCGTGAGGGCATGGAGCGCGCCGCGCGTAATTATGAAGCGCGTGTTGTGGTAGTTGCGGGTGCCGGGCGAGCGTTCTGCGCCGGCGGAGATATTTCGGGAAAGCCGGACAAAAAGCCTGAAGAGTCGCTTGGCGAGGCCGCCCCGAGCGAGAAAAAACGCGCACCCGACAATGTAGCCACGCGCATTGAATGGCTGCGTGGAAACATGGAAGCAGTGAAGATCCTGTATCAGATGGACAAACCGACAATCGCGATGATTCGTGGCGCCACCGTGAGTGTTGGTATGTCCCTGGCAGCCGCCTGCGACTTTAGGGTGGTGTCCGAAACAGCCTCGTTCACAACAGGCTTTGCCAAGGTAGGTTTTTCCGGCGACTACGGTGCCAGCTATTTCCTGACACGTTTGCTGGGAAGTGCCAAGGCCCGCGAACTAATGCTCCTGTCGGACAAGCTCGATGCTCAGGCTGCCGAACGGATTGGCCTAGTTACCCAACTGGTACCTGACTCGGAGTTGGAAGTCAGCACGTATGCGTTGGCGCGACGTTTAGCTGACGGGCCGCCGCTGACTTACCGGTTTATGAAGAAGAATTTGAATGCTGCGGTAGAGGGCAGCCTGGAACAGATTCTCGATATGGAAGCCACGCATATGGTCCTGTCGTCAATGACCAGCGACCAGCGCGAAGCCGTGAAGGCTTTCATGGAAAAACGCAAACCGCAGTTCAGCGGAACCTGACAAAAATCCTGCATCGAATTGGAGCCCGTCTCATGGCACAAGAAGAAAAAAAACTCAGTGAAGATTTCGAGAAGGCAACAGCGTACGAATTAACTGACCATGATATTGAGCGCGCTAGGTTACTCCTGGGTGTTGACCTAGCCTGTCGTGATCAGGAGCAGATAACCGTCGCGAGCGAAGATAATATTCGTTCTTTTGCCTTCGCTGCTGGCAACGACAATCCGCTTCATTGCAATCCTGAATACGCCAAGACCACTCGCTGGGGCTCGGTTATCGCACCTGCGATGATGGCTGGAGTCATCAATAAACCGTTGAAAGGCGATCCGCTGCCGCCGGAAGTGAAGGCCAATACCAAGAGCCTGTTTCGCGGCATTCACATGTTTATTTCGGGCGGCGAATGGACCTTTTTCAAGCCGATCTTCCCGGGTGACAGCCTCTACAGCTTCGGCGGAGAAGATGGTCTGGAAGTCAAGCAATCGGAATTCGCGGGGCGTTCGGTTACCCGCTTCAATAGCCAAGTGAAGGTCAACCAACGTGGCGAAGTAGTAGCGGTTTATCGCTATCGCGCGATCATGACCGAACGCAAAAAAGCCCGTGAGAAGGGCAAGTACTCAGAGGTGCAACCCGCGTCGTACACAGAAGACGAGATGGCAAAGATCGACGAGCTCTATGCCAACGAAGCACCCCGCGGGGCCGAGCGTTTGCACTGGGAAGACATCGAAGTTGGCCAGGCTATGCGCCCAGGTGTTTCCGGTCCGTTAACTGTAACTGACGTCGTCAACTGGCACGGTGGTGGCTATGGCTGGGTGCCTTATGGTCTACGCACTGGACGCCTGTGGCATAAGAACCGCAACCGCATCTCGGCGTTCTACGTGAAAAACGATCAGGGCATCCCTGACGTTGCTCAACGCCTGCATTGGGACAGTTCCTGGGCAAAAGCTATCGGCAACCCGATGGCCTATGACTATGGCGTAATGCGCGAAAACTACCTCTACCGCTTCCTCAGCGATTGGGCAGGTGACGACGGTTGGGTTTACAAACAGTACGACGAAATTCGCAAATTTAACTACATGGGCGATACCCAGTTCATCACCGGTGAAGTGGTGGGCAAGCGCGAAGAAAATGGCCTGTACCTGGTGGATGTGAAGGTCAAGATGACCAATCAACGCGGTGAAGAAAGCGTGCTGTGCGATGCCACGATTGCGTTACCGAACCGGGAAGAAGGCGCTGTGGTGTTGCCGGAACCACCTCGCGAACTCAAAGTTCGAGCTGCCAAAATGATGGCCAGACACTGGGAACTCATGTCCGGCAAATCGGTTAAATAAGCGGAGGCGAGTATGGACCTGGTCTATGGCGCCGAGTACGAGGCTTTTCGCGCCGAGGTGCAGGGTTTCTTGGCCGATGCCTGGAATCCCGATAGCTCATTAAGCAAGGCTGATAAACTTGTAGCTGAAGCCAGGTTTCGCCACCGGGCGATTGCTCAAGGATTCTTGTACCGTGCGATCCCACGTCAGTACGGCGGCTCCGAGCAGGCGCCGGATGTCATGCGCGCGCAAGTCATCAGGGAAGAATTTACGAAGCGGCGGGCCCCCATGGAAGTTTCTGGTGTGGGGGTTGGCATGCTGGTGCCCACCTTGTTGGAGTGCGGCACCCAATGGCAGAAAGATAAATTCATCGCCAAGACGCTGACGGGTGAGTACCAGTGGGCTCAAGGCTACAGCGAACCAAACGCGGGATCCGACCTGGCATCGGTGCGCACAAAAGGCGTATTGCAAGACGGTGAGTGGGTGATCAATGGCCAAAAGGTCTGGAGTACCTTCGCGCAATATGCGCGGTTCATGTTCGCTTTGGTCCGCACGGAACCCAATGCTTCCAAGCATGAGGGGCTGTCCTATTTGCTGCTGGATCTGAAGCAACCTGGCGTCACTGTCCGGCCGTTGAAACAAGTCACCGGGGGTGAAGAGTTTTGCGAGGTGTTCTTTGATGATGCCCGTACCCCGGCAGATTGGATTGTCGGCGAGCGCGGTAAAGGCTGGGCGGTTTCAAAAACCACTCTAATCCATGAGCGCAGCAGCTTTATCGGCAACGCCTCAAATTCTCAGGCGTTGTACGAAAAGTTAAAAGAGCTAGCGCGTACTACGCAGCTGAATGGTCGCCCGGCGATCGAAAATGCGCAGATCCGCGAACGCTTGCTGGTGCTCGAAGGCTATGTTGCCTCACACGTCTACTCAAGCTACCGGCAGTTTTCAATGACCGCGCATGGGCAGTCCTCCGGCATCGTCAGTCTGATGAACAAACTGATCTCCACTCAGATCGGTCACGAAGTAGCGAAGTTGGGCCGGGATTTGATGGGCGATAACTTGTTACTTGCGCCGTCGCTGCAGGGCGAGCGTCTTTCTGGCTCGGAAAAATGGAATAACCAGTTTTTTGGATCGCTCGGCGTAGCCATTGCTGGCGGTGCGTCGAATATCCAGCGCAACATCATCGCCGAACGCGGGCTCGGTCTTCCGCGCGACAAAGGTCAAGAGAGTACGACGCAATGAATTTTCTACTCTCGCCAGAGCAGATCGAATTTCAGGAAACGGTTGTCCGTTTTCTCGATGAACGTTGTCCTTCGAGCCGTCTGCATGAGCTCTTCGATCGGGGCGGTTACGACTCGAGTCTTTGGCAGTCCCTGGTCGAGTTGGGCGTGGCCGGCATCGCGTTGCCGGAGGCCTACGGCGGCTCGGCGATGGAAATGATCGATCTGGCGCTGGTGGCTCAAGCCCTCGGTTCCAGAGCCGCGCCTGTGCCCTTTATGGGCCACATCCTGACGGGTCTGGCTATCGCTTGGGCAGGTTCTCCAGAGCAGCAAGCTCACTATCTCCCTCTGCTGGCCAGTGGTGAACGATTGGCGACATGCGCATTCGCTGAAACTTCAGGCTGGCAGCCTCAAGAGTGGACGTTGACTGACAACGACGGTCAACTCTCGGGTTGTAAGTTGCATGTGCCATTCGCCGAACAGGCTGACCTGATCCTGGTTGGACTTGCCAACGGGGGTCTTGGATTGGTCAAGCGATCCGGCACTGGAATAACGGTAGAAGATGAGGATGTGCTTGACCGCACTCGCCCAATGGGGAAGGTAACTTTTTCACTGTCACCTGTCGACCGCTTGCGCAATGATGTAGGAGTGGCCGAGCGATTGCGTGACGCCTGCCTGGTGTTGTTGTCGGCCGATGCGTTTGGGGGGGCTTCGCGTTGTGTGGAAGCGGCGGTGGACTACGCCAAGATACGCGAGCAATTCGGGCAGCCAATCGGTCAGTTTCAGTCCATCAAACACCAGTTGGCCAACATGGCGGTGGATATCGAACCGGCTCGCGGCCTTTATTGGTATGCCGCGCATGCGTTTGATCATATTCCTCTGGAGGCAACACGATATGCCGCCCTGGCCAAGGCACACCTAGCCGATCGATTTTTGCAGGTCGCACGAGACGCGGTCGAAATTTACGGTGGTATTGGATACACCTGGGAATGTGACGCACAGATATATCTGAAACGCGCCATGTTTGACTTTGCCTGGATGGGAAATTCATCCGCCCAACGGGCACGTATCGGACTTTAATTAAGGAGCATAAGCTTGAATTTCTTCCGTCTTTCATTGATTGCGGGCTGGCTGGCAATCATTATCATCAGCTTCGTTGCGTTCAACCAAGATGGCTTGATAGCTGGCGAGCAGTTTGTCGCGGACATCACAACTTTGTCCTGGCGTTCACAATTCAACGTCGACTTCTTAGTTCATCTCGTTCTCTTCTCGGCTTGGGTAGCGTGGCGTCATCGATTCAGTGCTCTCGGCATTGTCCTTAGCATTTCTTGTGTATTGGGGGGAGGGGTGATCAGCATCGCCTATATATTCCTGTTGACCATTACCTGCAAAGGCAACATGCGCCAAATCCTATTGGGAAAACAGCCGCGTTTTGGTGAATAGTAGAACCATATGAGTATTTCTTGCGATCCAAGGAATTGATTTATGACCCGAAAATTCCCGGTTGTATTGATCACTGGTGCTTGCGGGGGGATGGGGCGCGCATGCGCAAGAAGGCTTGGTTTAGATCACCAAATAGTTTTGAGTGATATGGATCAAGATAGACTCGATGAGCTTGCCCACACATTGCGCGATGAAGGTTATGCGGTCGCAGGAAGCTTGGCGGGTGATCTATCGCAGCCTGGGATTGCCGGACAACTGATCGCATTTGCCCACGGTGCCGGGCGTTTAAATGGTGTAGTCCACACTGCTGGACTTTCGCCGGCACTAGCGCCTTGGCATGAAATACTGTTGGCCAATGTGACGGCAACGGTGCGCATTCTGAACGCAATAGAAGCAAGGCCACTTGATGGAGTGGCAGCAGTTTTCATTTCCTCCATGGCGGGCCATCTGACAGCTGGCGACGCTACCCTGGATACGATTCTCGAGCAGCCATTCGAATCTGATTTTCTTGAGCGAGCGCAACAGCGACTTGCTGCACATGTATCTCCGAATGACCAGTATGCGCTAGCGTCCCCCGCGTACGCCTTCTCCAAGCGAGCAATGATTCGCTTATGTGAGCAGCGAGCTGCGACCTGGGGCCTTGCAGGAGGCCGAATCGTTACGATCTCGCCGGGTACGATATGGACACCCATGGGGCGCCGCGAGGTTGACGTAAATCCCGCTGCCGCCTCCGTAGTCAAATCCACGCCGGTCGGACGATGGGGCACTCCTCAGGATATTGCCGCAGCTGTTGAGTTCTTACTGTCAAGCCACGCCAGCTTTATAAATGGATGCGATTTGCGTATTGATGGCGGAGCTACAGCGGTGCTTCTCAACCTGTCGAATTGACCTTCATCCCAGTTGATCACTACATAACATTGAGACCATGGAAAAGAACACAACTCTTGCGCTGCTCAAGCCGCCGGCGGACTTTGCATCATTGGGTCAGTTCGCCAAAGACGGAGAGCGCTACGTCAGCCTGTGCGCCCAGGCAAATTTGAACCGGCATATCTTCGGGGGACAGCTGATGGCTCAAGCGGTGCTTGTCGCGGCATCAATCGTTCCCCCCGATCGTCGATTGCGCTCATTGCATGCACGATTTCTGAGACCGCAGTTAATGTCCCCGGCACCTGGCTACAGGGTAAACCCAGTGATGGAGGGTCGCAGTTTCAGTAATGTCGAGGTTGCAACTGGTGAAAATGGCAAAGAAATTTTCCGATCCGATCTTTGCTTTCAATCACCTGAGGTTGGCGTGGAACATGCCCTCGTGATGCCCGAAGTTCCAGCTCCTGAAGATCTCATCAGTCTGCATGAAATGGCAGTGATCTACGCCGGTCAAATCAGTGAGGGAAACCGGCGGCTTTTGAGTGCAGTCCAATTGCACGAAGTAAAACCGATTGACCCGGAGCAATTTCTGTTCTGCGGGACGCGCGAGCCCGCTTTACGTTTCTGGGTAAAAAGTTCACAACCTTTGATGGATGTAAGCCGTCTACACGAAGCGGCGTTGGCGTACATTTCCGACGCCTGGTTCAACAGCCCGATGCTGTTACCGCATGTCAGCACACGGCTGGCAAGGGAGTTTCACTCCCCCACTTTGAGCCATGATCTTTGGTTGCATAATGATTTCAGAGCGGATGACTGGTTGTTATTCGATCTGCAGAGCCCTGCGTTGAATGGCGCAACCGGGCTGATATTAGCGAATATTTTTGACCGCTCGGGGAAACTAATTGCCAACGCTGCTCAGCACGCGTTGTTTCGTCAAATCTAATGCTTGTCATAGATCGTTACAATCCCTGACTCGATATCCCATTGTGTGATCGAGTCAGGGGCATCATCTAAACTCGTTATTCAACTCAAGCTTTCAGCAAGTGCTTGGCGAGGCTCCAGCGATGGACTTCCGATGGACCGTCATAGATCCGAAATGCACGCATGTCACTCCAGATCCTCGAGACGATACTCTCACCCGTGACGCCGCGACCACCGAGAATCTGGACGCAGCGATCAAGTACTCGAAATTGCTGTTCTGATGAAATCACTTTGGTCATGCTCGACTCATGCTTGCCGTGATGTCCCTGGTCCAGAACCCAGGCGCAATGCCAGATCGCCAAACGTGACGTATGCAGATCCATTTCGTTGTCTGCAAGCATAAATCCAACGCCCTCATGCTCACCCAATGGCTTGCCGAAAGCGAAGCGCTCGCGTGCATATTGCTTGGCGATATCATTGGCGCGGCGAGCCTGACCCAACCAACGCATGCAATGGGTCAGCCGTGCAGGGGCTAAGCGCACTTGGGCATAACGGAAGCCTTTGCCGACTTCTCCAAGTACGTTGGAGGCCGGGACACGCAAGTTTTCGAAGCGCACCACAGCGTGCCCGCCTGCGAAGCAACTGTCCAGGGCGTCCATTTTTCGTTCAATAGTGATACCGGGGCTATTCATATCGGCCAAAAACATCGTGGCGTTACCGTCTTCCATGCGCGCCATGATAATTGCGTACTGTGCGCCCACAGCGCCCGTGATGAACCATTTCACGCCGTTGATGATGTAGTCGCTGCCGTCTAGTACTGCCGATGTTTGCATCATCGACGGATCGGCGCCTGCGCCGGGTGCCGGCTCTGTCATGCAAAAGCAGGAGCGAGTCTCCCCGGCGACCTGTGAGTGCAACCAGCGAACCTTTTGCTCTTCAGTGGCCACGATCTCCATCAAGTGAATATTGCCTTCGTCCGGCGCTGCGATATTGAGTGCAATCGGCCCCAGCGGTGAATATCCCGCTTCTTCGAAGACAATGGCCTTGGCAATGTGGCTAAGTCCTAGACCGCCAAGTTTCAGGGATGCGTGCGGAGTCAGCAGCCCCGCGTCCCGGGCAAGATCGATCAGGTCGCGCCGTAGTTCATCACTCGGGCCATGGCGATCCTGGCGTGGATCTTGCTCCATTGGGATCACTTTTTCGGCGATGAAGTGCCGGGTACGTTTTTGTAAATCGAGAAGTTCGGCGGAAAGCTGAAAATTCATCAATAGCCTCCGGGCATAGCGCCCGAGTTGGATAAAAGAGGGCGGTTGGCGAGCGATATCATGCGACTACCCTGCATCGTCGGTACGATGTCGAGCAGTCCGATCTTTGCCGCATAGCAGACTTCATGCTCCATCCCGATCCTGGACAATGTTTTGCCAAGCTGGCTGTTGCATAGGCAGCTTTCTGGTTGCCCAGCATGCTGGCGATAGACAGCCTGAGCTATTTCACAAGTGTCGGTTAGTTCCCACGCATCCGGTGCTATCGCGCTGAGTTGCTCGACTAAGTAACCTGCGGTGAAAACATCTTCGAGGTTGATCCGCCCCGCGGACCCGGAACACGCAAGAATGATTGACATGTCTTTATGGCGCAGCAGCTGTTGGACGATAGCCGGGCCGTTAAGCAGCGACGCTGCATAGACAACACGCGCACTGGTAACGAAATTCAAGGCGACAGCACCATTTGTGGTGGTGTACACCAGGCTCTTGTCGGCAAGATTTTCTTGACTGAGCGCGAGTGGGGAATAGCTGGAAAACCCCGAAATTTGCTGTAGCTGGCTTTCTCCCGCAAGCACGTAGCTGCCCTTCGGAAGAGTCCGGACAACTTCACACGCTTTTTCGGACGAGGCCATTGGCAAGACTTCACTTGCCCCCTGGTGTAGGGCGGTGACGATAGTGGAAGTCGCAAAAAGCGTATCGATCACCACAACCACTTTGTCATGCAGAAATAAAGGTGCGATATCTTCCTTGCGCATTAACACGTTAATTTTTGCCATGACTAGCACTCCTGTATGGCGGCAGTACGGCTTTTTTGCAGCGAATCAACTTGTTGTAGATATTTGGGATTACTGACGCTCAGGCGCGCAACTATGTCGTCGCGAAAGGCATCCAACAGCTGTAGTAGTTGGTTGTCCAGCCGGCCCGCTCGTAGCGCCCGGCAGAGTTGTTCCTCGTCAACAGGAACAGCATCGCTGTCTAAATCAACACGACTGAGCAGCGATTGCCGTGCATCATTAAGTGCGCTACCGGCAATTTGTTCGCGACTGGCGATAATCAGGGCATTGGCGATCATCAGTGCTGTGTAACGCTGTTCCGCAGCCAGGGTAGGCAACAACTGATCGAGCAGTACGCTGCGAGCGGTGGTCAGCAAGTCAGAGGCAGGAGGTTGATCATGCATGGGAGTACGCCTTTTCCACGGCCGCAATTTCGTCGACCACATCCAATTCGATTTCCGGAAGCATTCGCCCCGTCAAGGCGAGCTCCAAGGAAGTTTGCTCACCGGAAAGGTGGCGCTGGGCCTGGAATAACGCGATGACAGCCCAACGTACGGCTGCCATGACTCTCCAATAGGGAAGCGTATCGTCCTTCAGAGTAGCGCCTGTAATGCTGCGATAACCGGTCAACAATTCTTCCAGGGGCCCGATACCGCCGGCGTCCTGTTGTAAGGCACCAAAGCGCCAACAGCGGGCACTGAACCAGCCGATGTCCTCTTGCGGCGAACTCCAACTTGAGAACTCCCAGTCGAGAATGCCGGTCAGACGGTGTTGTTCGACCATGTAATTGCCAGTGCGAAAATCGCCATGTACAAGACTGCACTTACTGTCCGTTGGAGCATTTAGCTCTAGCCAGCGCAGCGCCCATTCAAGCGTGGGTTGCGGTTTGCCGAGACGATCGAGCAACGTTCGATACTCTTCGACTCGGTACAAAGCTGGGTTCCCGGCGGGCATCCCCAGAAATCCTAATGACACGGACGACGGAGTAATGGAATGAAGTTGCCCCAATGAAGCTCCGAGCTCGCCTAGCAATTGTGCCCGCTGTTTTTGAGTGCGCTCGATACGCACCAGGTTTTTACCGCCCGCATTACCGGCAACGCGTCGCATCAAGTAGAAATCTTTACCAAGTTCGCCTTCGTCTCGATGCAGGAAAAGCGGCTCGGGAACTTTGACACCTACTTTGAAAGCCTCTCGGAGAATGGAAAACTCCTCTGCGCGTCCTAAGCTCATTGGCAAGCGTGATGGTGAATCAGTTCGCAGCACCCACTGCTGATTGCCGTCGAAGGTGCCGCCTTGCAGCCGCAGGTCTAGCGCGTAATTTTCCTGGATGGCGCCGCCACCCAGACGCTCCATGCCGAGTACGTCGACATGGTGGGCGTTTGAATGTCGGGCAACGAAATCATGGACAAATGACTTCAAGGCCTCTGGGGCAGGATGGTGGGTTTTGTTGGTGGACATAGTGAAGCCTCACAGATAACCAATCAGACAGAAAAGCGTGCCGCGCTGGCTTGCAACGAATTGGCCAGAACACGAAGTTCCTCGGAGGCACTAAAAGTGGTGTGGCAGATATTTTTGCTGGCTTCGGCACTACTGGCGATGTGTTCGATGCGGCTGGCAATGTCACGACTGCCGACGCTCTGTTCATCGACCGAGCCAGAAATGCTCTCAATTCCCTGAAACACTTCGTTTACCAATTGCCGGACGTTACTGAACAACTGTTCCAACAGTTCCAGTTGTTCGGTACTACTAGACAGCGCTGAATCCCCCGCCGTCAGCGAACGCTCGACATCAGTCGACTGGTTGCCCAAAGCAAGAGTGACTTCATCAATACGATTGGCGGCATCGGATGACATCTCAGCCAATTGCCGAACTTCGCCAGCCACTACCGCAAAACCGCGACCGTGTTCGCCTGCCCGGGCGGCCTCAATAGCTGCGTTGAGTGCGAGCAGGTTAGTCTGTGCTGCGATAGTTTTGACCTGACTTGTCATGTCCGTGATTGAGGAGGTACGACGGACAAACTCATTGACCGCGACAGTTATCGATGAAAAGGCATCCTCAAGGCGCAGCAATGCGTTGCGCAATAGGTCCAATGCGCCAGCGCCTGCCAGGGTGTCTGTCAGGCTTCGTGCTGCTGATTCACGGACGAAGCGAGAGCTCTTGACCAGTGATTGAATGTTCAGGTCCATGCTCTCGACAATAGAGGAAACGCTGACAGCCGAAATGGCCTGCTGATGGGTGCTGTCGACGATTGATTGAGTCGACTTGTGCAGCCCTAGTGCGGAGCACGCTAATCGGTCACTGCCTTCAATCACATGCCTTACGGCGTCTTGAAAATTGTCGATAAGGGCATTAAATGCCATCGCGGTCTGCGCGATTTCGTCGTTGCCAACAACTACAACGCGCTGGGTCAGGTTGCCATCGCGCAGCATCGTGGCGCCGATACGAATGCGCTCGATAGATCCTCTAATTTGTCGGCCAACAAATACGCTGACGAAGACCGCGAGTATTACTGCAATGACCGTCAGGCCGAGTAATGCCTGCAATGTCCATTGCGCCTGGCGCTGCGCAGACACAAACGCTTCCTGCGTCAATTCGCGTTGTTTATCGACCAGTTTGCTGTAAAGGGTATCGACATAGTTGAATTGTGCGCGTGTGTTATTGACCCCTGTGACCAGCATGTGAGGGTCGGCCGATGCGTTCGCGAAAAGTTCTTCCACAGAAACTTTGAGCGCTAGTGCTTCTGTATCGAGTTCTTCGTAGATCTGTTTTTCTTCGACACTTAAACGGGCGGCTGACCCACTCTTGCGGATGTGGGAGAGAAGATCGTCCGATTGGGCAATCATCTCGTCCCGTAAACCAGGAAGCTCACCAACGGCGCTGGCTCCAAGGTCAATTAAGCGCTGCACGTTGGCATAGGCATCTCGTATTAACAATTGAGCGAAGGCGACGCCTGTGAATGCCTCCTGATACTGCACAAGGCGCAGTCCATGGATGTCTTGCAGCAAAGTCCGTTGCTGCGCAATCCCGTTGTACGCAGTGGCAGCGCAGAGCATCAATAACAACACAACCACAGCAGGCGCGAGTTGCAGTTTTGTGGCGATAGAGCAGTTTGTGATCCAGCGCATTTTTTTGTTATCTCTTTTTGCGTCTGAAGGGGCAGGCAAGCTTCAGCGTCCGCTGAACTCAGGCGTACGCTTGGCAAAAAATGCGTCTCGCCCTTCAGCGAAATCTTCGGACGAAATCAGCAACGCCTGGGTGTCAGCTTCCCAATCGAGCAGCGCATCCAGGCCCATTGCTCGTGCCATCAAGGTTTTAGTACCACTCAACGGCCCCGGCGCAGCAGCGGCTAACCGCTGTGCCAATTCAAGCGCATGGGGCAAGATTTCATCGTTAGTTTCGACCAGATCATCAACCAGTCCAATGTCACGAGCCTTACTACCGTTTAACACTTCGGTGAGCATCACCATACGTTTGCAACGGTTGTTGCCGATGCGGTGCGGCAGTGTCCAAAGCAAACCCCAATCAGCCATGACGCCGACCTTGGCGAAGACTGCCCCGAACTGACTGGCCGGACTGGCGACTACGAAGTCGCAGGCCGATGCGAGTGAAAGTCCCGCGCCGAATGCTGCGCCCTGAACCGCTGCGACTACCGGCAGGCGGCCGCAAACGATTTGGCGGATCACTCGATGGCCTTCGCGCATGTTGGCGCGGATAAGTTGCGAAGGGCATTGCAGGTTGTCCAACTCGCCACCCGCGCAGAAATGTCGTCCACCAGTAATGACCACCGCACGGCAACTGCGATCATCCTCAAGCGCCAACAGCTGTGCAGCCAGTTCCTGTACCAGGTTTTGGGCCAGCGCATTACGCTTTTCAGGCAGGTTTAGGGTCAGTAAAGCAACCGCCCCTCGGCGTTCCATCAGTACAGTATTGTTCATTGTTTTGACTCCGGATCATGCAGCGTGCAGGTTGCGCTCAAGGAATTGCTCGATGGCAGCGTTAAATTGGTCGTTTTTGTCACCCGCGACCATGTGCCCTGCGCCTTCAATATCTAAAAACTCAGCGTGTGGTATCAGCTCCAATAAGTGAGCTGCCCCCTCATGGGTGACCACTTCGCTCTGCTTACCACGCACTAACAATGTCGGAACCTTGACGTGTCTCGATGCGGTCTCCAAACGTTGGAAAAGCTCACCCCGAACATTGTTACGATCGGATTGGAAGGCAGGATCCCAGTGCCAATAAAGACGACCATCTCCCTTCCGACGCAGATTCTTCATCAGCCCATCTGGATTACTCGGGCGAGCGCGTCCTGGCAGATACTTCGCTACGGCATCGGCTGCTTCATCGATGTTGGAAAACCCATCGAGGTTGCCGCTCATGAAGTCGCCAATATGCTTGATCCCCTCCGCTGACATACGTGGCACTACATCTACCAGTACAAGTGCGCTGACCGCTGGGGCATTGTCTTCGCCAATCGCGAGCAATGACATGACACCACCAAGCGATGCGCCGACTAAAGCAGGCGGGCGAGTCAATGTGGCAATCACCCCTTTGAGATCGTCGACAAAAGCGCTCAAACCATAATCGCCGTGCGCAGACCATTCGCTATCCCCATGTCCACGCAGGTCGAGATTGATGACGTAATAACCTCGCTTGACCAGTTCGCGTGCGGCTTTCCCCCAGGAGTGTCGAGTCTGGCCACCACCGTGGAGCAAAATGACCGGTTGCTGGCTTGGATCTCCGCCGACATCAGCGCACAAGCCAAGACCCTGATAACCAGTGAACCGAGTAGGATGTAAGTCCATCTATATCTCCTTAGTCACTGCCGCCAAAGCCCGACGACAGGTGTGACCGGTTTTTTTCAGGCACGCTCAAGTGTTGACGGTACTCGTGGGTACGGACGTTTTACTGCTATAAAAACCTTGCCCTTGCTCTGCCATCCTGCGCATCGTTTCCGTTGGTTTATAGAGTCCACCCAACGCGGTATAGGCGGCGCATTGTCGGAGCAGTTCCGGCAGCCCAAGCCAATCGGCGTATACGAGCGCACCGCCCAGGTGACGCGGTAGACCAATGCCGAGTATCAGTGACATGTCGATTTCTGCCGCGCTGTCCGCGACGTTTTCTTCAAGGCAGCGTGCTGCTTCGATAATCAGTGGCAGCATCATGCGCTGCACAATTTCTTCATCACTGAATAAATGGCTGCCATTGGGCTGAATTTCTGCGAGTAATGGGTAGGTGTCTTGAGTGACTGATTTACATGGGCGGCCTTTCGGATCATTTTCATAACGGTAGAACCCGACACCACTTTTCTGTCCCAGTCGCTCCAAGCTTGCCATGCGCTGCACGGCGTGCTCATAGCCCGGCTGCAGGCGCTCGCCGTAGCTATTGGCGATGTGTTCAATGACGTGGCTGGATGTATCCATACCCACCACGTCCTGCAGATAAGCGGGGCCCATGGGCCAACCGAACGTTTCCATTACCCGATCAACTTGGGTGAAATCGGCGCCGTCCCGGACAAGTCGCAGGAAACCGAGGATGTAGGCGGTCAGGATGCGGTTGACCAGAAAACCCGGGCAGTCTCTGACCACAATGGGTGTCTTGCCCATGGCGCTGGCATAGCTGGCAACGGCAGCGGATGATTGCTCGCTGGTTTTAGGACCACGGATGACTTCCACCAGTGGCATCACCGGTACCGGATTGAAGAAGTGCATTCCGACGAATTGCTGTGGACGTTCCATTGCCTCGGACAGCTGTTCAATTGACAGCGATGAGGTATTTGAAGCGATGACGCAATGGGGTGGCAGTTGTCGCTCCACTTCGGCGAGCACCTGCTTTTTGATCACGAGGTTTTCCACCACGGCTTCGACAACAATGTCGAGCTTGTCGAAATGCTCGTAGGTCAGAACGGGTAAGATCTGCCGAAACACCTCATTGGCATCTTCGGAACTGAGACGGTTTGCGGTGACCTGCTTGTCGAGTAGCTTGCGGGCTTCACCCATGCCCAGATCCAGAGCTTGTGTCGCGATATCTTTCATTACTACTGGGATGCCGCGAGCGGCGCTGGTGTAAGCGATTCCGCCGCCCATGATGCCGGCACCCAACACACCAGCGTGTTTTGGCTTAGCGCAGATATGTGCGTATTCACGAGCTTTACGCTTGAGTAGTTGCTCATTGTGAAATACCTGCACCAGCGCCGCTGCGTTCTGGCTTTTCAGTACACGGGCGAAAGCCGCAGCCTCCAGGCGCAACGCGCCGGTCCGATCCAGCTGGACACTTTGCTCAATCAGATCAATGACGGTGCGTGTAGCGACGCTGTGTGGTTGAGTCTTGTCGGCCGTTTCCCGGGCTTGCTCGTAGGCAACAGGCTGACTGTTCGCACGTGGCTCCAGACGTTTGCGACGTCGAGCTTTCCATTCACCACTCAAAACACTGCTACGCAGTTCGAGCAGGGCAGTTTCTCGCAAATTGTCGCTTTCTACCACACTGTCAACGGCACCCACGGCCAGAGCCGCTGCAGCTTTCTGCGGTCGTGCACTGGCGATCCAGGACAGAGCCGTTACTTCATCCAATAATCGGGGTAACCGAACGCTGCCTCCCAAGCCAGGGAATAACCCGAGACCTACCTCAGGAAGCCCTACCTGAGCCTTGGTGGAAAGGATGCGATAGTCACAGGCAAGGGTAAGTTCAAATCCGCCCCCCAGCGCCAAGCCATCAAGCATGGAAACGGTGGGGAAGGGCAGTTCCTCGAATTTCGTGAGGATGGCGGCCTGACCTCCGTTGACCCGCGCAATTTCGGCCACGTCACTGCGCATGAGCGTCGCAAGTTCACCGAGGTCCGCACCGACGATGAAGCTATTTTTGGCGCTGCTGACAAGCAACCCCTTGCCATACGGCTCGGCACGCAATATTGAAAGCGCTTCGCTGATTTCATTGAGCGTCTGCGCATCGAGCGTGTTTACGCTCTTGCCTTGGCGGTCAAAGCACATTTCGAAGAATCCGCCTTCAAGCGGCAGCAAGCTCAGTGATTGGCCTTTGAACATTTCGTGTTCCTTCTTAAACCTTGCCGAACAGGGTGACGACGCAGGCCGAACCTGAGCCAATGTTATGTTGGAGCGCAAATCGAGCGCCTTCGACCTGGCGCGGACCCGCATTTGCGCGTAACTGTTCGACTAATTCGTAACATTGGGCGAGCCCGGTTGCGCCTAACGGGTGGCCCTTGGAAAGCAAGCCGCCGGAGGGGTTTGTCACCACTTGCCCGCCATAGGTGTTGTCGCCATCTTCAATGAATTGCTCAGCGCCGCCGATCGGGCAAAAACCGAGTGCTTCGTAGGTAATCAATTCATTCGCAGTGAAGCAGTCGTGCAGTTCGCAAACATCGATTTCCTGTGCACTGATGCCAGCTTTTTCATAAACCTTCTGCGAAGTGCTGCGGGATATGTCGAAGCCTGCGGCAGTGATCATTGAGCCAGCACTGAACGCATCGGCAAAATCGCTGCCGAGTTCCTGAGCCAGGATCTTAATGTCGGTGCGGATGCCGTGGCGCCTGGCGAAAGCTTCTGAGCAGATCACCGTAGCTGCGGCACCGCAGGTGGGTGGACAGCACTGTAATCGCGTGATGAAGCCATAGATCGAAGGTGCCTCAAGTACTTGTTTAAGTGTCAGCGGTTCACGGAATAACGCTTTGTCGTTGTTAGCGGCATGTTGGCGTGCCTTGACCGCAATGCGCGCAAACGTTTCTGGCTTGGTACCGTAGCGCTGTGCGTGTTCAATACCTGCGCCGCCAAAAAGATGGGGGGCTGGATAGGCTCCGGGTGTCGGTTGTAACTGCTGAGAAAGGTCGACCCAATTTTGCAGTGGGTTTGGCCGGTCCTGGTAGATGGTCGGCAAGGCACCAGGCATCATCTGCTCGAAGCCGAAAGCCAAAGCACAGTCGACCATGCCCGATTCCACCGCTTGGCGGGCGAGAAACAGCGCGGTGGAGCCAGATGCGCAGTTGTTATTCACATTGATCACTGGGATGCCTGTCATCCCCACGTGGTAGAGGGCCCGTTGGCCACAGGTGCTATCGCCATACACATAACCTGCATAGGCTTGCTGGATGCTCGCGAATTCCAGCCCTGCATCAGCCAGGGCCTGGCGAACAGCCATGGCTCCCATTACGTCATAGGTTTCGCTCTTGCCAGGTTTACTGAACGGCACCATGCCGACACCTGCAACTACTACTGCGCTCATGAGTTTTTACCTTTAAATGAAGTAGCTGCGCGCGCGATCCAGCTCCGCACGGCATTCGCCAACCATGCGCTCAAGCAGTTCGGCGCAGGTCGGTATGTCGTTAATCAGGCCGATGACCATCCCTGCAGTAATAATTCCTGCATCGATCTCACCTGCTTCCAGCGCGACACGCCCACGCACGCCAGCGACCAACGGCCGGATGTCAGCGAACTCGCAGCCACCGGCGCGACGTTCGGTAGCCACGACTTCATCGGAGATGGCGTTCTTGAACACCCTCGCGCTGTTCTTCATGGTGCGGAAGATCAGATTGGTATCGCGCTCGGTAGCATTGACCAAGGCTTGCTTGATGTTTTCATGAACGGGGGCTTCCTGAGTGACGACGAAGCGCGTCCCCATGTTCACGCCTTGCGCGCCTAGGGCCAGCGCGGCGGCCATGCCACGGCCGTCGGCGATACCACCGGAGGCAATCACGGGAATTTTCAGCTGTCGCACGGCTGCTGGAATCAGTACCAGACCGGGGATATCCTCTTCGCCTGGATGCCCTGCGCATTCGAAGCCGTCAATGCTGATGGCATCGACGCCTAGCCGCTCTGCGGCCAAGGCATGACGTACAGCCACGCATTTGTGAAGGATCTTGATCCCGGCCGACTTCAGCTTGGGGATGTATTCAAGCGCTTTGTTGCCTGCGGTTTCAACAACCTTGATACCTCCTTCGATGATGGCGTCGATGTACTCGTCGTAGGGAGGTGGCGAGATGGTGGGAAAAATTGTCATGTTCACGCCGAAGGGACGGTCGGTCATCACGCGGCAGCGGGCGATTTCTTCCGCCAGCGCTTGTGCGCTGCCCTGGGTGAGCCCGGTGATAATTCCCAGGCCACCGGCGTTCGAGACTGCACTGGCAAGTTCGGCGCGGCCGACCCACTGCATGCCGCCTTGAATGATCGGGTAACGAATGCCCAGCAGTTCGGTCACTTGAGTCTTCATGCAAACCCCTAAATTTTACGGTCGTCCAGGCCGAGCGAGCGGCCGATAATTTCTTTCATGATTTCCGTCGTTCCTCCGAATATGCGGGTGACCCGGGCATCGGTGTACATGCGACAGATACGGTATTCATTCATGTAGCCAGCGCCGCCATGCAACTGCACGCAAGTATCCAAAACCCGACCCTCAAGTTCGGTGGCCAGATACTTGGTTTCCGCAGCCAGCTCGGCGCTAAGGTTTTGGTCGTTGTGAAGCATCACGCACTGGTCGACGAAGGCCTGGATTGCGTCGATCTGAGCACGCATATCAGCCATCTTGAAGCGAGCGTCCTGAAAGGTTCCGATCGGGCGGCCAAATGCTTTGCGTTCTTTGATGAACTCAAGCGTGAGATCGAAAGCCACCTGGCAGTGGGCTATTGAGCAGGTGGCAATGATCAGCCGCTCCTCCGCCAGGCATTGCATTAGCTGCACAAAGCCTTTGGTCGGATCACCCAGCACATTGCTCTTGGGAATCTGCACGTTGTTGAGGAACAGCTCGGCGGTGTCCTGGCAATGCAACCCCATCTTGTCCAGCTTGCGTCCACGCTCGAAACCTTCCATACCTCTCTCGACCAGGAACAGTCCAAAAGTCGGTTTCTCTCCCGCAGCACTGGTGCGTGCAACGACCACAAAAAGGTCGCCGATCAGTCCATTGGATATGTAGGTCTTGGCGCCATTGAGTAGCCAATGGTCGCCCCGATCTTCAGCTCGGGTCTGGATGTTGCCCAAGTCGGAACCGGTGCCGGGTTCAGTCATGGCCACGCCAAGAATAATTTCACCGCGCGCGGCACCCGGCAGGAAACGAAGTTTCTGCTCATCGTTACCGAACTTACCCAGGTATTTGGCGACCATCCGAGAATGCAGCTGGATGTAAAATCCGTAATCGCCATGCCGCAGATTTTCCTCATAGAGAATCTGCTCGTAGCGAAAGTCCTCCAGGCCTGACCCACCAAATTCTTCCGGGGCCCACATCAGCAGATAGCCTTGCTCGCCAGCCTTCAGATAAGCATCGCGGTCAACTTGACCTTGCTCGCGCCAGCGCTCCACATGAGGTGCTATCTCCTTTTGCATGAAGCGCCGGACAGAGTCACGGAACAATTCATGGTCGGAATCAAACAGCGTTCTTGGCATCTGCTGCATATTATTCGGCCCCGTGGAATGTCTGATTGCGCTTGGCGCGTTCGCACAGCCAGGCTGAAGGTCTGAAGCGTGGCCCGTGGCGTTGAGCAAGCTGTTCGCAACGCTCGATAAACGGGATCAGGCCTACGGTATCGATGAATGACAGGGCGCCGCCCGTCCAGCCAGGAAATCCGATACCCAAAACCGAACCGAGATCGGCGTCGCCGGCACGGTCGATGACGCCTTCTTCGACACACCGCGCACTTTCCAAGGCCTGGATGTAAAGCAAACGATCACGGACTTCATCGACGCAAGGTTGTTCGGTTGCCAGCGGGTAGAGCTTGCTCAAGCCATCCCATAGGTGCTTCTTTCCATTGGAGGGGAACTCGTAAAAGCCCCCGCCGGACTTGCGCCCGAGTCGACCCAATTCATTAAATCGTCGGATGACCGGCAATGCGTGTAAGCGCTGGAATTTGTCGTCGAGACCGTCTTCCTTCGCTTGAAGGGCAACCTTGAGCTGCAGGTCCAGCGAGACTTCATCGGTCACCGCCAGAGGTCCAGTGGCCATCCCGCCCTGGCGCGCGGCGTTCTCGATCAAAGACGGAGTTACGCCTTCGGCTAGCATCGCCATGCCTTCGTCAATAAACGTGCAGAAAATGCGGCTGGTGTAGAACCCCGGGCTGTCGTTGACCACGATCGGGGTTTTCTTCAACTGCCCGACAAAGTCCAGAGCGTAGGCAATAGTCTTTTCGCTGGTGCGTTTACCGACGATGATTTCCACCAGCGGCATGCGCTCGACCGGCGAGAAGAAGTGCATGCCGATGAATTGTTCAGCACGTTGTGCGTATTCGGCCAGGCCGGAGATCGGCAGCGTTGAGGTATTACTGCAAAAAATCGCATCGCGGCCCAGCATTGCCTCGGCTCTACCGATGACATCTGCTTTCACGTCGCGGCTTTCGTATACGGCTTCGACGACCAGGTCGCAGCCATCAAGCAAGGCGTAGTCAATCGTGCAGGTTATCCGTGCCAGCAGCGCATCAATGCCGTCCTGGCTGTTCTGACCCCGCGCGAGTTGCTTTTCCAGAATGTTTTGGGAGTACTGCTTGCCCTTCGCGGCATTTTCCAGACTGGCGTCGATTAGCACAACTTCGATACCTACCGATGCCGCCGCATAGGCGATACCGGCACCCATCATGCCTGCCCCCAGCACACCCAGGCGCTTGACCTTGGATGGAGCAAAACCTTTAGGGCGATTTTCCAGTTTGTCTGCTGAGGCCTTGTTGATAAACAGGGTGCGCATGAGATTACGTGCTACTGGGCCTGAAAGCAGCAGACCGAAATACTTGGCTTCGATACGCAGGCCGACATCCAGACTGCTTTGCGTGCCTTCGTAAACCGCTGAAAGAATTGACAGAGGGGCCGGGTAATTACCTTGGGTGTTCGTCTTCAGAATGGCTGTGCCATCGCGAAAAGTCCGTGGCGCATGGGGAGCCAGCGGGCCAGCGCCACCAGGCACCTGGAAACCTTTGCAATCCCAGGGTTGCTGCACTTGCGGGTGCGCCAACGCCCACTGCCGTGCCCGCTCGATAAGCTGCTCGGTGGTGGCGAGTTCGTCCACTACCCCGAGCTTCAGTGCTTCCTTCGGGGCAATTGGCTTGCCATCCAGCAGGATCGGCAGAGCCGCCTCGATTCCAAGAAGCCGTGGCAGACGCTGCGTTCCGCCGCCAGCAGGTAATAGGCCGACTGTCACCTCAGGTAGACCGACTTTCGCTTTAGGATCGTCAAGGAGTACGCGATAGTGGCAAGCCAGGCAGATTTCCAGGCCACCACCTAGCGCCAATCCATTGATTGCCGCGACGAATGGTTTGCCGCCTGTTTCCATCCGACGGAAAAGCGAGTTCTCGCGTGCAAATCGCTGCGAGGCTTCGGAAGCGGTCACGCCTGTGTCATAGGCCCGAACGAGTGCCTTGAGATCGGCACCGACGAGAAACGTCGACTTTGCCGAGGTCAATACGGCGCCCTTGATCGAATCTTCATTGAGCACTCGCTCTACGGCAGCCTCCAAGTCAGCCACCAGTTCAGGCGTGAAGACGTTGACTGAAGAATCGGGCAAATCCAGGCTGATTACAGCAATTGCGTCATCGCCGACGTCAAATTTGAGGGTATTCATGGCTTCAATTCCGTTCAGGATGCGTTGCCGGGTCAAACCCGCTCGATAATGGTGGCGGTCGCCATGCCGGCAGCCGCACAGAGAGTGATCAACGCGGTACTCAGGCCGCGTCGCTCCAGTTCATCCAATACCGTTCCAAGAAGCATCGCGCCGGTGGCGCCCAGAGGATGACCCATAGCAATGGAGCCGCCGTTGACATTCACCTTCTCGTGGGGCACATCCAGTTCGTTCATGAACCGCATAACGACCGAGGCGAAGGCTTCGTTGACTTCGAAAAGATCAATGTCTGAGACAGTCATACCGGCCTTGGCCAGCGCTTTACGGCTAGCGGCGGCGGGGCCCGTCAGCATAATTGCTGGCTCGCTTCCCAAGGAAACAAAGGACCTTATGCGGGCGCGAGGCTTGAGCCCGGTGCGCTCGCCAAATGATTTGTTGCCCACCAATACCGCAGCAGCGCCATCGACGATGCAGCTTGAATTGCCGCCAGTGTGGACGTGCTCAATGCGTTCGGTTTGTGGATAGCGTTGCAACATGACGCCGTCGAAACCTGATTGTTCTCCGAGGGTAACAAACGCGGGTTTGAGCTTGGCGAGATCCTCAAGCGTCGTGGCCGGACGTATAGCCTCGTCTTGAGCAAGCATGACCTGCCCGAGGATATCGTGCACTTCGGTCAGTGAGCCTTTGAAAAAGCCCTGCGATCTGGCAATTCCGGCGCGCTTTTGACTTTCGACCGCATATGCGTCGACGTCTGCACGACTGAAACCGTCAAGCGTCGCAATCATGTCAGCACCGATGCCTTGCGGGATGTACCAGGTCTGCCAGTTGGTTTGCGGATCGCTGTAGCAGGCACCTCCATCGGAGGCGATCGCTACCCTGGACATGCACTCAACGCCACCGCCGACTGCTGCGTCCAATTCACCGCACATCACGCGGGCGCTGGCCAGGTTCACGGCTTCCAGGCCCGACGCGCAGAACCGGTTCAGCTGAAACCCTGCGACCGTTTCGGCATAACCCGCCTGAAGCGCCGCAACGCGAGCAATGTTGCAACCTTGCTCGCCAATGGGCATTACGCATCCCATCAGTACGTCTTCAATCAGATTGGTGTTTAATTCAGTGCGGTCGCGCAAAGCGGCCAGCACCTGAGTAGTCAGATGGATAGGTGTGATTTCGTGCAACGCGCCGTCAGCCCGGCCTCTGCCACGGGGCGTACGAACGTGGTCGTAAATAAAAGCGTCATGCATGAATGCCTCTCCAGATTAGGAGCGCCAGTCGCGGCGTTAAATAAATCATTCAATCATATTAATCATATACATGTTTAGGCCGCAAGCGTTAGATCTAAGCATGTGGGGAGAAAAGTCAGGGAAAGAGAGCCGGCGAACGTGCACGGCTCACGATTTCAACGCAGGAAGGTCTCGATCAGCTCGGCTAATTTCTCAGGCACTTCGTGATGCAGATTGTGGGTGCCTTCGGGTATCACGAGCTCATTGCCATTCGGAAGGGCCGCCAAGCGTACTTGCAGGTCTTGTGGGCAGCTTTCAAAAGCATGGGAGACAAACGACCTGCCCCCTCGAACGCATAAAACGGGTGCCTTGATGTCCCTCCACAACTCCATGATTTGCTCCGTATGCAGCGAAATCGGAGATACAAAGCGTGCCTTGGGATCGGCCGCAATTCGTAGCAGGCCGTCAGCTCCCAGAACGCCCAATTGGCTGGCCAGGTACTCCGCACGCTCAGCCGGCAGGTTTCGGTTGCTTTGCTGTAACCGTTGGGCGAGATGGTCCTGATCGCGGTAGGGGTGACCCTGTGATGGTTTCCGCAACTGACCCAGCCATCGGCCAACCACATTACCCAGCGTTCCTTCAAAAAATCCGGGCACAGGGGCGTAGCCTTCAATGTTGACGTAATGCTTGAGCCGTTGTGGCCGGGCACCAAAGTAGATATTGGAAACATTCGCTCCCATGCTGTGCGCTACCACATTGACCGGATCGTGCGGGCTTAAATGATCGAGCAGGGCGTCTAGCTCAACAACGTACTGCAGCATGGAATAGCCACTAGTGCTCCATTGACTCTGCCCGAAACCTGACCAATCCGGTGCCACGATGTTCCATTGGTCCTGCAGTGCGTCGACCAGAAACTGGAAAGTGGCTGACATATCCATCCAGCCATGCAGCATGAGCAGCAGTGGTGCGTCAGGATCGCCCCAGCGTCTGATATGCAGACGCAGGCCATTGATTTCGACGAATTCCGATCTGGACGGTTTCATCGGATTTCGTACGAGCGTTCTTGCTTCATGGCAGCCAGGTGTTCAGTCGTGCGCGGCAACGTCAACCCGATCTGTGCTGATTTGAACGCCATATTTAGTGCGTCGCGACGACCCATGTCGAGCGACTCCCATATAGCTTTGACGGTGCCTTGAACGGCCATCGGAGGTTTATTTGCAATCTTTGCTGCCAGGTCATGAGCCCGGGTCCAAAGCTGCTCCCTAGTCGCCACCACCTCGCTGACAAGGCCAATGCGCAGGGCTGTCTGAGCGCTGACTCGTTCATCATTGCCCAGCAGGGCGATGCGCAATACCTCTTGGAGGGGCAGGCGATAGCTCTGGCCTACCGGCTCGACCGAACAGACCAACCCGTACGAGACATGTGGGTCAAAAAACTGTGCATCTTCAGAGCAGAGGATAATGTCGCTTTCGTTAAGCCAATAAAAAGCCCCGGCGCAGCAAATGCCGTGCACTGCGGTGATGACCGGCTTCCAGACGTGATTGGAGCGGGGGCCAAGACTTTCACCGGGATCGGTCGCATTCCATTGATTGTCAGATAGCAAAACGTTTTCTGTCTGAGCGACCTTGACGTCGGCGCCCGATGAAAACGCCCGACCTTCGGCCGCGCGCAACACGACCGAATGGACATGATCGTCTTCGCGAACACGCCGCCATACGTCTGCAAAATCACGCCGCATTTGCGCGGTAAAAGCATTCAATGCCTCCGGACGATTGATGGTAATAGTAGCGACATGATCGGGAGTGGTTTCGTAGATCAGGGTTTGGTAGGTCACGGTCGGCCTCGAATTGTTGTTGTCGTCGTGCATGCAGTATGCAATCGCCGGTGAAGATCGACGAGCGCAATCACGCGGGTTGTAAATATATATATGATTGATATGATTGTCCCGTCAAGCTACCCGTACAGCCGTTGCCCTAATAAGCAGAACAACATGAGGAGCCAGCATGGCCGAAGCATACGTCTATGACCATGTCCGAACCCCGAGGGGTAAAGGACGCAATACCGGTGCTCTGCATACCGTGCGACCCGTTGAACTGGCCGCCCAGGTGCTTCGAGCGTTGCGTGATCGCAATCAGATCGACACCCGCCTGATTGAAGATGTCGTGTTGGGCGTGGTGACACCGGTTGGCGAGCAAGGCGCGGACATCGCGAGACCTGCCGCTCTGATCGCAGGTTTCGATGAATGTGTGCCTGGATTGCAGCTGGACAGGTTCTGCTCATCAGGACTGGAAGCGGTCAACAATGCCGCCGCTCAAGTGATGAGCGGTCAGGCCAGTTTGCTGATTGGCGGCGGTGTCGAATCGATGTCCAGAGTAACCATGGGATCGGCCGGCGGCGCGTGGGCGAGGGACCCGGCCGTGGCTTACGCGACTTATTTCGCGCCTCAGGGCATTGGCGCTGACCTGATTGCAACCCGCTCGGGGTTCACACGTCACGATGTTGATTCGTACGCGGCCGAAAGCCAGCGCCGGGCCGTTCAGGCCTGGCAGGAAGGGCGGTTTTCGCGTTCCGTGCTGACGGTGGTGGATTCACTTGGCCTGCCATTGCTCTCGCAAGATGAGCATATTCGCGCCGAAACCACGGTCGAGTCGCTTTCCCGCCTCGAGCCTGCATTTGCCCAAATGGGCCAACTGGGTGGATATGACGGTATTGCCATCCGTCGCTATCCGGAAGTGGATTCGATACATCACGTCCACACCGCCGGCAACTCTAGCGGCATCGTTGATGGCGCCGCTGCAGTACTCATCGGTAACCGCGAGGTCGGCGAACGGCTCGGCCTGAAGCCGCGGGCGCGTATTCGTTCGTTTGCTTCGGTGGGCTCGGAGCCGACAATCATGCTCACCGGCCCGGCGCCGGCTAGCCTCAAGGCGCTACGCAACGCTGGTATGACGGTGAGTGATATTGATTTATTCGAGCTCAATGAAGCGTTTGCCTCGGTGGTGCTTGAATACATGCGCGTCCTGGATATAACCCACGACCGGATCAATGTGAATGGCGGGGCGATAGCCATGGGACACCCGTTGGGCGCTACAGGCGCGATGCTGTTGGGAACCGTGCTCGATGAAATGGAGCGCACCGGCAAGGGCACCGCGTTGATTACTTTGTGCGTCGGTATCGGCATGGGTACTGCAACCATCATTGAGCGGCTGTAAGCGCCAACAATAACAAGAGGCAATCGAGATGTATCAAACGCTCAAGTACAGCGTCAGCGATAAGGGTGTCGCGCACATACTTATTGATATTCCCGGCAACTCCGCGAATGTGATGTCGTTGCAGTTTCGCGATGATTTGGCCAGCGCCATCGATAGGGTGGTTGACGATTCGGCAGTCAAAGGGGCCGTTTTGTCCTCCGCAAAGTCGGACTTCATGGCCGGTGGCGACCTCAGGCAGATGATGACTCTGTTCGATCAGGGGCTCACAGCCGAACAAGCATTGGCGGTGGCCAATCAGTTCAAACCGCTGTTACGGCGACTGGAAACCAGCGGCAAGCTTTTCGTGGCCGCGCTCAATGGGTCGGCAATGGGTGGCGGGTTTGAGCTGGCCCTTGCGTGCCATCGCCGCGTGGTGGTCGACGATCCGAAGTTGCTGCTCGCGCTTCCGGAAGTGACGCTGGGCCTTATTCCAGGCGCCGGCGGCACCCAGCGCCTGCCGCGTCTGATCGGGATTGCCAAGGCGTTGCCGTTGATGCTGAAGGGCGAACGTCTGACGCCCAAACAGGCACTCGAGCTGGGGCTGGTTGATCGGGTTGTGGACGCGCAGACGTTACTTGAGGCCGCACAAACGCTGGTGCTGGAAACTGAAGACTCCAGCCAGCCTTGGGATCGCAAGGGCTTCAAGTTGCCAGGTGGCTCGGGTTTTATGGAGGCTGAACCAGGCAATACATTCAACCTCGTTGCAACTCGCCTTGCCAACGAAACCCAGTACAACTATCCAGCTCCCATCGCCTTGCTAACGGCCGTGGCCCACGGTACCGCAGTGCCGATGGACGCCGCACTGCATATCGAATCGTGCGAGTTCGCCAAATTATTGATGAACCCGGTGGCGCGCAACATGATGCGCACGCTGTTTGTCAGCAAGAGCGACCTGGATAAACTGGCACGGCGACCGCAGGGTATCGCTGGAGCTGTGATCAAGCGGGTTGGTGTTGTCGGTGCCGGACTGATGGGGGCCGGTGTTGCACATGTCAGCGCTTTGGCAGGTTTTGACGTCGTCATGCTCGATGCGAGCATTGAACAGGCACTGGCGGGAAAACAGCGCCTTGCCGACGGCTTTACCAAACTCATCGGCAAGAACCGCATGGTCCAGGAGAAGGCCGATGCAATTCTGTCTCGAATCAGGCCAAGCTCCGAATATGCCGACCTTGCCGATTGTGATCTGGTTATTGAGGCGGTGTTCGAAAGCCGAGATGTAAAACAGGCGGTATTTGAAAAGCTTGAGGCCGTGCTTCGTCCGGATGCCATTATCGCTTCGAACACTTCATCGTTACCCATCACGGGCCTGGCAGCTGGAGTTGGCAAACCTGATCGCTTTATTGGCTTGCATTTCTTCTCGCCAGTTGACCGTATGGCGCTGATAGAAGTTATCAAAGGCAAACAAACCTCAGAGCAGACCTTGGCTCACGCTCTGGATTTCATCAAAGCACTGCGCAAAACGCCGATCATCGTTAATGATGCTCGCGGCTTCTTCACCACTCGTGTGATCAGCAGTTATTTGCATGAAAGCATGGGAATGCTGGCTGAAGGCATTTCACCCGTGTTGATCGACAACGCTGCTCGACAAGCCGGATTCCCTGTTGGCCCATTGGCGCTTACCGACGAAGTCACCATCGAAATCGGCTTGACCGCGATGAACCAAGGGCGGGCAGATTTGGGTGACGACTGGGTCGAGCCAGTGGGCTACAAGGTACAGAAACTGTTCGTCGAGAAACTGGATCGTCGGGGTCGTCGATCCGGTGCAGGATTTTATGATTATCCTGAAGGAAAACGGCAGGTTTGGTCCGGGATGGCTCAAGTGTATCCGCCACAGCAACCGCAACCCTCGGTCAGCGAACTGGGAACACGCATGCTCTATATCCAGGCCTTGGAAGCTGCCCGCTGCTTTGAAGAAGGGGTGATTACGGATGCGTCCGAAGGGGACGTCGGCTCATTGCTGGGCATTGGCTATCCAAGTTATACCGGCGGCGTGTTTTCACTGATCGACACAGTTGGCATAAACCAATTTGTGGAAACCTGCGAAGCGCTGGCGGATCAATTTGGTGAACGCTGGCGTCCTAGTGCCTGGCTCAAGGCGCGTGCGGCTCAAGCCCTGCGCTTCTACCCAGTAGCGGTATGAATGGGGTCTTGCAATGAACTTTGATTTTTCTGATGAGCAAGAAGAAATTCGCCGACAAGCCCAGCGGTTTCTCACTGAAAACCGAGGCGCACGCCGTGCGGTACTGGATGGCGAATTGACTCACGACGCCAAATTGTGGGGTGCCATAGTCGAGATGGGATGGACCGCTACTGCGATAGCGGAAGAATTTGGCGGACTTGGTCTGGGCTACCTGGAACTGTGCGTGCTTGCCGAAGAGTTCGGCGCGACACTGCTTCCCGTTCCCTTTATGTCCTCAGTGCTCCAAGCAAGTGAAGCAATCAAATTGGCTGATGATGCAGTCCAAGCTGGTGAGTGGCTGCCGTTGTTAGCCGCTGGCGAGCTGGTTGCCACCGTGGCATTTGCAGAAGGGCAGGCCGGCAAAAGTTGGAGCGATCGCCCTCTAGCGAAAGTTGTTGACGGACGCTTGACTGGTATCAAAATTCCGGTAGCTGATGGTCTTATGGCCGATATAGCAGTGGTCTCTGCTTGCTCTAAGGAGGATGGCGACGGTTTCGGCTGGTGGCTGGTTCGACTGGCGCAAGCGGGTGTCAGTCGTCAGCCAGATCTCGCGATCGATCGGTTGCGCAAGCATGCTCGGATCGAATTTGCTGACGCCACGGCGATTCGTCTTGGTGCGCCTGGAACAGGCGCTGATATGGCCCGTCGTCTGATGAACGTGGTTGCCGTGTTGACCGCCTTTGAACAACTGGGTGGTGCGGAAGCAGCGCTCGCTATGGCGGTTGATTACACCCGTACCCGACACGCGTTCGGTCGAGTTGTGGCCAGCTATCAGGCGGTTAAACACCGCTTGGCAGACGTCTACGTCAAGAATCAGCTAGCGAGAAGTCATGCGTATTTCGGCGCATGGGCTCTTTCACATCAGTCAAACGAGCTTTCGTTAGCGGCCGCAGGTGCGCGCCTGGCGGCGATAGAAGCGTTCAACTTCGCTGCCGAAGAATGTGTTGAGCTGCACGGCGGCATCGGTTTTACCTGGGAGGGCGATGCCCAATTGTTCTATCGGCGTGCCCGTCTGCTTGCCGCAAACATTGGTGGTCGGCCGCGTTGGTCGCGGCAGCTGATTGAGGCGCTGGTCGATAATCAGGCGCCATCTCAATGAATCGGTTAAGAGGGTTGTATTGATGGACTTTGAAGATAGCCCTGAAGAGGCCAGCTACCGCGGTCATGTTAAAGCATGGCTTGCAGAACACGCCCCCCGCCATGAGGTGCCTGAAGATCGGGCATTGACCGAGAATGACTTCATGGAGTTTGCACGTACCTGGCAAGCCAGCAAGGCCGCCGCAGGCTTTGTCGGCATCATGTGGCCCACTACAGTGGGCGGGCAGGGTGGTACGCCGATTCAACACATCATCTTTCACCAGGAAGAGGAGCAGTATCGTCTGCCCACGGTGCCTTTCCAGGTTGGCGTGGGTATGTGTCTGCCGACCCTGTTCACTCATGGCGCCGCTGAAGTCGCACAGCGCTATGTGCCGCCAGCGGTACGTGGTGAGGAAATCTGGTGCCAACTTTTTTCCGAGCCCGCCGCCGGTTCCGATTTGGCAGCTGTCCGCACTCGTGCGATACGTGATGGAGAGGCATGGGTCGTCAATGGCCAGAAAATCTGGACTTCCTACGCCCATGCCGCTGACTTCGGCATCGTGCTGGTTCGCACTGATCCAAGTGTTCCCAAGCATAAAGGGTTGACGATGTTCTACTTGGACATGCGTTCCCCTGGTATTGAAGTAAGACCGATCAAGACGTTGCTCGGAGACGCGGAATTCAACGAAGTTTTTTTTACTGACGTTCGCATCCCTGACAGCCAGCGGCTGGGTGAGATCGGCGAGGGTTGGAAAGTGTCCTTGACCACTTTGATGTTTGAGCGTCTGGCGGTAGGCGGACGACCGGCTCAGTCTCCGGATTTGCGTAGCTTGTTGCAGCTTTCGCGATCGCTATCAGGAGGCGATGCAATCCGCGACTCTTCTGTGGCGGAGACTCTCGCACGTTTTTACGTCGCCGATGAGGGAATGGCTCTGACCCGGTTGCGCTCGACTACAGCGGTATCTCGAGGACAAGTACCAGGTCCGGAAGCGTCCATCGGCAAATTGGTGATGGCGAAGACGCTGCAGGATATGTGCGGCTACGCGTTGGAGATGCTTGAAGATGGTGGGTTGTCGGATGCAGAGGACAGCCCTGCTCGAATGTTCAAGTTTTGGTACCTGTGGTCAGCTGGTCTGCGAATCGCCGGTGGGACCGACGAAGTACTGCGCAATGTTATTGCTGAGCGGGTGTTGGGGCTACCTGCTGAAGACCGTCCTGACCGTAACACGCCTTTTAATCAACTCAAGGCTTGACGAACAGTCATCCCCGGCATAGCCGGGGATGTTTCGTTCAGAGAGAGCTGACGAGGTGGCCGCCATCAACCGCCAGTACTGCGCCCGTGATGTAGCTGCCTGCATCACTTGCCAGAAGAAGCAAGGGGCCGTCCAGTTCATCGGGAGTGGCGACTCTGCGCTGGGGAATTCGCGCCATCAGACGCTGGCCGGCTTCACTGGCCAGAAATTCTCGATTCAGATCAGTGGCAACATACCCCGGTGCTAGCGCGTTGACTCGGATACCGTGACGGGCCAACTCCAGCGCCATTGCTTTGCTCAGTTGAATCAGTCCTGCCTTGGATGCCGCATAGGAGGAGGCGCCGCCTGCGACTCGCTCGCCCAGGATCGACGCGATATTGACAATAGAGCCTTGGCATCCTGCTTTCACCATACGTCTAGAACCTTCCCCAGAGACCAGGAACGCGCCCTTTAAATTTGTATCGACCACCTGATCCCAAGTCTCTTCGTCGTGCTCCAAGAAATTCTGGGTTGAGGCGATGCCAGCATTATTAATAATCAGGTCGACCACACCCAATGACGCTTCAATCTTGTCGAATCCCATACGCACTGAGTTTGCATCGCACACATCCATAGCGATCGCGACCGCCTCAGCACCGTTTTGACGAAGCTGCGTGACCAACTCTTCCAGCTTTTCAATCCGGCGCGCGCAAACCGCAATACGCGCGCCTGCACGAGCAAGTGTGCCTGCGAAGTGATGACCCAGGCCGCTGGATGCACCCGTCACGAGCGCAACTCGATTTTCGAGCGAGAATGACAAGGATTTCATCGGTAATACGTCTCCAGATTGATTAACGTTGTTTGCGTGCATTGCGTGCTCTATGGTTGCAAATCAGGGCGTAAAAAAGCCCCCATAAGGGGGCTCGGAAAAGGGGATAATCCCGAAGCCGAAAGGAGCAATTATAGGTCCAGCAGCAGGCTCCCGCTTTTACTGCGTGAGCAGCATGGAGTGAACTGGTCGTTCTTCGCATGCTCCGCATCGGTGAGAAAAAGGTCCCTGTGCTCGGGCATGCCGTCGAGCACGCGCACTACACACGTTCCGCAGACACCTTGTTCGCATGACACAGGTACGTTCAGACCTGCCTCGTTCAGAACCTGGACGCAAGCGACGCCAGCAGGGATTTCGAAAACCTGCCCCGTGCTCGCTATGGTGACTTCGAATCGGTCGTCCTGAACCGGGGACGTCACTTGTGGCGCAGAGAAATACTCTCGATGGATATGAGGCTCGTCCCAACCAAGGTTGCGCGCCGTCTCTATGATGTATTCCATAAAACCGGTAGGGCCGCATACATAAAGATGAACGTCAGCCTCAGGCGCGCCGATTGCTTTGTGAGCATCCAACTTTTGCGCGTCGGATTCGTCATCGAAGTGCAGGTGCGTTCGACATGCAAAAGATGAATCAAGCAAGCGTTCGCGGAACGCCATCCGACTCTGAGAGCGCGCGCAGTAGTGCAGGGTAAAATCAGTCGATCCCTGGGCAAGCCGTTCGGCCATGCTCAGAATCGGCGTAATACCGATCCCGCCCGCAAATAGTAGCGAGCGTCGAGCGCTGCGCTCCAGCGGAAATAGAAGACGAGGTTCACTGATAAGCAACGTACTTCCTTCCTGTACGTTGTCGTGCATCCCCTGGGAGCCGCCACGCGAGCCAGGGTCTTTGAGCACACCGATCAGATAGCGATGCGGGTGTTTTGCAGCTGTACACAGCGAGTACTGGCGAATCAATCCCGGCCTGACTTCCACATCGATATGGGCGCCAGCCGCAAACGATGGCAGGGGCTCACCGTCTTTGCGGGCCAACTCGTAACTGAAAATATCCTCCGCTTCCAAGCGGCGGGAGACGACGATCGCTTCGATCATGCTTCTTTACCTGTTGGGGCCGGCAATGCCTGCCTTTAGATGTTCGATCAGCGAAACCTGATTTCGCCGTGATGTGATCTACGCTCAGTTCCATTCCAGATGGAGTTCGTCCACACCATAGACACCACCGCCGTGAGTGCGGAGTGGAGCACCCTCGGTTATGCGAAAGTCAGGCACGCGGCTTACCCATTCTTCGAGTGCGATGATTAGCTCGCGACGTGCCAGATGCATCCCCAAACAGATATGTGCCCCAAAGGAGAAGGTCATATGCATTTTGTTCGGACGATCAATGTCCACCGTAGTTGGAGATTGGTGAATTGTGTCGTCGAGAGCGGAGATCGGCGTATGAATGGTGATCCAGTCGCCTGCTTTGATTTGAACACCCGCAATCTCGGTGTCTTCAGTGGCTCGGCGATGTGTTATCACAATACTGAATCGACGGAGTAACTCTTCCACTGTCTGCGGGATCAATGAGGGATCTTTTCGAAGACGCGCCTGCAGCTCGGGATGCTCGGCCAGGTACTGGTAATGGAAACCCAGAGAGGAGGCGACTGTGTCCAGCCCACCCACGAACATCAGGTAGCAGAAGCCGAGAATGTCATCTTCGCTCAGCGGCTCGCCATTGATCTCAGCGTGTGCGGCTTTGGTAAAAAGATCATCTTTAGGGTTGGCGCGACGATCGGCAATCTGGGACAGCAGGTAGTCTTTGATCTGCCGGGCAGCAGCGATCTTGGTCGGGAAATCCGAGCCGTGTAACAGCTTATCTTCCCAATCCAGGAAACGGCTCAGCTCTGAGACCGGCAGTCCCAGCAACTGAAGAATCACAGTGACAGGGAACGGCCGGCCAAAGTCGTTGACGAACTCGCAACGCCCTTTGGCGCGGAATTGTTCGATGAGTCCGACACAGGTCTCGCGTATGGCAGGCTCCATGGCGGGGATGACGCTGGACGCGAAGAATGGGTTAACCCACGCGCGCAGTGCACCGTGGCGCGGTGGGTCCACTTCCAATGGCACCAGGCTCCAGCTTTCACCCAGCAATTTCGAGAAGCCCGCGTTTTCCTCGCTGGAAAACAGCTTCGGATTGCGCATTACGGTACGCATATCTTCAGTACGCGTCAGTATCCAGGAGCCTGGCTGTTTTGCCATAGGGTTGCTGGAGGACCAGAAAACACGGGGCTTCCCCTCAATCGCATTTGCGAGTGCCTTGAAGGGATCTTCAGTGTGGCCGGGGTTCAGATACACATCAAAGTCAGTTTGAAGTTCTACTGGAACGTGAAAAGGACATTTCCCAGCGGAAGGGGCGCTTGTTGTCATCTCTATAGCCCTGTGTTGTTGAGGGGTCGGCTGCCAGTGGAAGGCATTAATTAATTGATCGCTTGTTCATAAAATCATATATATGATTATAAATGTCAAGCGGTTAACGAGCCAGATTATGATTGAAGAAGCGCGACGCCCCCGGGGACGGCCCCCATCCGACAATTGCGAAACGCGTGAAGTGTTGCTAGAAGCGGCGCAACGATTATTTGCGCACCGCAATTTCATGCAGGTAGGAATCCGGGATATCGCCGAAGCGGCGGGTGTTTCCGTAGGTAGCATCAACTATCACTTTGGTTCAAAGGACGGGCTGTTAGAGGCGCTGTGTGATCGCATCACGCCTGCCTTGCTTGAAGAGCGCCTGATTCAGCTACAGTGGGTCCAGCGCCTTGAAGGGACTCGATACGACCGGATAAAGGCGGTGTTGCACGCGTTGATTGAGCCGGTTCTTAGGTGGAACCGACGTCCCGAAACACGCATGTTCTTTACGCCGTTCCTGGCACGGATGCGCTTGGATGGACCTGCGCGGGTGCGGGAAATGATGAAGATGGAGGTGGCAAGCCTGCGTCCATTTCACGAAGCTTTGCGAGAGTTGATGCCCCACTTGAACGACGTGGAACTCGGGTGGCGTTTGCATTTTGCGCTTGCAGTGGAGCACTCCCTGACGTCTGAAACAGAACGTTTGATGACGCTCACAGGCGGAGAGGTGGATTTTGACGAGGTCGACAGGATGGTCGAACGAGCGGTGGATTTTCTAATGTATGGCGGCTTCGGTGAAGTTGATCGCGCAGAGACGCCTTTCAAAAAACTATAATCGTATATATGATACCTATGTTTCTCGGCGCTCAAAACTTAAATCCGGGCGCACGACTTGAGAATAAGGAACTGTCATGGACATCCTAGAGCGAAAAGCCTGCATATCGGGCATTGGCATGTCCGCGGTGGGTCGGCGTCTTGGCCGGACCGGTCTGGACCTCACGCTGGAAGCTGTCGAACTGGCGCTGGCGGACGCGGGTCTGACGACCGATGACATCGATGGGGTGGCCTGTTGGCCCGGTCAGCAAGCTGTCCCAGTGGGCATGTCCCCGGTTCACATCTTCGAGCTGCGCGATGCACTGAATCTAAAACTCAATTGGTATGCGGGTGGGGCCGAAGGTCCGGCGCAGTTGAGTTCAGTCATGAACGCCTGTATGGCGGTGGCAACCGGTCAGGCTCGTCATGTGCTGTGTTTCCGTACCCTTACAGAATCCACCGCTGCCGCTGCGGGCCATGGAGCCAGTCGTACCGGGCAGGTCGGGCAACGTATCGACGGGATGTTTCAATGGCAGATACCGTTTAATGCACCTTCGGCCGCGATATGGACAGCGATGTTTGCGCAGGCGCACTTTCACCGATTTGGCACGACCCGCGAACAGCTGGCTCAGATTGCCCTTACCGGTCGGCGCAACGCCGGGCTCAATCCGAATGCAATCTTCCGCGAACCGTTAACGTTAGACGACTACATGAATGCGCGGATGATTTCGACACCGCTGTGTCTGCTCGATTGTGACATTCCCGTTGATGGATCGGTGGCAGTGATCGTTTCCCATGTCGATACGGCGAAGGATCTTGCTTGCCCAACTGTTCGCGTCGAGGCGATTTGCGGCGCCCTGTATGGCAACAGTGGTTGGGACCAATACCCGGATTTGACGACGATGGCTGCACGCGACGCGGGCCAGCGGTTGTGGCAACGCACAGACCTGCGACCTGCCGATGTCGATGTTGCGCAGCTTTACGACGGATTCAGTTTTCTCACGTTGACCTGGTTGGAAGCCTTGGGCTTTTGCGGTCCAGGTGAGTCAGGAGCGTTCGTGGAAGGCGGGCAGCGTATCGCGCTGAACGGTGAACTTCCTTTGAACACCCATGGAGGCCAGTTATCGGCTGGTCGATTGCATGGGTTCGGTCATCTACATGAGGCAGTGCTGCAACTTCGTGGCGAGGCCGGTGCTCGGCAAGTCAGCAATGCGCAGGTGGCCCTGGTTGCTAACGGCGGCGGACCGTTGGCGTCCTGCGCATTACTGAGTCGCATGTGAAAATTGAAAGAGCCGGGGAAGTCATTTTTGTAAATAACCGAAAAAGATTCGGTTATTTATTGAGTGCCGTGGGCAAAAGCATTACCGTGTCTGTGTGCGAGAACAAGAACAGCCCTTAGCGGGCCAACCGGAAGCGGCCTGGAGTCGCTCTAGCGGAGGAGATGCACCATGTCTATGACTGTCAATGACCTGATTCTGGTGAGCGTGGACGACCATATCGTCGAACCCCCGACCATGTACGACCAACACCTCACTGTTGCGCAGAAGGCGTTTGCGCCCAAAGTACTGAAAGATAAAAACGGCGCGGATTACTGGCTATTCGAAGGCAGACGCGCCGGCAACATCGGTCTTAATGCCGTGGTGGGCCGGATGCGCGAAGAATACGGTTGCGAGCCGGTTTCCTTCGATCAGATGCGCAAAGGCGCCTGGGATATTCATTCACGCATCGATGATATGAATGCGAATGGTCTGCTGGCATCGCTGAACTTCCCAAGTGTGGTGACGTTCGACGGCAGCCTTTTTCATAAATTCGATAACATGAAAAATGCGCTCACACTACTCAAGGCCTATAACGATTGGCACATCGATGAGTGGTGCGGTAGCTATCCTGGTCGCAATATTCCCAACGCTATCGTTCCGTACTGGGATATCAAGGCCACCGTAGAAGAGATCAAACGCGTCGTCGCCAAGGGTTGCCACGCTATTTCTTTTACTGACAATCCTTCACTGCGTGGGCAGCCAAGTCTTCATGATGAACATTGGGAGCCGTTGTGGAAGGTCTGTGCTGAAAACAAAGTTGTGATCAACATTCACATCGGCTCAGGTGCTTCAGCGCCGCATGCTTCCATGGGGTCCCCGATCGACGCCTGGATCATTACCATGCCGATCTCGATCGTAAACTCTGCGGCTGACTGGTTACACCTCAAGGCTCTGCAGCGGTATCCAGATCTGAAAATTTCGTTGTCGGAGGGCGGCATCGGCTGGATTCCATATTTTCTCGAGCGTGCAGATTTCACCCATGAACACCATAAAGCCTGGACCTACGCCGACTTTGGCAACAAAAGACCCAGCGATGTTTTCCGTGAGCACTTCCTGACATGCTTCATCGATGATCGATTTGGCTTGAAGAATCTTGACGAGATTGGCGAAGACAATGTGGCCTATGAATGCGATTACCCGCACTCCGATACCGTGTGGCCAGAGTCGGCTGACCGATTCTTTGAAACCGTTCATCATCTGCCTCGGTCGGTAGTTGACAAGATCACCCACGGTAATGCTCTTCGTCTATTCAACTTTGATGCCTTTGGCATGATGGGAGGGCGCGAAAATTGCACGGCCGGCGCTTTACGCGCTAAAGCCAAGGATGTCGATACTCGTCCAGTATCCTACGGCGGTCCGGCTCCACTGGCTGAAGGCGAGGTTCGTCGTCGCGTCACTTCAGGTGATATCGTCAAAATGTTCGACGCAGTTGCCAAAGAAGATGGGGCTGTCGCCGCCGAAGCCTGACCCACTCAAGGCGTGGAGTGCGTAAGTCGTAATGCGCTCCACACCACCGCGATGTCCATGGACTTGATTTGTTGTCAGGACTTAGGGAAGCGGTCCATCAACACGTTGGGCTCAACGGGTCAAACCGACATAAAGCCGGAAAGGGAATACCCTGTCCGGCTTTTTGAGTGCTTAGGCTTCGGCCAGCAATGCTTGCAGTCTGTCCGTGGTGGTGATGAACTCCTCCAAAAACTCATGAATCACTTGGCGTACGCTGGTTTCGTGCTTCATGTCTCCAACGATTTGTCCCACCGGGTAGGACATCCAATCGACGGCGCCAGCTCGTTTGATGCGTAACGTGGACTCATGGTTAAGGATGAACTGAAGTGGCATCGCCAGCGGCGAAAGTGCACCTGATTCGTTCCATACGTCACTGTATTTACTGCGCAGGGCCCGCATCGGTTTACCACTGTGAGCACGGGTCTGCAACGCATCTTCGCTATGGGCGTCGAACAACCGTTGCTTGAGGCCCGGTTGCAGCTCGCTCTCTCGAGTGCCCAGCCATACCGAGCCACACCATACGCCCTCTGCACCTAACGCCATAGCTGCCGCCATCTGCCGCCCGCGGCCAATGCCTCCCGCTGCCAAAACGGGCATGGGTGCAACGGCGTCGACAATCTGAGGCCATAACACCATCGAAGTCAGGCTTCCGGTGTGTCCGCCAGCCTCCATTCCCTGAGCAATCAGCAGGTCCACACCGGCGGCTTTCTGTGCCAGGGCATGCTCGACCTTGCCAACCAGTGCGCCCACGAGTACGCCGTGCTCATGAGCCAGGTCGATGAAATGTTTGGATGGTGTGCCCAGGGCACTCACGACCAACTTCACGCGAGGATGCTGCAGTGCGAGATCAAACAGTTTCCCCGCTTCTGCTGTGCCGACGTTTGTGTGCTCATCTTCACTGCGCAACATTGCATCACGTTCGTTCTCGGGAAGACGGGCAATGCCGGCTTCATCGAGCTTGCGATTCATGAAGTCTACGACATCCTTCGGCAAGATCGCGTCGCGATCCAGCTTTTTATGTCCCACATCCTGGTAGTTATTTGGCATCAACAGATCTACACCATAGGGCAAACCGTTGGTATGTGTATCGAGCCAATCCAACTCCTGGGCAAGTTGCTTCACAGTAAACCCGGAGATGCCCAGTACGCCCATGCCACCCGCTTTGGTCACTTCGGCGACGACGTCGCGGCAATGGGAAAAAGCGAAAATCGGCATGTCGATGCCAAGCGAATGGCAAATAGGAGTTTTCATGCGACGTGCTCCTTATTGTGATTTCAGGGCTGGCTTACCGGGGCAGGCCAAGCCCGCGTTGGGCAATCAACGTGCGCTGAATCTCGTTGGTGCCGCCGCCTATAACCAACATGATCGATTCACGAAGTGAATATTCGACCTCGCCACCCACCAGAGATCCTGGGTTGTCCTTGCTGAGCAGTGCACCCATGCCGAGGATGTCCAGCGCCGCTTCGCAAAGCCTTTGCATCAGTTCGCCGGTGAACGTTTTACTCATGGCGGCTTCTGTCAAACCTGAGTGGCCTAGCTCGATCTGCTGTACCGCATTGCGTGATAGCTGGCGGGCCATTTCGATTTCCGCAGCAAGGCCTGCGACACGATCACGAACCAGCGGATCGCTGCTCATCGGCCGACCATTCAGTTCCGATATAAGAATATGGTCAACGATGCGATCGAAAACCCGCTGGGCATCGATAACGAAACCACCCATGCTGATACGTTCATCCGCCAAGGCACCGGTTATCACCTTCCAGCCGCCGTTCTCTGGACCTATCAATGCTTCGTTCGTTACCCGAACGTTATCCAGAAACTCATTGGCAAAAGTTTTACCATACATCGCCATAGAGGGCTGGAGCGTTATTCCGGCGGCATTCATTGGCACGATAAAAATGCTGATGCCGGCATGCTGAGGCGTTGCCTCTGCGTCTGTACGTGCAGCGAGCCACAGGTAATCAGCATCCTCTGCGAATGTCGTCCAGATCTTTTGGCCATTGATCACCCATTCATCGCCGTCGCGTTCGGCGCGAGTGCGAAGGGACGCCAAGTCCGAGCCAGAGCCTGGTTCGCTGTAGCCAAGGCAAAATGACACGCGGCCCTCGCGGATACGCGGCAGCCATTCTTGTTGCTGTTCTTCAGTGCCGAAGGACATCAAGGCGCCTGCGACAACGCCCGATGCCACGCCGTGGTAACGCAAGGGCGCCCCGGCGCGACGCATTTCCTCTGCAAAAGCCCAAATCTCCATTGGGGATCGCGCTTGACCACCAAACCGTTTCGGCCACGACAAGGCAATCCATCCCTGTTCGCCAAGTTCTTTTGAAAAACCCGGATCCCACAGACGTTGCTTCGATGGCAAAGCGTCGTGTGCAGCTTTACGCTCCGCGGGCCAGTGGATGCTTAACCATTCGCGAACTTCGGCGCGGAACTGTGCGACCTCGGGAGTTACTGTGTATTCCGGTAATGCGGCCATTATAAAATTCCTTGATCAGATTTTGTTTTAGATCACAGCGCCGAGTAACTGCTCCGCCAGCAACTCGCGAGCGTTACGTAACCCGCCGTGCTTTAGGACGGAAGTGTGAATCCGGCGGAAATGGCGAGGCATCGTGTGTTCTTCCGAGTAGCCAATGGCTCCGAAGGTGTGATGGCACTCCAATGCGACCTGACGCAGCGCCTGATTGGCAAAGGCGCACGTGGCCGCCGCAAAAAAACGCCAGTCCGGTGAGTTGAGATCGAACTGTTCCGCAGCGTGGGAAGTGGATAATCGAATGGCTTCCAACTGGGTGTGACAATTGACGAGCTTGTGCTGGATCGCTTGGAAACGCCCGATCGGTTGCCCGAACTGCTTGCGAATTTTGACGTACTCAAGGACCTCCTCGAAGCCGGCACGCGCTGCGCCCAATGCATAGGCGGTTGAGCAAAAGCGGGCAATCAATACAAGATCGGCGATCATGCCTTCAGGCAATGGAATGAAAGTCGCATCCGCATTATCGAACTTGAACGATTGCAGCTCTTCAGTGGAGAGCGCTCTGCTGCTTGTGACGGTCAGAGTGTCGGCCTTCAGACTCACCCAGGCCAAGCCTCCCTCGACAGCCACCACTAAATCGGTTACTGCCGCCGTTGCCTCGACGAAAGCTACCTCGCCGGAAAGCTGATTATTGGAAAAGGTGGCCTGTCCGGCGTTTACGTCGCCATCGTGCTTCCCAAATGCAAACACCACACCTGCGTTGCCGGTGTCCAGAAGCTCCAGCAGTGCTGCAAAGTCGGACTCGTTGCCCGTCAGCGCGGCAGCAAGGTTAATCAGAATTGCACCTGTAAGAGGCGCTGAAGAAGCAGACCTGCCTATCTCCTGCAGTAATTCGTTGCCTTCCATCAGTCCCCCTGCACCGGAAGGACGGCCGATTTGGGAAAGTCCTAATTCGGTAAGGCTTCGCCAGGTTTCCTTTGAATCGGATCCACTTCGCTCCAAAAGGAGCCGAACTGACCCTGACAGCTGTTCGCGTTCACTAAGGGTCAGGCTGGTTGGGGGGATTTTCATCGCTTAACCTCATGAGGGGTTGATGTTATTCATATAAATGATCTATATGCTTACAAGAATATGAACACTTGCTCACATTGTAAAGCCCGAACATGCTGTGATCTCGAAGAGGCGCGAACCACCATGGACAATCCTCCAACCTTGAAACTGCGCAAGGCGCCGTCACAGCAACGCTCAGAGCAGCGTGTGGATGACATCATCGCGGCCTATATCCGGCTTCTTGAAAAGGGAGAGGAGCGGATGAGTACCAATGCAATTGCCAAAGAAGCCCGGGTACCCGTTTCCTCCGTGTATCAGTACTTTCCAAATAAAGAAGCGATTGCTTTCTGCATTTACCGCCAGTGGGCGACAGATGCGATTCAGGTGCTCAAAAAAAGGTGTGCTGATGCCGAATCTGCCTGCAGCTTGCTTGATTTTCTCGCCGATAATCGCAGCGATTTATTTAGCGATATCACTAATGCCAGGATCGTTTTACGACTGGGCCCGATCATGGATAGCTCCTCTGAACTAAAAGAGGCGAAACGGCGTTATCTTGGAGAAATGACAGAGATCATCGTCGACATCCTGCGCAAACTGGGTTCGACATGGAGCGCAGCGGCACTGGCAAATTTGGTAAGCCTTTTGATTGAACTGAGCACGGCAACCTTTCGACACATGGCGCGTCAATCTAGCTCCGAGGCCGCGCACACCTATGAGCACTGGCGGTTGGGTGCCAGGGCGATGCTCAAGCACTGTGTTGATACGCCGACCGATGACGCAACTGACAAGGCGAATTAATGGCAGGGCCGTCCCATAGCGGTGTTTCAATGGTTCTTAAATGTATATATGATAGATATGATTAAGCCTGCTTTCGATGTCATTTCAATGGCTGCCGGAGCAGGGTCAGTGAGAGGTGCGGTTTGTCATAAAGGGCGGAATATTGCGTCCAGCGGCTCATCGCTACAGGCATAAAACAAAAATAGGATGGTGCTAGATGAATCAAGCGAATGTCTCCGGTCTCGGTGAGCAGGACACAGTCTGCGCTGTGTTGCAGCGGGCCGTCAGCGCCAATGGCAGCAAACCTTTCATCGATCTGCTCGGGGAGATTTTCACCTATGCAGACCTGGACAGAGAGTCATCACGCCTTGCACACGGTCTGCGCGGCTTGGGCGTTGAGCATGGCCAGACAGTCGTCACGATCGTTGACAACAATATCGATGCCGTTTTCCTCTGGTTTGCCATTAACAAACTTGGCGCTGTCAGCGTTCCGGTCAACACGGCGTATAAAGGCGAGTTCCTGCGGCATCAGCTGGCTGATGCGGGTGCCCGGGTCATCATCACCGAAAGCGATTACGCAGAACGGGTGCAAGCCATCGCAAGCGGTTTGTCCGAGGCGACCACACTGGTTTACCGCGGTGAGCGTCCACCTACCGACAGCCAGCTGAAATTGCTGCACATTGACCAAATCCGCGCTGAGGAAACTCATGCTCCGGACGTTCAGGTATTGCCTACCGACCTGGCAATGCTTATCTATACCGGCGGTACCACCGGTCCGTCGAAGGGCTGCATGGTCAGCCACAACTATGCCTGCAGCCTGGCCCGTCAAGCGGCCATAGCGAATGGACGGAACGCCGACACCATCAACTGGACTCCGCTACCGTTATTCCACATGAATGCCACGTCTACCAGTGTACTGGCGCAAATGATGGTGGGCGGGCGGGTTGCGGTTTATCCGCGGTTCTCAGTGTCCAATTTCTGGGCAGAGATCGAGCGCACTGGCGCCAATGACGTCAACCTTTTGGGCTCGATGGTACCTCTGTTGCTCAACGCCCCTGAGACTGAGGTGATGAAGCGTTGCTACGGACAGATTCGTCACGTGGGTGCGGCTCCTTTCCCTGCTGAATTGCAAGCAGCATGGAAAGAACGCTTTGGCACGCCAAGCACCGTGGTGCCAGGTTATGGCCTGACAGAAGCGTCGCTGTTGACCTCGGCAGTCTTCGGTGAGCCTTCGCCGCCGGGCTCCTCGGGCAAGCGTAATCCTTGGTTTGATGTTCGAATCGTTGATGATAACGAAGTTGAACAACCCGCAGGAGTGTCCGGCGAGGTCATTGTCCGCCCACGCCAACCACATGTCATGTTCGAGGGTTATTGGAACCGTCCGGCCGACACGCTTAAAGTCATGGGCAATCTGTGGTTTCACACGGGCGATATCGGAAAATTTGACGAAGAAGGTTATTTCTATTTCGTCGACCGCAAGAAAGACTACTTGCGCCGACGGGGTGAGAACATCTCCAGCTATGAGATGGAAACCAGCTTTCGCGCCCACGCGGCTATTGAGGATGTAGCCGTCCATGCCGTGCCGTCAGAGTTCACCGAAGACGAAGTCAAGGTAACCGCGATCCTCAAACCCGGTGTTCAATTAAGCGAAGAGGAGCTGTGTATTTGGGCTATCGATCAGCTTCCGTATTTTGCTGTGCCTCGCTTCATCGAGTTTCGACAGGAGCTGCCGCGTAACCCGGTTGGAAGGGTGTTGAAGTATGAACTTCGGGATCAGGGCGTTACTGCTGCGACTTGGGATCGCGAGGCATCAGGAATGGTGCTTAAGAAAAGATGATTCATTGGGCGGGCGCTCGTCTCACGGCGAGCTCAGCCTTATGGTTTGCGGCTGGTTCAGGCTGAATAATCGTCTCCAGGAGGCGATTTTTTTGCATCTACACAAACGATATGGTCCGAGTTGATACAGCAGCAAGACTTGATTTTTTTTACCGGTGAAAAAAAGCGGCGCCTAAGCGCCGCTTTGTTCAGTCAGCCGTGCGATCAAGCACCGCGCAGGATCATGCCGCCATCCACGCACAGGATCTGGCCAGTGATCCAACTCGCCTGGTCTGAAAGCAGAAAGAGCAGGGCGTTGACAATGTCATCTGTAGTGCCGAGGCGCGCAAGTGGCAAAGCACTGGTGATGCTATCGATAATGGCCTTCGGGACTGCGCGCATAGCCTCTGTATCCGTCGGACCCGGGGCGATAGCGTTGACACGGATGTTCTTGGGTCCCAGTTCTTTGGCAAGACCAATAGTCATCCCATTGACACCCAGTTTACTGATCTCGTAATAACTGCCCGCCAAGTACGCGGCGGTGGAGGACTGGTTAACGATACTGCCCCCCCCTTGCTGTTCAATGAGCGGGAGGAGCGCACGTGTTACCAACAGTACGCCGTGCAAGTTCACTGCGAAAAACTTGAAGTAGTAGTCCAGATCCACATTGGTCAGCGAATCAAAGCGCATGCCGGCAAAGATGGCGGCGTTGTTGACCAGATAGTCGACACCACCCACACTTTCCTTGACTGCAGCGGCCAGAGCAGCGCACGACTCTTGCGATGAGACATCAGTTTTGACGAATATCGACTTGCCGCCGGAGGTTTCGATTTCACTCACCACGCGGCGGCCTTGCTCTTCGTTGAGCTCGGCTACGACCACCGTGGCGCCTTCTGCGGCCAGGGCTTTCGCGTAGGCTTCGCCGATGCCTTGCCCGGCACCGGTCACGACGGCAACTTTGTTGTTAAAGCGCATTATTATTCTCCAGAGGTAGGGTTTGTGTCTGGCTCGAACATCGGCAGCCAGACATCTTCGTGTTGTTCAAAGGTGACGCATACGGGCATTCCGATTCGCACTTCTTCTGGCGCGCAGTGCACGATGTTCGTGGTCAGGCGCAAACCTGGTTCTTCATTAAGCTCGACGATGGCCACGCAATATGGCACTGCCAGGCCTGGAAACCACGGCTGATGGTTGATCGTGAAGCTGGCCACCTGCGCTTTGCCACTGACGGTCACAACTTGAAGGTTGCGGGAGCGGCAGCGATTGCAGATGGGCAGGGGCGGGTGCACGTGTTTTTTACACGCCTGACACTGCAATAGGTGAAGTTTCCCGTCCTCGCCGCCGCCCCAGAAATGCTGATTCAGCGCCGTCACTTGCGGCAGGATGCGTTGGAACGTGGTCTCGTTCATGACGTTTTCCTTTCGGGTTACCGCCCTCGTATTTCTACCAGGTCGAGGCCGCCGCTGGCGGGTGTGTTGATCATGGCGAGCAACGCATTGGCTGCGACTTCTTGCGGTATGGGTTGCCCCGCGAATGCAAGGTGCCCGGTCTTTTGCCACAGTTCGAAGGCATCGGCTTTCACTTCGGGTGACCAGCTGTCGCCGAACCCGCTGTTTTCCGCAATGTTGCCGCAGCGCAGCGTGCCGATCCGGATATGATCCGGACGTAATTCGTCGCGCAAGCCGGCGGTCAGACATTCAACGGCCGCCTTGGTCGCGGCGTAAACACTGAGCATCGGGAACGGCAATCGAACGGATTCCGATGAAACGTTCACGATGTCTCCACCTCCGGATTGGCGCATAAGCGGGACAGCCTCACGGATGGCATAAATCACACCCAGCAGATTGGTCTCGAGTTGAGTTTTGAGGTCCTCATCGCTGGCTTGATCGATACGGTGCAAGCAGCCAACTGCTGCGTTATTTACCAGAATGTCGAGTCGTCCGAAGCGTTCATGGGTCGCCGCGAAAGCCGCCTTTATGGATGCAGAATCGCGCACATCCATTTGCAGCGCCAGCGCCTTGTCACCCAGGTCAATGCGGGCACGATTCAGTGCTGCATGGTTGCGGGCGGTGATAACTACATGGGCGCCCTGATCTATCAAGACGCGGGCGATGCTAAGGCCCAGGCTCCTTGAGCCGCCGGTAACGAATGCGACCTTGCCTTCTAGCGTTTTCATATTATTGTTCTCGCTGGTTTAAAGCGCAAAAGTAGTAATTCCTGGATTTACGCTGGTACCTGATCACGCCATATCGCAAGACCGTCGAGGGCCTCCACATCAGCGCCATTAACTAGCAAAGGATTGATTTCCAGCGCTTGCAAATCCGGGCCCAGAGCGACGGCAGCATTTCCGACCTTTACGATGACATCGGCAATGCGCTCCAAATCTGCCGCCTGACTGCCGCGAAATCCCTGAAGTAACTTGGCTCCTCGCAGACTGATGAGCATGTCCAATGCATCCTCATGGTTTACGGGCAGCAAGCGAACACTGGTGTCTTTCAGCAGTTCAACCCAGATGCCACCGAGGCCGACAGCGATAACGGGCCCCCATTGAGGGTCAAGCGTGGTGCCTATGAAGAGTTCGATTCCGGCATCACGCATCGGGGCTACCAGCACACCGTCAATTTGAGCGTGGGGTGCGTTGCGCCGGGCACTGTTCAGAATGCTGTCGTAAGCAGCAGAGACGTTGTCATCGCCTTCAACATTGAGCTTCACGCCACCGACCTCGGTTTTGTGTGCAATGTCGCGCGATGCAATCTTCATGGCTACACGGCTGTTCAGTGTACGGGCGTAATCTACGGCGTCTTGTCGTACGGAGGCGATAACCGAAGGAATCACTGGAACTCCTTGGCTGTGCAGAAACCGCAGCACTTCGCTTTCAGAGCGCGGCGTTTCACTCGCCTGACAAGTCGCAGGGGTGGGGGCTGCGCCACCTTTGGCGAGCTGCTTGGACCATCGGCACAAGTGGCTGACTGCGAGAGCGGTATACTCAATGCTGTACGACAGCCCCGGTACGCCGGTTTCTTCAAGGAATTCACCCGTGGTGACAGTGAACGGTTGAAGCGTCTGGCTCATCAAGAGCCCAGGAACAGGGCTGAGGGCGAGACCACGCGCGATGCTGGTGCCTTGTGCAATTTGGGTGTGCTTCTCCGATGGCTGTGCGGGCACTGCGCTGGACACCAGTACGAGACCAACGGACGGATCGGCTCCCACGAGAGGAAGAGCTTTTTCCCAGAGTTCAGGTTCGCGAATGGCGCCCCCAGTGATATCCAACGGATTCAGCGTCGAGGCGTACTCTGGCAGCACCTTGCGCAGCGCTGCCTGGGTGGCATCGCTGAGCGTTGGCAGGTCCAAACCGCACGCTTGTGCATGGTCGGCAAACATGCCGCATGCACCTCCAGAGAGCGATACCAGAGCCACCCCCGGCACACTCAGCGGCCCGGTTTTTTCCAGGAGCGCTGCAGTGATCAGGAGCTCTTCAATGGAGTTCACCCGGATTATTCCGAGTTGTTTGCAAACGGCGTCGAAGACAATGTCGTCGCCGACCAAAGAGCCTGTGTGGGCTTGGGCTACTTTGGCGCTGACTTCGCTCCTTCCCACCTTCAAGATAACAATCGGCTTTTTTATCGCTCTTGCACGAAGCGCCGCTTCACGCAGCCTTTGTGGGTGGCATATTGACTCGGCAAATACGGCGATGACTCTGCACTCGGGCATATCCACCAGGTAATCGATAATGTCGGCGACACTCAGTTGAGCTTCGTTGCCCGTGGCGGCCTGGAAGCAGATGCCAATACCCTGCTGTTGAGCGAATCGCGTTATGTCGCCGAGTGCTGCGCCGCTTTGTGAAACTACGCCCATTCCACCATCAATGATGGGTAGCCGTGCAGGTACAACCGAAAGGACTCTACGTTGGACAATGTTGGCGAATCCCAAGGAATTGGGGCCAAGGAGCGCGATACCTTTCGCATCAGCATAGGCGCAGATCTGATCCTGCAATCGCTTGCCATCTTCGCCTGCTTCAGCAAAACCGGAGGTTAGAATGACGACTGCTTTGATGCCCGCTGCCGCAACGTCTACCAGGGCTTCGTATACGCTGGCCGCTGGGACGAAGATGTACGCTGCATCAATCTGCTCACCAATGTCCTGGCAGCGGGTAAAGCCTGGGTAGCCATGGGCTGGCGCACCCGTGCGGTTGACCGCATAGACCTGGCCTTCGTATTCGTATTCCTTGAACCGCGCAACGATGCCTTGCGACCACATGGAGCGTTCCGATGCGCCAACAAGCGCGACGTTGCGGGGAGAAAAGAAGTTGTTCAGTCGCTGGGAAGGCATGAGATTTCCTTTCAACGGATAAGCAAGAACACTATTTGACAGGCGCCGGCCGACCCGCAAGTGTCGGGGGAATTGCAACACTCGCGGCGGCCGGCTGAAACACTATTACCCTGCGTGGAAGCTCACCGATTTGATTTGAGTAAACTCCAGAAGACCTTCCCGGCCATATTCGCGACCCAGACCGGACCGTTTGTAGCCGCCAAACGGGGCATCCGAAAGCATGGTCCCTCCGCCTCCGTTAATTGACATGCCGCCTGTGCGAATTTGCAGAGCTATCTGGTAGGCCTTGCCAGCATCCGCAGAATAGATGCTGCCGTGCAGGCCAAAGTCCGAATTGTTGGCAATACTGATCGCTTCCTCATCGGTGTCATAGCCAATGACGACTCCCACCGGGCCAAAAATTTCCTGCTGGGCTATTTGCATGTCGTTGTGCACATCGTCAAACAGCGTTGGCTCATGGAAAAATCCGCGATCAAGCCCCTGTGGACGGCGGCCACCAAAAACCAGGCGAGCACCGGCGTCCAGTCCATAACCGACAAATTGCTCGGTGCGTTGACGTGCAGCTTCGCGAATCAGTGGTCCCATTTGAGTGGCTGGATCAGCAGGGTCACCCACTTTGATGTGTGCGGCCATCGCAGCCAGCGTTTCCACATACGCTTTACGCACAGAATTGTGTACGAGGTGGCGGGTTGTCAGGGCACATCCCTGACCCGCTTGCACAGTGAAACTGCCCAAGCCGGTTTGTGCTGCTTTCTTGAGGTCGGCATCAGCCCGGACGATGAGGGCAGACTTGCCACCCAGCTCCATATGTACCTTTTTCAAGGTTGGGGCTGCCTGCGCCATGATCATAGCGCCCACTTTATCGGAACCCGTGAACGTGACCATGTCGACACGCTTGTCGGTTGTGAGCTGTTCGCCGGTCTCCACATCGCCATTGACGATATTCAGGACACCCTTGGGCAGGCCCGCAGCTTCGGCCGCTTCACCCAGAATACTGGCTTGCATCGGGGTATAGGGGGAAGGCTTGAGGACGACAGTGTTGCCCATGGTCAACACATGGAAAATTTTTGTCACGTTCAGAAAAAACGGAAAATTGTACGCGGTGATTGCCGTTACCACGCCAATGGGTTCGTAAACAGTGACCGAAGTCCCCATCACCGTCGTGCCGTCCATGGACGGGGTGAGCTCGATAGGCGTAAGGCTCGGTTGGATGCGCAGCGCCTCACCCATGAGATGGGAAGCGTGCTTCATTGCGATGCCGAAGTGCAGGAAATCAGCGAGCATTTGGGTGGCACCAGCTTCGCGGATGACCAAGTCTACAATTTCGCTGCGTTTGCTCATCAGATAGTCGTGCATCTTCTGCAACACATCGACCCGTTCACGAGTGCTCATGCGCGGCCAGATCCCGCTGTCAAAAGCTTCCCGGGCAGCTCCGATGGCTTGGTTACAGATGACCTTATCGGCGACCGCTGCATGGCCGATCACCCCTTCAGTTGCAGGGTTGATGATCTCGATCCGGGATGCGGTTTCGTGAACCCAGTCCCCTCCAATATAAAGCGATGCGCTTAGTGGCTGAACCATATGAACCCCGACTCTCTTGTTCTTGAAATTAGTGGATGGCAGATACGTTGCCGCAGGCGGTGGTGAAAGTATATAAATGATTAGTATGATTGCAAGGGGCGGCAGCTAAAAACTTGAGCTGCACTTTTGCGCCGCGACCTCAAAGAGGGCTGCAGTAATACCCGCCTGCCGCCGGTGATTTGAGCGAATGTCCGCTGCGCGCTCCGGTGTGAACTGACCGCTGGCAAAGCGAACAATACATCTATATGATTATTATGATTGCGCAAAGCTTAAGTCGATATGCATAGCTTTAGCTATCGCTAGCTCGGCTTCAAACAAAAATATGAGCGCGAAAAGGACGGATCATGTCTGAAAAAAGCAGTGCAGCCTCAGGCGGCTTAGCCGCGGCCAGCCTGGATACAGGGCGCGGTTTCGAAAGTCGCCGCGCCGTCATCACGCTTATTCTGTTGACGCTTGCTTACACCTGTGTCGCCTTGGATAGAGCGATCATCTCGGTCGTTCTCCAACCGATCAAGCTTGAGTTTGCGCTCAGCGATTCACAACTGGGCATGCTGCCTCTGGCCTTTTCGCTTTTCTTCGTCGCCGCTGGCATTCCGCTGGGGATTTTGGCCGATCGCATTAACCGACGCAGCATTATAGCCGGCAGTCTGCTGGCCTTCAGCCTCGCGACTGCCTTGTGCGGTGCCGCGCAAAGCTTTGTACATCTTTTATTGGCGCGGATCGGCGTCGGAGCAGGGGAGGCCGGCAGTGGCCCCGCCGGTATGTCGATGATTTCCGATCTATTTCCGGACCGACAGCGTGCCAGAGCCTTGTCCTGTTATTACCTGGCAACGCCGGTTGGCATCATTCTTACATTCGTTGTCGGCGGCTATCTGGTAGGCCATTTTGGCTGGCGCATGACCTTCTTGGCTGCGGGGCTGCCAGGCGTGGTGCTGGCGATCGCAGTGCTGATTCTGATGCGCGAGCCTGTGCGCGAGCGCGAGGAAGACTCGACCGTCATCACCCGTAATGCGCCCGCTGTTCACCTTTGGGCCGTCGTGGTGCGGATGTCACGAGCGCCAGCGCTACGCAACCTCACGCTGGGTATTACACTGAATGCGATGGTTTCAGCGGCGATTCTCATTTGGTGCGCACCCTTTTTATTGCGCTCACACGGAATGCCGGTCGCTCACGCGGGCCTGGTGGTCGGTTTATTCTATGGTGCCGTGAGTGTTCTGGGGGTACTAGGGGGTGGGTTCATTGCTGACCGGCTGTCACGGCTTGGTCAAGTGTGGCGCACGCGACTTCTTTCCCTGGCGGCGTTGTTCTCTATTCCGACCTTGCTGGGAACTCTGCTGTTTCGCGACACCTTTTTGATGCTCGCCTCTTTCGCCGCCTGGGCGATTCTATCTTCCCTCTGGTACGGGCCTGCCTATGCGCTTACCCAATCATTGGTCGGCGTGCGCCAGCGCGCAACGGTGGCCAGTGTTCTATATCTGCTCACAAACCTGATCGGTGCCGGGCTTGGCCCGCAAGTGGTGGGTTTACTGAGCGACGTGCTCGCACCTCAGTTTGGTAGCCAGTCCCTTGCCTACGGTATGTCCATCATGGCTATAGGGCACCTATGGGCAATGTTTCACTTTTATCGAGCTGGCCGCACAGTAGAGCGAGAGTTGGGTGAGCAGCAACAATTTCAAGGAGCGCATTAAATGCCCGCGAGTACTGAATCGAACCAAAAAGACCTCCTGCCGATCAGCATTGTGCAGTGGATAGAGGAAGACCTGGGAGCGCGAATCTTGTCGGTAGCACCGCGGGCGGGCGGCGGGGCATCCCGTGAAGGTGCCATGCTGCGCGTTTCGTTCGCGCAAACCGGCGAAACAGATTGCTACCTGACTTATGATCTCCGAGACCCGGAAAACGCTGCCCGGCTCGCCGGCTTTGAAGCGGAGGCTTCCGCCATCAGTGCCATGCAAGGCACGGCCGTCACTGTGCCGCAGTTGCTGGCCTACGATGTGGGGCGTCGGGCAATGCTGACGGCGCGAGTGCCGGGAGAGGCGCGCTTTGATGTGCTAATTGATGAGGCATCCCGTCGCCAGGTTGCCTTTGACTTCATGCGTCAACTAGCGGCTCTCCACGCCATGGACGTCACACAATTACCACTGCGAGGGTTTGTCGAACCTGCGTCAGTGTCGATTCAGATCCGCGAACGGCTCAAGGCTCTGGCAGCCAAGCACGCTGAGGGAGCTGAGGATCCATTACTGGTCTTTGGGCTGCGTTGGCTTGAGGACAATGTACCGCAAGAGCCGACGCGCACCGTGCTGGTTCACGGAGATGCCGGGCCGGCCAACTTCCTGCACCATGAAGGTGAAGTGACTGCGATCCTTGATTGGGAAATGACCCATCTTGGCGATCCTATGGAGGATCTCGCCTGGATTGCCGTCCGTGATCTTTTCCAACCATTTGTAGCGCTTCCAGAGTGTTTCGCCGAGTACGTACGCGCCTCGGATGCGGCTATGGATATTCCTCGTGTTCGGTATCACCGTGCATATGCGCTGATTAATCTGGTGATCGACACTCACGCCGATCTTGTGCAAAACCAAGGTGCTTTCACCGGCATCTATGGCAATTACCTTATGTATTACACGCTGCATTGTCGTGTGCTGGTTGAGGGTATTGCCGAGGCGCTCGGTCTTGATCTGCCGGCCTTGGTACTGCCGGACTGCCCACCGGGTCAGCATGACCGTTCTTATGCTGTCGCGTTGCTTGAGCTCAGGGAGCAAGTGGTTCCGCGGGTCACTGACGAAGTTGCAGCCCATCGCATCAAATCAATGGCCCGGCTGGTCAAGTTCTGGCAAGCCTGCGACCGCTTTGGGGCTCAGTTTGAACGTGCCGAGATGAACGAGTTGGCCGAAGCACTCGACACTCCATTCTCAGACTTGCGTGAAGCTCGCCAAGCATTTGTCGAAGCTATCCGCGCACGGACTATTGATGAGGCTCGCATCGTTCGTCTTCTGGCTTTGCGTGTGCAGCGTGATACCGCCCTGATGGCTCCGGCCATGGGTGCACTTTCAACCCGCCAATTCGCCACACTGACCTGAATTTCGGAGACTGTATGAACGATCAGAACCTCGTTACGGCGCTCGATGACGATTTCCATGCGCCAGGCGATGACCCTTGGCAGACCGAAACCTGCTGGTTTTCGTTTAACGTTCCTGAGCGCGCGATGGCCGGGTGGATGTACGCCTGGATCCGTCCAAATATGAAAAATAGTGGCGGCGGAGTGTTCGTCTATGATCCCAGTGGCGTCAGCCCCTGGGAGTTGCCTTACTTCCAGTATCAGCACTGTCAGCCGTTGAAAGAAGAGAGGGATTTGCGCGACTTTACGTTTCCGCAAAACTATTCGGTGAAGATGATCGAGCCGCTCAAGCGCTATGAGCTGCACTATCAGGATCGCGAACATATCCGTCTGGATCTTCAATTTGACGCGATCATGGAGCCCCATCCGTTCCCTATGGGGGACCCGCCTTTCGTCAGCTCTTCTCATTTCGACCAGGCCGGCCGCGTGACAGGAGAAATGATGCTGCGCGGCGAGCGAATCGCGATTGATTGCATTGGCGTTCGAGATCGCTCGTGGGGGCCGCGCCTTGATCACCGAGGCAGCAGACTCGGTTATTCCTTCGGCACCATTTCCGAACGCGAAGGTTTCTGCGTATTTGTGCTGCCTGCAAAGCTGGACGCAGATGGATTCGAGGTCATCTACCACGGTTACCTGTTACGCGATGGGCGTCGCACCAGAATAGTCAGCGGGTCGCGCTCGGTTCAGCGCGACCCCTCGACTAATCACATTACCGCCATGCATATCCGTGCGCTGGACGAGGAGGGCAGGGAGCTCGTTGCGCATGGCACCGCATTATCGCGAATGATGATGAGCGTGCCGCGTGGCACCACCCTGAATACATTCCTGTCCTGGAGCATTGACGGAGTGAGCCAGCATGGGCACGGCGAGGATCAGGATGTCTGGCGCTATGACCAATGGCGAACTGCGATAGGCGCCTTGCGCAAGTGATCTGTTGCCAGCGGTGAAAACCCTGAGCATTACCCTCGAGAAAATGTGAGCAGGAGGACTTATGAGTTTGAAGTTGGATGGGCAAATCGTGGCAGTCACAGGGGCCTTCGGCATACTCGGTATGGCAGTTGCTGAGGAAATAGTCAGGCAAGGTGGCCGGGTAGCCATGATTGACCGAGCGGTCGAACCTGCCGGGATATTGCCAGCACTATTGGCCGATGCGCTTCTACTAGGAAATATCGATTTAACTTCCTACGAGTCAGCGCAGAAAGCCATAGGTCAAATTGTCTCGGAGCTAGGCGCCTTGGATGCTTTGGTCAATATCGCCGGTGGTTTTCGCTGGGAAACCTTGGCTGATGGGGATCTCGCCAGCTGGGATTTTCTCTACGCAATCAACTTGCGGACCGCCGCGACGGCAAGTAAGGCCGCTCTTGGAGCGCTGCTTAAGTCGAGCGCTGGGCGAATCGTCAATATAGGTGCGGGCGCCGCGTTGAAGTCCGGCATGGGGATGGGCGCCTACGCAGCCTCCAAAGCGGGCGTGGCTCGTTTGACCGAGAGTTTGTCCGAAGAATTGAAAGATAAGGGCATCACCGTCAACGCCGTGTTGCCAAGCATCATCGACACTCCACAAAATCGTGCTGATATGCCTGACGCCGAATTTGATCGCTGGGTTAAGCCCAACGATCTTGCGGCAGTAATATCATTTTTGCTTTCCCCTCAAGCAAGCGCCGTCACCGGCGCGCTAATTCCTGTTTCTGGCCGGGTCTAAGCATCCGGCCCCTAATCGATCTTGAAACGCGTTCAAAGCTCGTCCGCTTTTTTTCGTGAAATATCTGCCCAGCTCGTTTTCCAAAAGGGGCGGGCAGCGCATTTCCGTAGGCATTTCGTTGAGTCACCGTTTCGCTGAGCGAGCAGTAATTAAACATTGTCAGGATTTCTAGCTGACAGGTTGCCAGCTGGGTTTAATCATGATAATTATCTAAATCGTATATATGTTTTGGCTTGTTGCTCTGGTGACCCGGGGCGGAACGAAACGGAGCGAACGGTTGCTCCTTATCCTCAATAAAAAAAACAATGAGGTTCCTATGCGTCGTAATCTTCTGTGCCCAAACCGCTCGGTCGCTTCCTTGCCTTCTCTGCTGGCAATGACTATTGCTGCGGTAGGCTCTGGCCAAGCCTTGGCGTTCACGATCGATACAGGCAGTCCCGATATTAGTCTGCGACTCGACAATACGATTCGTTATAACGCCAGCGTACGTGTCGAAAAGCAGGACAAGGATATTGTCAGGAACAGGGCAGGTCTCTATGACGAGGGCGATCTGAAGTTTGACCGTGGTGACATGGTCCAGAATCGCGTCGACGTTCTGACAGAAATGGACATGGTCTACAAAAATAATTTGGGGTTTCGCGTGAGCGCCGCCAGCTGGTATGACGATGCCTACAAGAATGACAACGTCAAAGCCTATTCGGGTAATGGCCTGCAAACTAGCTACGACAACAATAACTATTCAGGTACGACCGAGCGGTACTACCGGGGTGTCTCAGGGGAGATCTTGGACGCATTTGTATTCGGTGGCTTCAACGCTGGGGATGTTCCTGTGAACGTCAAAGCTGGCCGTCATACCATTTATTGGGGGGAAGGTCTCCTGTTTCCAGGGCACGCGATTTCTTACTCGCAAGCTCCAATTGATGGTCGTAAGGCGGCAGCTACCCCGGGCTCCGAAACCAAAGAAGTTTTCCTGCCTGTCGGGCAGATCTCCACGCAGGCTCAGCTAACCAGCAACGTTTCGGTGGCCGCACAATATTTTTATGAATGGGAGTCTACTCGCGCACCCGAGGGCGGAACCTACCTTGGTGGTACTGACTTTGCGTTAGCTGGTCCTGATCGCTTTCCTTTGGTTCCTTCAGGCTCACCGTTAGGTGCATATAGTGCTCGTCGGTTAGATCCTAAAGAGCCAAGCAACGCAGGCAACTGGGGTGTGGCGTTGCGTTGGAACGCAGAAGCGATCGACACGACGCTTGGCTTCTACTATCGGGTATTCGATGATTACAACCCAGGTGGCCTGCAAACGGTGGGGAATTTTCTCGGTTTAGGTATCCCGGAAGGCTATCGTTTCGTTTATGTGGAAAACACCAAGCTTTACGGGATCAGTGCGGCCAAGCAGATCGGCTCAACTTCGGTAGGTTTGGATCTTTCGTACCGTCAGGGTACGGGGTTGGTTAGCTCGGGTATTTCGCCTGACAACAAACCGGCGATTGGTAATACCTGGCACATGTCATTGAGTGCCATCCAGCTGTTATCCCGTTCCGCCTTGTATGACACAGGTACTTGGCAAACCGAACTTGCAGTTAGCCACCTAGACAAAGTTACCGAAAACAAGAATCTGTTCAATGGCGACGGTTATGCCAGCTGTGCTGGAAAGGACAAATGGGACGGCTGTGCCACCCGGAATTTCGTCGCAGTGGCTAGCAATTTCACCCCACAATGGCTTCAGGTATTTCCTCGCGTCGACATTGAACTACCATTGACTGTGAATTACGGCATATACGGCAACGCCGCCGCGGGCGGTGGCAACCAGGGAGCGCTGACCTGGTCTAGCGGGATTCGCGCAATTTACGATCAACGTCATGAAGTGACATTGCGCTACACCGATCAGTACGCCCACACGAAATATGACGACACCACGGGCTATGTGACTGGAGGTAATGGCAGCGTGGGCCTGACTGACCGGGGTTATGTCTCGCTGACGCTGAAAACTGGTTTCTGATCGGTTTGGCCCATGTGGCTGGAACGAGGCTTTTAACGCTCCAGTCACATTCGCCATGAAAATTACAATAATTAGAATCGGAGATCTCCCATGACGCTGCGGCTAGCATTAGCATTTTGCTTGGCGGGACTCGTTGCTGTTCCGGCAGTAGCCGAAACTGCTCGTTTTGTCGATCCATTGGATCTTCCTTCCTCCTCCAGCAGAACCGCGTCGACGGACATGCTCATGGGCGTTACGGTCGCTGGTTCGACGGTGGTGGCTGTTGGTCCAGCGGGGCGGATTCTGCTGTCCGAGGACCAAGGGATAAAGTGGCGCCAAGTCGATAGTCCCGTTAGTAGTGATTTGACCGCTGTGTCATTTCCTACTGCTAAAACGGGGTGGGCTGTGGGTCACGATGGTGTGGTACTTCATACCGCCGATGGTGGCCTAACATGGAAACAGCAGTTGGATGGACGCGCTATCGCGACATTATTAGTGCCTTATTATCAAGCGCGAGCTAATGACGGTGACGACTCGTCGGTTCGGGTAATCGACGAGATGACCGCGCTGGCTTCAGAGCCCCCGGCGTTTCCACTTTTGGACGTCTGGTTTCGCAACGATCAAGAGGGTTTTATCGTCGGAGCATTCAACCTCATTCTACATACTCAAAATGGTGGGGTGAGCTGGGAGCCTTGGATGGAGCGGACCGACAATCCGCAGCGCTACCATCTGTATTCCATTCGGGGCGACGGGCATGAGTTATATATCGCAGGTGAGCTTGGATTGCTTCTACGGCTCGATCAGAACACCCAGCGTTTTACTGCGCTGGAGTCTCCCTACAAAGGAAGCTTCTTTGGGCTGATCGTGAAAGATCAACAAGTTCTCGCTTTCGGCCTGCGTGGCAATGCTTACGAAAGCGATGATGCTGGGCGGAACTGGCAAAAATTGATTAATCCTTCAGAGACCAGCCTAGTGGCTGGACAATATCTGGCGGATGGTTCGGCTCTGCTAATGGATCAGGACGGAAAACTGCTCTCGAACCGTGCAGTCGCTAGTGAATTGTCGAAGTTGCCATCGCTGGGCTCCATTCCCGCGTTTTCAATGACGCTAATCCCTGGAGCATCAAGCGTCGTCATCGTCGGCCCTGCGGGTGCCATTGCGTTTCCGTTTAGCGATAGCTGAGCGATTACTTGAACCAATTGTCTTGAGGAAATCAGCGTGGCTCTCGGAACGAAAGACACCAATACCTTTCCAGTGCTTGAAAATTTGGCAGCATTCAATGTCAACAGCGGCAGCTGGTTTGAACGATTAGTCTTCAACCACCGACCGGTGGTGATATTCCTCTGCGTTGTGGTCAGTGGTCTCCTCGGCTATTTCGCAACGCAAATTCAACTCAATGCCAGTTTCGAACGTGTTATCCCTAGCTCACATCCTTACATCCAAAACTATCTCAATAACCGAGGCGAGCTTCCCGGCTTGGGAAACAATATTCGGGTAGTGGTGGAAAACCGTGCCGGTGATATTTATAACGCCGAATATCTGGATGTCTTGCGACAGGTCAATGACAGCATTTTCCTGACACCTGGTTCGGATCGTTCATGGATGCGATCCATCTGGACCCCAATCGTCCGTTGGCGCAAAGTGACTGAGGAAGGCATTTCCGGTGGTCCAGTGATGCCGGCCACTTACAAGGGCGATGCGAAAAGCATCGATAGTTTGCGTCGAAACGTCGAAAATGCAGGACTGATTGGTTCGCTGATTTCTAATGACAGCCGTTCCAGCATGGTCATTGTTCCTTTGTTGGAACGTGATCCTACTACAGGTCAACCCCTGGATTACAGCAAGTATTCTACTCTGCTGGAACAGCGGGTTCGCTCGCTGGAAACTGACACTGTGAAGATTCACATTGTTGGATTTGCCAAGTTGGTGGGTGACTTGATTGATGGTCTTTTTCAGGTTTTGACTTTTTTCGCCATTTCGACTGCAATAGCCAGCGCTTTTGTTTATGCCTACACGCGTTGCGTTCGCAGTACCGTACTGTTGGTGGTAGTTTCGTTACTAGGCGTCGTTTGGATGCTTGGCCTGATGCGGCTCTTTGGATTCGATCTGGATCCCTATTCGATCCTGGGGCCATTTCTGATTTTTGCCATAGGCCTATCCCATGGTGCTCAGAAAATGAACGGGATACTTCAGGATGTCGGGCGGGGGACGCATAGATACATAGCTGCTCGCTATACATTTCGGCGCTTGTTCTTCACTGGACTGACAGCCTTGTTGGTCAATATTGTCGGTTTCGCCGTCATGATGGTCATCGATATCCCAGTCATTCGGGACTTGGCGATTACGACGAGTCTTGGCGTCACGGTGTTGATTTTTACAAAGTTGGTGCTAATTCCTGTTGCCCTGTCATACACCGGCGTGAGTGAGAAAGCTGCTGCGCGCGCTGTAAGGCAGGAACATAGAGAGCAAGGGGAACGTGACCCGGTAGGCAAGCTTTGGACAATCCTGACGCGTTTTACCGAAAGGCGCTTTGCAATCGTGGCCATTGTTGTCGCCGCGTGCCTGGGCAGTGGTGCGCTTCTAATCCGTTCCGAGCTGCGCGTTGGGGACCTTGATGCAGGAGCCCCAGAACTCAGGTCGGATTCACGTTACAACGGGGACATTGCCTTCATCACCCAACATTTTGGGCTTTCCAGCGACCAGTTCGCAGTAATTATCAAAACCCAGGAAGAAGGGTGCCGAATTTACGAGAACCTGTTAGAGATCAATCGACTGGAGATGCTGCTGCGGCAGACGCCTGGTGTTCAGACGACGCAGTCTTTGGCTGGGATGACACGCCTTATAACATCGGCGTCTTTTGAGGGAAATCCGAAATGGTTCACCATCAGTCGTGACCAACGTATCAATGATTCTGCAGTATCTGCAGCAATCGTGGCCGATCCTGGCATCACTAACTTGGGATGTTCGATTACCCCATTGGTGGCCTACCTCACAGATCACAAGGCCGATACGTTGACTCGGGTATTGGATACGGTAGAAAAGTTCGCGGCCGAACATGACAGCGACAAAATTCAGTTTCTGCCGGTAGCGGGTTCGGCAGGGATCGAGGTGGTGACCAACATGGTGGTTAAACACTCGTTCTGGACGATGCATTTCTTCCTTTATGGTGCTGTGACGCTTCTATGTCTCTTAACCTTCCGGTCCTGGCGGGCAACGCTTGTGGCGTTGATTCCTTTGGTGTTGACATCACTCTTATGTGAAGCCTTGATGGTCGTACTGGGCATTGGCATCAAAGTCGCGACATTGCCAGTCATTGCGCTTGGCGTGGGTGTGGGTGTGGACTATGCCCTTTATCTGCTGGGTGTTCAGCTGATGCTCCAACGACGGGGTGTCAGCTTGGCCGACTCATACCGGGGAGCTCTGGATTTTACAGGGAAGGTCGTAGCTCTGGTGGGGTTGACCATGGCTGCGGGCGTTGTGACCTGGGCATGGTCGCCTATCAAATTTCAGGCAGATATGGGAATTCTTCTGACCTTTATGTTCCTTTGGAACATGATTGGAGCACTGATCCTTATTCCTGCTCTTTCGCATTTTTTGCTTAAAGGAGTAGGTGATAATCCACCGGAATGTTTAGCACCTGCTTCCTTGGAGGAGGTCAAGCCAACAGAAATTCAGCGAAGGGTTCGCACGGCATAAAATTTCGGACCGAACTACGTTTTGAGTCAACGCCAAGTCGGGCGATATTGGTGAACTGGAAAGCAGAGTGCATCTGCTGTCGGTGCTAGCGTTCATCGTCCAGCCTTTGAACTAACGCCTGTGCGGCTTGCCAGAAAGTACGCCGAACAGGGCCGGACGAATTGCTCTTCATGCGTGCGACCTGTAACCAGCAGTCGTCGATATCGATAACACGTACGCTCTTGTAGCCGGGAGGAACTGACGAGCCTCCCAATACAGTAGCCAAAGCAATTCGTATGGGCGAGTTGCTGGCCGGGCTCGAGGCCGGTTCCTGGAGATCAACCTCGGGGAACTGCCCAATGACGACGTTCGCTGCCGATGTCTGATTTGCGATATCGTCATAGAGTTCAGGATTCAGGCGCCGGGGAAATACCGAGAGTGTACGTCCACGCAACTGCGCTATGCGAACGTGCGGCGCAGCGGCGAGGGGATCCCGCTGATCCAGGATTAAGTGAACGTAGACCTGGCAGATCGGTAACTTCTCGATGATGGTTTCATCAAGGTCGAAGCTGCCGATAAAAAATATCAGATCCAAAACGCCTTGTTGCAATCGCGAGATCAGACTCTCTGAAACTCCGTGCTCCACGGACACATCGTATCGATCTCCGAGTCGTGCACTCTGCAAAATTGCCAGAATCACTTCGTCTACGCCGCTTGGTGGCAAGCCGACGTATAACGAGTCTCTGGCCCGATTGCACAACGCTGTAACTTGGGCGAGTGTAATATCTGTCTGCCGACGCAGAGGCGCCGCCGCCTGCAGGAGTTCTTCGCCCCAAGAAGTCAACTTTAATTGGCGGCTTGTTCGATCAAACAAGCGAACACCGAGCTGGTCTTCCAATTTTCGTACTTGCGCCGATAACCAAGGCTGAGCGACGCCTAACTCCCGAGCGGCTAACGTAAATGACCCGGCTTCGGCAACTGCGGCAAACTCTACAAGCAGGCGTGCATCTTTAATCATTTGAAATGTGCCTGATGATGACTTGGGCGTTCAGTTTATGTGGGAAATCAGAAAATTAAATGCGGGCATTGCTGGTTCGAAGTGACTGCGACGGATCTCAAGCAGGCTGCATGTTATTTCATTGAGGGTCAATCATAAAAGCGGCTGCACCCGGCCCGCATAATAAATCCTTATAGTTTATCCACTCTAATTATTCGCCTGTTTCCCCCAACCCCGAGAAAATCATCCTGACCCCACCAATAAAAATCAGCGGTCTGTGGCCGTACGCCTGGCGAGCTGAAGGAGGATGAAATGTACGATGTTATGAAAGGGATCAAAGTTGTCGAAGTGGCCGAACATACCTTTGTGCCTGTTGCTGGTATGGTGCTGGCAGACTGGGGGGCTGATGTAATAAAGGTCGAAAGAGCTCAGGGGGGCGACGCTTCTCGTTACATCAAGCTGCCTGGCACCGACAGTGAGGTGAACCCGTACTTCGAAGTTGGCAACCGAGGCAAGCGTAGCATCGCGCTCGATCTGACTCAGGCGGAAGGCCGGGAGCAACTGCATCGTCTGCTCGATGGTGCAGACGTCTTTCTAACAAACATGCGTACAGCTGCGCGTCTCAAACTTGGTATTGAAGCGGGCACACTGATGGCTCGTTATCCCCGACTTATCTATGCCCGCGGCACGGCGTACGGGCTGCGCGGGGAGCTAAAGGATGCGGGGGGATTTGACTACCCCAGTGCCTGGTGCAGAGTGGGTGCGGCGCATTTGCAAACTCACTCGGGGGAGGCGCCACCTTGGCAACCTGGCTCCATCGGCGACCTGACAGGGGGCGTGACATTGGCTGGCGCTATCGCAGCTGCACTTTTCCGAAGAGAGCGCACCGGGTGCGGTGCTGTTGTTGACAACGCGTTGCTCATGGTGGGGACGTTCCTGATGTCTCAGCCATTATTGGCGACCGGAATTGGAGCGCCCCCTATGGCGACTCGCCCACAAGCGACACCAACACTGGCGCTTGCCAACAATTACCGAACGCGTGATGGGCGCTGGTTATCTTTATGCGTACTTTTTGATAGTTGGTGGCCTGATTTGGTGGCGCATTTAGAAAGCTTGTATTTGCTCGATGATTCGCGCTTCGCTGACAGCGAAGCGCGGCACACGCATCGGGACGCACTGACGGCAGAACTCAACACAATATTTGCGCGTCGCGATCTGGACGATTGGTGCGTCCGGCTACGTACTCTCAAAGGAGTTTGGTCGCCAGTCAGAACGCCATTAGAAGCACTGAATGATCCCCAGTCTTTGGTCAATGGATTCATTGGTACCGTGGACCGCTCCGATGGGGCGAGCTATCGGGCGGCAGTCTCGCCCGCACAATTTGATGAGTGCCATATTGGTGAATTACGCGCCGGCCCCCGTTTTGCGCAGCATACCGACGAAATACTTCGTGAACTTGGGGTTGATGAGGCTGAACTTGCTGCGCTGCGGGCGCGTTCGGCCATTCGCTGATCAATTTTCTGATCTCTTAGGCGTGAGCATCATCATGAATTTAAATACTCAAACACTGCGGGGTAGCGTGGGCCTTCCGCTCATCGTCGCCCCTATGTTTCTGGTTTCTGGCACCGAGCTGACTATTGCCGCCTGCAAGGCAGGTGTCATCGGCTCTTACCCAGTCGCCAATGCGCGCTCTGCAGAAGACGCCGAGCAAGCAATCCTGGACATCCGTCACGCGCTGGAGCAAGAGCGACGTGAACATCCACAACGACCCTCTGCGCCCTATGCGGTAAACCTGGTCGTTCACGATGAAAGCAAACCGCGATTTATTGCTGATTTCGAAACAGTGCAACGCCATAAAGTACCGCTTGTCATCACCAGTGTCGGTGACCCAAAAAATGTCGTCGCTAAAATACATGCCTATGGGGGACTGGTGTTTCACGACGTTGCCAATCTGAAACACGCGCGTAAAGCCATTGAGGCGGGGGTTGACGGGCTCATTTTGTTGACAGCGGGCGCGGGTGGGCACACGGGTACAATGAATCCCTTCGCGTTTGTCGAGCAAGTCAGGCGTATCTGGCAGGGCGTGATTGTCCTCGCGGGCGGCATCAGCGAAGGTCGCTCTATCCGAGCGGCCGAGATAATGGGCGCCGACTATGCCTACATGGGCACGCGTTTCAGCGCTACTGAGGAATCGCTGGCGTCAGCCGAATACAAAGCGCTGTTGGTTTCACAGCAAGCTGCAGATGTGATGGTCACTGAATGCATTTCTGGCTTCAACGCCACATTCATGCGCGGCTCGATCATTGCTGCCGGGCTCGATCCGGACAGTCTGCCGCCGCGCAAAGGCTTGTTTCAGCCTGATTTGCCTGAGCCAATCAAGGCCTGGCGGGATGTCTGGAGCGCGGGGCACGGAGTTGGCTCAATCGACGATGTGCCAGCTGTCGCGAGTTTGGTTGAGCGTCTGCGAGGTGAGTATGACCAAGCCACCCTTTGAACCCGTGGCCCACTGTGATCAAGATATTAGCGTATTACGTCCCTACCCGCAGATCACTGCTGGAACAGAAGAGTTCTGGAGCGCCGGCGCGCTGGGGCTACTGAAGCTGCAACGGTGTCAGTCTTGCAGCTGTTTCATCCATCCCCCCGCGCCGCTGTGTCCGCGCTGCTTGAGTGATGAAGTTGAACTCACTACTGTAAGTGGCCGGGCCCACGTTGCCACTTTCACTGTTAATCACCACCTTTGGCATCCTGCATTCACTCCACCCTACATCCTCGCGATCGTGGAGTTTGATGACGCGCCAGGCGTGCGTCTGACCACACGATTGATTGGCGTTGAAATTTCCGAGGTTCGCATCGGGCTTCCCGTGCGAGTTTGCTTTGAACAGGTCGGGCCAACCTGGCTCCCGTTGTTCACGCCGGAGGTCGAATGAGCGCAAAAGTCGAAAGCGAGGTCCGGCTCACCGGAATCGGCATGTCGAAAATCGGCCGCCGGCTGGGTGGCGATCCCCGCGCGCTCGCAGCGCAGGCATGTCTCAATGCCATCAGCGACGCCGGACTTGAGCGCAAGGATATTGACGGGTTGTCTTCGCACCCTGGGCCGCTTAGCGCTGATGGGTATAGCGGTGCCGGGATTTCCGACATTGAAGAACTGTTTCGCTTTCAACCCCGATGGTTTAACTCTGGCCATGAAATGGCTGGTCATACGGGCGCGCTGGTACAGGCAACGCTCGCGTTAGCGGCGGGTTTGTGTCGACATGCGCTTATTTTTCGTGCGACCTGGGAGTCGACCGCCCAAAGTCTGCAACGAGCCGGAGATGGGCAGAGCGCAAGCCGCATTATCTGTGGAGATGACCGATGGCGAGCGCCTTTCGGCGCATTCTCAGCGGCAAACTGGATCAGTCTCTACGCAACGCGACATTTTCATCGTTATGGCACGACGCGTGAACAACTGGGCGCGATTGCTCTAAACGCTCGTGCTAATGCGCAACTGAATGAATCAGCAATTTACCGTAACCCAATGTCGATGGACGACTATCTATCTGCACGGATGATTTCCTCTCCTTTTGGACTTTATGATTGCGATGTGCCTTGTGATGGTGCCGTGGCACTCGTGTTGTCACGGGCTGATGCGGCTCTAGACACCCGACGCCCCAATCCCTTAAAGATCGAGGCGATCGGAACAGCGACCAGCGAGCGCTGGAGCTGGGATCAGGGTAACCTTGATCATGAGCCGCTAATTCGCGGGGCGTGTGACTCGATGTGGGCTAGGACAGATCTGAAGCCGGCAGATGTGGATCTGGCGCAGCTCTATGATGGATTCACGTTCAATGCATTGTGCTGGATTGAGTTGTTGGGATTTTGTCCTGAGGGTGAAGGCGGCAGATTCGTCGAGGGCGGTAAACGAATCTCGCTCAGCGGCGAGTTGCCACTCAATACCGGCGGCGGCCAACTGTCAGGGGGTCGACTTCAAGGTTTCGGGCTTTTACATGAAGCCTGCCAGCAGCTATGGGGCGAGTCGGGCGCCCGCCAGGTCGGCGGCAATCCGCAAGTAGCGGTGGTGTCTACAGGCGGGGGAGCTCCCGGAGGGGCACTGTTACTGACAGTTTGACGTTCAGCCTGCCACCCTCGGCTCGGTACGCGGAGCGTTGGCGGATCAAGTCCCTAAAAGGTGAAGCATATGTTGATTTTCCAGGTAATACCTAACTATGCGTTGCAAGGTTAATATTGGGCAAGCGTTGCATCCAGCTGATTTCGCGTGAGTACCTTGTGGTGTCAATTGCTCAAGCATCTTGGGTTGCAGAGTGCATTTGGCATACTTCCAGCCTTGCTCGGAGCCAGCGCCTGAAGATCAGACACTGCACCGCTAGCCCGCCGCAATCTATGATGATACCAGCGATTCAAGCAGACGCACTGGCTCGGCAACGCCAAGATGCGTGGCGGCGATCCAGCCTGTCGGCGCTGATTGAAAACTGACCCACCGGGAATGCGGACTGAAATTAGTCAAGGTGGATTGCTGGTTTTTGCATCCGCAGTGCGGATAGGCGGTCAATCTTACTGGCTTTAAGGGAATCTTTACGCGAGTGGAGCACTGGCAGACGTCGCAGACTCTTGCCGACTTTTTCAACAGAATCAGCCATAAGTGGACGACGAGCCATTCCCGAATATCCTGAATTATCTCGCTGACTATAATTGCCCTATAAGCCTCGTCATAGCAGCATTAGGTTCAGTAGAAGCATCTGAAAAATCACCATCACTATCGCCCAGAACACATTCCAGTGCTGGAAACTGCTTCGCCAAGACTAACTGTTAGAATTGCGCTGGTTTAGTGATCAGGCCCTTGAGAAGCTGCATGAACGAAGAATGGACCGAAGAAGAGATGCGCCAAGCTTTATTCGGCAATGCTGAAATATCTGCGCCGGTTAGCACCGCCCCCGTGGAAGAAATCCAGCCGGACGTCGCTGCCGTACCCTTATCAAAGGTGGCGAAAAAGAAGGTCCCCAAAGCCTGTACCCCGAGGCTTCTGGTGACCCTCCGTGTGGGCAATGAGTTTGAAGGAACGACGCTTAAGATCTCTATGAAGCCGATACTCTGAGTACGCTGCTGGCAGAGCAGGAAGCCACCAAAGCAGCCAGGAAAAAATTCCGTTATGTAGAAGTGGTATCGGTCAAGTCGATGTAAGTCACGCTTCCCAGCAGGCGCCAAGCAAGTCTCTTGTTCGCCGATTGCTGCCCTCGCGAACGGTTGAGTCCACATCCCATACGGACTTTCGCCGCCGGATCAGTGCCCAAACGCCGCCGCTCAGATGTGCCGTTCGCATTTGCCCGTTTGAAGATTAGGTAAAGCGCGCCGGCACGATTCAGGGTGTAGCTAAGTCGCTCGACTTCGGCGTCAGAACTATCGCGCCGCCGATCACTTCAATGGTCAGTACGTCGCCGATGCTCAGTCCTAAACTGGCCAGTAGGTCCGGCGGCAAGTCAATGATGACGTCGCCACTTCCATCGGCAGGATCTTGGCATTTCACTGTCCAGCGCTGGGCTTCGGTCATGACGTTACTCACACTTTGGTCTTGGCGGGCATGATTCATTATGCTCGCAATGTCTTCGCCAGTTGAAGCCTGATGCTGACCGCTGATGGCCGCTTCGTGCCGGTCGTGACCGACAGAAATCGACCCATGACTGCCGGTGACGACCGGTTGGATCCACAGTGGCTTCACAACGTAGGCCTTTCATAAAAGGCGCCGATGCTGCCGTTTTTGGGTTTAGCAATACGGCTGGCAATGGTTGGCTGATTTCATTTTTAATGAATTCAGTTTCATTTCTAATGAATTTCGACGGCCAGGAGCTCCAGTTGCTGGCACATCAGCAGGCGATTGGCCGCGTGGTTGTCGACCACCAGCACATTCAATGGGACCGTGGCGCAGTGGATGGGCGGCTCGGCTGTTTGCTTCCTGGATTCGCGAGGCAGTGTGGGTAACGGCAATGAAAGCCTTACCCGGGTACCGACGCCCGGCTGGCTGCTCAACTGCAGGCTGCCGTTCATCATTTCGCACAGGCTACGGCGGATCACCAGGACAAGCCCGGCACCGCCCCAGGCCAACTGTCCGGCCTTGCCAGCCTGGGCGAAAGGTTCGAACAGGCGTTGCTGTTCCTCATCGCTGATCGCCGGGCCACTTGCTTCGACCAGCAGGAGCATTTGAACCTGATCAGTTTCGCCGGTCAGGTGCAGGGCGACAATTATCCTGATCTGGCCGTGCTCGGTGAACTTGATGGCATTGCTAATCAGGTTCGACAACACCTGCTTGAAGCGCAAGGGATCGAGCAACACGTCGATCGTCGGGTTGGCCGGGTTGAGTTCCAGTTGCAGTTCCTGCCCCTTCTGCCTGGCCAGGCCGTCGAAGATACGCGCCACCGACGCCACGAATTCCTCTGGATTGACCCGTTCCGGATTCAGGCTCAGGTGCCCGGACTCGATGCGGGCATATATCGAGGATGTCCCCGATCAGTTCCAGAAGGTCCTTCGTCGAGTGGTAGGCCACATCGATGGCAGGACGAAGATCGTCAACTGGCGACCGCCAATGTGCAGCGCACAGTCACAAGTGCAAGTTTGCTGAGGATCATGAAATAACAGGCCAGCCTTCTCCGCTGCAAGCAGTTGCTTGCTTGGAGTGAGGTATAACTTACCGGATTAGGCTGGAACTGCTGCTTGGAATCCCTTTAAGTGACTCAGGTGAAGACATTCACAAGCTTATTGAAGCTGGTTTCTCTCCCAGTAGAGTTGAAGCCCTTTGCCAGCTTGGAGTGCTAAATCGGATAGAGCGCAATCAGATCATTTCTCTTAAAACGCTCAATTCGAGGTTAGCACGTGAGCTGCAGCTCACGGTGCACGAAAGTGATCGATTGTTCCGAGTCATCCACATCACTGCTATGGCGTTCGCGCTTTTGGTGACGGTGAAAAAGCTAAGCGTTGGCTTTCCAAACCTAAAAAACGCTTTCCGGAATGAGCCCAATGAAGATGCTCACCACCACGCAGGGCACGCGTTTGGTAGAGGAAATGCTCATCCAAGGGGCAGAGACATTTGCATTTTAATCCTGTAAAGGCCAGGCAGAGTCTTCCATGCGAAAGGACGTGGATTCGCCGACGCGGGGTTGTAAAGAATTTCAGCTTTTTTCTCATGAAACTTTACGTAATGATGGATTTGGGTGATGAATTGATCAGTATGTAGCTGATTTTATAGGTAATAATTTTACAAGCTACCTCTGTGGTAGCATTAAGCATTCTGACTCAATCCGCCAGGCCTGTTTCCCGGGCGCCCTGAGATTTCCCCGACCTGTTGCGCAATGACCGCCCTGACCTAAGCTTGGGACAAGGCGAAACATATTTGCGGTTCGTCATCCGGAACGATCGCCGCGATGCGCAATCATTAGAGCGTGGATATCAAAAGGAGATGCGCATGCTCATCAGGTCATTGACCCTGGCTACTTTGCTGGCGATTGCCGGCCCCTTGTTCGCCGCTGATGGCGACTCACCGCTGGACATGGACAAGGGCAGGGCCAGGCCACTGATTGTCATCGCTCCAAGCACTGTCGATCCAACGTGGGTCAGCCTGAAAAAGTCGCTGGATGAACCGGCCAATCGCAAGGGCTTCACCGACCGCAGCATGGTGCTCTACACCGTGCTCAACCTGATGGGCCAACGCGATGGCAAGGACATGGGGCCACAGGACACGGCGGCGCTGATCCGCTCGCTGAAATTGGGTGCCGGCGCCAAGACCAAGGTGATCCTGGTCGGCAAGGATGGCGAGAAGAAGCTTGAACAGTCGGACACGATCAAGCTGGAAGATATCTTCAGCGCCGTTGATCAACTGCCAGCCGCCGAGAAAGAATTTACCGCGGCCGTGGTGACGCCGGCTCCCGAAGCCGAGCCAGCGGCCAAGGGCACCAAGGGCACAAAACCAGGCAAGTCAGCCAAGTCAGCCAAGCCGGCCAAACCCGCAGAACAACCAGACGATTAATTCAACATCAATAAACACAACCCTGTAGGAGCAAGCTCGCTCGCGAAAGCGGTGTATCAGGACATACAAATGTCGACTGACACCACGCCTTCCCGAGCAAGCTCGCCGCGCCAGTGCGCATGCATTGCGCCGATGAATCTTGTGTCAAACGCATAAGGGTGACGGGGCGTCACCCTTACCAGGCCGTCTTATTGCGCCAGCGCATTCAATATCCGATGAGCCACCTTGACCCGCTCCGCATTCGGATAGTTTTTGTTGGCCAGCATCACAATGCCGATGTCTTTCGAGGGCACGAACACCACGTAGGCGCCGAAGCCACCGGTTGAGCCAGTCTTGTTGATCAGCACGTCCTGCGGCTGCGCTTGCGGCGGGTTCAGCCACTGCACTTTATGCGCCTGAATGGCCATCGGCGTGGAGTTGCCGTCGAGCAAACGATCCTGGGTGATCGGGTAGCGGTACATCTCCCAGCCCAGGCCCTGGGTCAAGTCGCCAACGGTGTAGTAACCGCTGTGCGTCAGGGCGATGGCTTGCTGCAACGGCTGTTCCAGTGATGCGGGTTTCAGATTGGCGTTGACATAGGCCAGCAGGTCGGCAGCGCTGGTCTTCACCCCGTACGCCTCGGAATCCAGCGCCCCGGGGTTGACGCGCACCGGATGGCCGTCGTTGTCATAGCCTTGGGCGTAACGCGCCATCTGGTCTTTGGGCACGTGCAGGTAGGTGTGTTGCAAACCCAGTTTCGGCAGCAGGGTTTTCTCCATCAGCTCATCGAACGGCTGGCCCAGGCTATGGGCGGCGAGGTAGCCGAACAGGCCGATGCTGGGGTTTGAATACAGGCGCTGGCTGCCGGCGGGATAGAGCGGTTTCCACTGTTTGAAATAACCGAGCATCTTGTCGGCGGAGTCAGCCTCAGCAGGGAATTGCAGCGGCAAACCACCGGCGCTGTAGGTGCCCAGTTGCAACACGCTGATGTGGTCGAACGCGCTGCCGCGCAACGCCGGCAGCACTTGGCTGGCGTTGTCGTTGAGTGACAGTTTGCCGGTGGCCTGGGCATAAGCGGCGAGCGTGGCGGTAAACGTCTTGCTGACGGAGCCGATTTCGAACAGGGTGTCTTGGGTCACCCGGCTGCCGGTGTCTTTGGAGGCGACGCCATAATTGAAGTAATGCGCCTGGCCGTTGACGGTGACCGCCACGGCCATGCCTTGAATACCCTCGGCTTGCATCACCGGTTGTACAGCGGCGTTCACTACTGTCTCGATTTGATCCTGCGCCACGCACTGGCCTGCGGCGAATATCGCCATGCAAGCGGCGATGGTATTCAGCCTGTCCATGTTGGTTCATCCGTCGTTGATTCGGTTGCGCGTCATTTTAGGGGCTTAAGCGCCATGCTCCGAGCGCTTTTTAAAATCGGCCGCCAACAGGCGGCCACGCGCAACCGTTGATTCAACGCACCAGGCACGGCCGCTTGTTGTCGAACTTCCAGCCCGGAATCAAAAACTGCATCGCCACACTGTCATCCCGCGCGCCCAGGCCCATGCCTTTGTAGAGTTCGTGGGCCTTGGCGACCTGATCCATGTCCAGTTCCACCCCCAGCCCCGGTTTCTGCGGCACCTGCACGCAGCCGTCGACGATTTGCAGTGGGGCCTTGGTCAGGCGCTGGCCGTCCTGCCAGATCCAGTGGGTGTCGATGGCGGTGATCTCGCCCGGCGCGGCCGCCGCGACATGGGTGAACATCGCCAGGGAGATGTCGAAGTGGTTGTTGGAGTGCGAACCCCAGGTCAGGCCCCACTCGTGGCACATCTGCGCCACGCGCACCGAGCCTTGCATAGTCCAGAAGTGCGGGTCGGCCAACGGAATATCGACCGACTGCAACTGGATCGCGTGGCCCATCTCGCGCCAGTCGGTGGCGATCATGTTGGTTGCGGTTTTCAGGCCCGTGGCCCGGCGGAACTCGGCCATGACTTCGCGTCCCGAATAACCGTTTTCCGCGCCGCACGGGTCTTCGGCATAGGCCAGTATGCGGTGCTGGTCGCGGCACAAACGGATCGCTTCTTTCAGCGACCAGGCACCATTGGGGTCGAGGGTGATGCGTGCATCGGGGAAACGTTCGGCGAGGGCGGTGACCGCTTCGATTTCGGCGTCGCCGCTGAGCACACCGCCCTTGAGTTTGAAGTCCTTGAAGCCGTAACGGGCATGGGCCGCCTCGGCCAGCCGCACCACCGCGTCGGCGGTCATGGCTTGCTCGTGGCGCACGCGGAACCAGTCGTTGTCGGCTTCCGGTTCGCTGCGGTAGGCGAGGTCGGTTTCGTTGCGGTCGCCGACATAAAACAGATAACCCAGCATCTTCACTTCATCGCGCTGTTGGCCTTCACCGAGCAGGGCGGCCACCGGCACGTCCAGGTGCTGGCCGAGCAAATCGAGCAAGGCGGCTTCAAGGCCGGTGACGGCGTGGATGGTGATGCGCAGGTCGAAAGTCTGCAAACCGCGGCCACCGGCATCGCGGTCGGCGAAGGTCTGGCGTACCTGATTGAGGATCTTCTGATATGTGCCAATCGGACTGCCGACCACCAGGCTGCGCGCATCTTCGAGGGTCTGGCGAATGCGCTCGCCCCCCGGCACTTCGCCGACGCCGGTGTGACCGGCGTTGTCCTTGAGAATCACGATATTGCGGGTGAAAAACGGGCCGTGGGCGCCGCTCAGATTGAGCAGCATGCCATCGTGGCCGGCCACTGGAACAATCTGCATGCTGGTGATGATCGGGGCCTTGGCGATGTCTTGTGCGGTCATTTTCTTATCCTTTCAGGCGTGACGTGGCGCAGCTTTGGCCGATTCGACGGCAGGCGCGGATTTGGGTTTGTTGCGGGCGGCAAACACGATGATGGCGGCGATGATCGAGGTCGCGGCCAGGCCGTACAGCCCGCCCTGAATGGAACCGGTGCGCTCTTCCAGCAGGCCGAAGGTGGTCGGCGCAACGAAGCCACCGAGGTTGCCCACCGAGTTGATCAACGCGATGACGCCAGCGGCAATGCGTGCATCCAGGTAGGCCTGGGGAATCGGCCAGAACAGTGACGAGGCCGATTTGAAGCCCAGCGCTGCGAAGCAGATCGCAACGAACGCGAACACCGGCCCGCCGGTGGTGGACATGAACATCCCGGCGGCCGCAATCAGCAGCGCAGCGGCGACCCAGGCCTGCTGGTGTTTCCACTTGGCCGACAGGGACGCGAAGGCGTACATGCCGACAATCGACAGCAACCACGGAATCGAGTTGAACAACCCGACCTGGACGTCGCTCAGGTCGCCCATCTTCTTGATGATGCTCGGCAGCCAGAAGGTCGCGGCGTAGATGGTCAGCTGGATAAAGAAGTAGATCAGGCAGAACAGGATGATCTGGCGGTCCTTGAGCAACTTGCCCAGTGACGGTTTGATCGGCGTCGCCGCTTCCCGGGCCAGTTGTTCGTCATCAATGGCCTTGACCAGCGCGTCCTGTTCCTCGCGGCTCAGCCATTTGGCGTCGTGGGGTTTGGAGTCCAGCCAGAACCAGACGAACACGCACAACCCCACCGAGAACATGCCTTCGATGAAGTACATCCACTGCCAGCCGTGCAGGCCCAGGCCGCTGATTTGCAGGAGCAGCCCGGACAGCGGGCCGGAGATCAGCGAGGCAATCGCCGAGCCACTGAGAAAGATGGCGATCGCCTTGCCGCGCTCGACACCGGGCAACCAGCGGGTGAAGTAGTAGATCACCCCGGGGAAGAACCCCGCTTCGGCCACACCCAACAGAAAACGCAGGATGTAGAAGTGGGTTTCGTTCTGGATGAATGCCATGCATGCGGCCACCAAGCCCCAGGTCAGCATGATCCGGGTCAGCCAGATGCGCGCGCCGACTTTTTGCAGAAGGATGTTGGAAGGCACTTCGAACAGCGCGTAACCGATGAAGAACAGTCCGGCACCCAGGCCATAGGCGGCAGCGCCAATGCCCAGGTCGTGTTCCATGTGGGCGCGGACGAAGCCGATGTTCACCCGATCGATGTAATTGACGATGAACATGATGACGAACAGCGGCAAGACGTGGCGTTTGACTTTGGCGATGGCGGACTTCAGCGCTGAATTGGCGTTGTCGTGCATCCCGGAGATGGATGTATTCACTGCGTTTTCTCCCACTCGTTATTTTTATGCGGGGTGAAGCTGAGTGCTGCGTTGTTGATAGACATCATACAACTACGTTTTTTCACTGCGCAACCACGCAGATTCAACAAAAATGAGCTTTTAAGGAGGATTTTTATACTTTTTTCAGTGCTGGTTGGAGTGTTTCTTGATTGGAAATGGGCTTTAAGTTGAGTGTTGTCATACAAGTTTGGCGAGATTTATCAGGATTCCCACCAGGCGCGGTGCTACGATTCGATAGCCCTGATTGGTGGACAGCCTCATGCAAGAAGACCTCGAAGTACCTGCTCGCAAGCGCAGCCATAACCTGGCCCATGACCTGGTGGAGAAATTGACCCAGCGCATCCTGCTCGGGCAGATGTTGCCCGGCGACAAGTTGCCCTCGGAAAACACCATCGTTCAGGAACACGGGGTCAGTCGCACGGTGGTGCGTGAGGCGATCTCGAAGTTGCAGGCCTCGGGGCTGGTGGAAACCCGCCATGGCATTGGCACGTTCGTGATCGAGCGCGCGCCGGAGCAGGGGCTGCGGCTGAATGTCGACACGGCGCTGGGGGTGCGCAGCATTCTGGAGTTGCGCATGGGCCTGGAAACCCAGGCGGCGGCGCTGGCGGCAAGCCGTCGCAGCGACCTGCACCTCTTGCAGATGCGTGAAGCGCTGGACGACTATCAAAGCCTGCTGGCCAACAACGACAGCTGCGTCGAAGCCGACCGGCGCTTTCATCTGTTGATCGCCGAAGCCACCGGCAACCTGTGCTTCACCGAGATCATGCAGCACCTGGGCAATGCGATGATTCCGCGCACCCGGGTCAATGCCGCCGAGCGCGGCGCGGTGGATTTGAGCAAGCTGGGTCAGTTGGCCAACCTTGAACACGAGGCGATCCTCAACGCCATCAAGCGCCAGGACCCGGATGCGGCGCGGGCGGCGATGTGGTTGCACCTGACTAACAGCCGTGACCGGTTTGCGCCCAGTTGAGGGTCAGTGATACCGCGTTATCGTTCATCGCGGGCAAGCCACGCTCCCACAGGTTCTGCGGTTGTACTCAAGAACTGCGGCACCCTAAAACCCTGTGGGAGCGGGCTTGCCCGCGATAGCGCCAGACCTGCCAGCGAAAAACCTGAATCAGGCCCTGACAGCCTGAGCAACCACAGCCCGCCGCTCCAGATTCAACGCCAACACACTCGCCAACACCACCAGCCCACCGATCACGATCATCAGCGTCGGTCGCTCGCCGAGCGCACTGGACGCAATGACCATCGCCGTTGGCGGTGTCAGATACAGGGTCATCGTCGCCCGGCTCAAGTCAACGTGCGCCAGCACATAGGCCCAGGCCAGATACGCCAGGGCACTGGGGAAAATCCCCAGGGTGAACACGGCGACCTGCACGCGCAGCGGCGCCTGGGCGAATTGGTCCGCCAGGCCGGGCAAGAAAACCAACAACAGCGCCGTCCCGGACCACACCGTGTAACACACCAGCGTCAACCCGTCGTAGCGCCCGGTGTGATGCTTTTGCAGGGCGAAGTAGAGGCTCCAGGACACCGCCGCCAACAGGATCAGCAAGCCATGGGCATCGATGCTGCCCAGGCCATGGTCACCCGCCACCACAATCACCACGCCGAGCAACCCGAGCAGCACGCAACCCCAACGCCACAGGCTGACGTGATCCTTGAGCACGAAGCGCGCAATCAGCGTGCTGAACAGTGGCGTGGTCTGCGCCAGAACGCTGGAGGCGCCGGCGCTGACACCCTGTTGCCCAAAGTTGATCGCCACGTGGTGCAGGCTCACGGCAAAGAAGCCCAGGCCGAACATCAGCGGCAGGTCGCGCAGGCTTGGCAGGCGAATGCCCTTGATCAGCGCGACCACCGCCATGAACACCGAGGCCAGCAAAAAGCGCAGGAGTGCCAGGTGCACCGGGTCGTAGGCCCGCAGGCCGATATGGATGCCGGTCGGGGAATAACCCCAGCACGCCACGACAAACGCCATGGCCAGGATGATTTTCCAGGGAGAAACGGGGGAGGGTGTGAGCGGCGTCATGGTCGTGCACCTGTGGTGGATGCTACGAGTATCAGAAAGCCCATCGTTCGCCACAACTGACTTATACTGCGCCAACCGTTCACTCTGGATGATGTATGGAGCTGGCACAGATTCGCATGTTCAAGACCGTGGCCGACGTCGGCAGCATCGCCCGTGCGGCCGAGCTGCTGCATTGCGTGCCGTCGAACATCACCGCCCGGATCAAGGCCCTCGAGGCCGAGTTGGGTGTCGCGTTGTTTCTGCGTGAAGGCCGAGGACTGCGCATCAGTCCGTCGGGGCAAACCTTCCTGGTCTACGCCTCGAAAATCCTCGCCCTGACCGCCGAGGCCAAGCGTGCGGTCGATCCGTGCGCCGAACCCTCCGGCCCGCTGCGTATCGGCGCCATCGAGTCGTCGGCCACCGGGCGCTTGCCACGATTGCTGGCGAAGTTCCACAAGCGTTTCCCGCAGGTGGCGCTGGAGCTGACCACCGGCACTTGGGCGCAGTTGCTCGACGACACGGCCAACCACAAGCTCGACGGTGCGATTGTCGCGGTGGACGTCGAACGTGCACATCTCAAGCGCACGCCGACCTACCGCGAGGAATTGCTGTTGATTGCCTCGACCTCCCTCGGGCCGCTGCACGACGTGGCCGACCTGCACGACAAGACCATGTTCCTCTGGCCTCAGGGCTGTCCGTACCGGGCGGCGATGGAACATTGGTTGTTGCGCAACGGGTTGGCGTTGCCGATTGTCAGCCTGGCCAGCTATGGCGCGATTGTCGGTTGCGTCAGCGCCGGGGCGGGCGTGGCGCTGGTGACAAAAGGGGTTTTCGAGCAGTACGCCAAGGGCGCCGGTTGTGTGGCGTTCGAGTTTCCTGGACTGACGGCCATTGAGAGCCTGTTCTACTGGCACGAAAACGCCGGCGTGCACCCGGCGCGCGAAGCGTTCGTAGCAATGCTCCACGAAGAATTCGCCTGACACAAAAACCAAAACAAGCCGTGCACAAACACCTCCAGCTCCATGGCCGGCACCTGCCCGCGGATCTCGGCTTTCCTCAAGCAACAACTCCCGCGAGAGGATAATCCGGCTCAAGCCTTGCTCCTGCCAGAACTCGACACTCGCCCAGTTCACCGTATTGGCCTGCACCGAAAGGGCAGTGGTTCATTGCCCTGGATCTATGCTTGATCAACAAACCGATGGCACTCGCGTGCGCCGCCGAGGACTAACCCTCAGGGCGTCACTTTTCGCTCCCACGGGCTGACCTGGAACGGATATGAACGAATCGACGCTTCACGATAGATCGCTGACGGTTGTGCTGGCGCTGGTGAGCGTGGCGTTCATCTGGATCTTGCTGCCGTTTTACGGCGCGGTGTTCTGGGCGGTGATCCTCGGCATCGTCTTCGCGCCAATGCAGCGCCGGCTGCAACTGAAGTTCGGCTGGGAACGCAACCTCACCTCGCTGTGCACGTTGAGCATCTGCCTGGTGATTGCAATCCTGCCGGTGATCATCCTCAGCGTCCTGCTGGTTCAGGAGGGCGCGGCGCTCTACAAAAGCGTCGAGAGTGGCGAGTTGGACATCGCCGGCTACGTGTCGCAGTTCAAGCACAGCCTGCCGCCGTATTTCCAGCATCTGCTGGATCGCTTCGGCATGGGCGAGCTGAACGGGCTGCGAGAAAAGATTGTTAAAAGCGCGATGACTGGCGGACAGGTGTTGGCGACCCAGGCGTTCAGTTTCGGCCAGGGCACGTTCGAGTTTGTCGTCAGTTTTTTCATCATGCTGTACCTGCTGTTCTTCTTTCTGCGCGACGGTGCCGAGTTGGCGCGCAAAATACGCACGGCGGTGCCGTTGCAGGAACAGCAGAAACGCCGATTGCAGCTCAAGTTCAATCGCGTCGTGCGGGCCACGGTGAAGGGCAACCTGCTGGTGGCGATCACGCAAGGCGCGTTGGGTGGCGGGATTTTCTGGTTTCTGGACATTCCCAGCGTATTGCTCTGGGCGGTATTGATGGCATTCCTGTCGCTGCTGCCAGCAGTAGGAGCGGGTATCGTCTGGGCGCCGGTGGCGGCATTTTTCCTGCTGACCGGAGCGATCTGGCAGGGCGTGGTGCTGGGGCTGTTCGGGGTTTTCGTGATCGGGCTGGTGGACAACCTGCTCCGGCCATTGCTGGTGGGCAAGGACACCAAGATGCCGGACTACATGATCCTGATCTCGACCCTCGGCGGCCTGGCGATTTTCGGCTTGAACGGCTTCGTCATCGGTCCGCTGATCGCGGCCCTGTTCATGTCGAGCTGGGCCATTTTCATCGAAACCAAACCACGGGTGCAGTTGCCTTAGGCGCTGAGCCTGCCAGACTGGCCGGTACGCAGGCGTTGCGACAGCGCCTGGGCCGCGGGCAGCGAAGTCAGCGGGCCGCTGATCTGCTCGCCGTCCTGGACCAGATACCAGCAAGCCAGCATGCCCAGCTGTCTGAGCTGTGCGGGAACGGCGCTACCTATAACGGACATGATTTGAACCTGGGACATGACAAGTACCTCCATCAATCTGTGGAGTTACTTTAAGGTCCCGGTGCTTTGGCGGGTAATCAACGTTTTCGATAGTAGTCATTGATGCCAACGGGGGCAAATGACCGTTGGTCGGTCAGTTGACCACCTGATCGAGCATGTTCACCACTTCCTGCTCATTGAGCAGCCCCTTGCGCACCAGGTTCTGCGTCAGCAGCGAAAGAAACTTGGCGCTGCGATGACCTTCCAGGTGCTTGAGTTCGGTCAGTGCGTTGTAGACCTTGCTGGAGGTACACAGACCGACGATGCGGTGCGGGTTTTGCGTGGGCATGTGGTCGTCCTTGTTGTTATCGACTGTTTTCGACGGACAGAACCGAGCTTGCAGATCGGTCATGACAAAAATATGACCATTTGATGCCGCACGGCAGAATCCGGTCGAGTCAATCTTGTTCCATTGAGCCGGGCTCATTGTTCCAAGAGCGACCTTGGCAAAATTTATCCAGACCCCAACCGACAAACAGGCAAAAAAAACCCCGCCATGACAGCGGGGCTTTTTGAATTCGTCAGTAGTGACCGTACCGTGGGCCGTAGTAGCCATGGGGAGGGCCGTAATACCCACGGGGCGGACCGTAGTAAACCGGCGCGGGGCGGTAGTAGATCGGTTGCTGCACGTAGACCGGGGCCGGTTGGTAGTAAACCGGTGGCGGTGGCGGCGCGTAGTAAACCGGGGCCGGTTGGGCGTAGACCGGTTGCGGCGCGACGTATACCGGCCGGTTGGCGTTGATCAGGGCCGAGCCGACGATGGCCGTACCGACGATCGCTCCAAATACCGCCGCGTCATTACCACCACCATGGGCTTGCGCCTGACCTGCGATAGCGATCGCGCCGATCAGCAAGGCTACTGTGGGGATTTTACGGATCATGATAATTCCTCGGTTCTTCAACCCGGCGCTTGCGTCTGCAATAGACCCAAGGATTGTCGCGGGGATACCTCTAAGACAGCGGTTTTTCGAAATTCAGCACGGTCGTTAGGTAAATTTTGTGTAAGGTCTGTACCGACTTCCTTACCAACCTGTCCAAAGCCCGTGCCATCAGGCTTATATGATCGAACAGAACCCGACGGGGGGCTAATCCCGTCTATCTGAAAAGTGCATTCGAAGGAGCTTTCCATGCAGATGAACCCCAACAAAGACACCCAGCTGTGCATGTCCCTTTCCGGGCGTCCTGGGAACTTTGGCCTGCGTTTTCACAATCATCTGTATGAACAACTGGGGCTGAATTTTTATTACAAGGCCTTTGCCAGCGAGGATTTGCCGGGCGCCGTGGCCGGCATTCGTGCGCTGCGGATTCGCGGGTGTGGCGTGTCGATGCCGTTCAAGGAAGCCTGCATTGCCCTGGTGGACGAACTCGACGCATCGGCCGCGGCGATTCAATCGATCAACACCATCGTCAATACCGACGGCCATCTCAAGGCCTACAACACCGACTACACTGCGGTTGCCCAGTTGCTGGAAAAACACCAGGTGCCGAAGGACTCGACCTTCGCCCTGCGCGGCAGCGGCGGCATGGCCAAGGCCGTGGCCAGCGCCTTGCGCGATGGCGGCTATGGCAATGGCTTGATTGTCGCCCGCAACGAGTCCGCCGGGCAGGCGCTGGCGCAGTCGCTGGGTTATGAATGGCAGGCCGAACTGGGGACACGTCGCCCGCAGATATTGATCAACGTCACCCCCGTCGGCATGACGGGCGGCGCGGAGGCCGATCAATTGGCTTTTGCGGCTGAAATGATTGAAAAAGCGGACACTGTCTTCGATGTGGTGGCGATTCCCTCGGAAACACCACTGATCGTGCGTGCGCGGCGCGAAGGCAAACGGGTCATCACCGGCCTGGAAGTGATCGCGATCCAGGCGCTGGAGCAGTTCGTGCTCTATACCGGCGTGCGGCCAACGGATGAGCAATTTCAAAAAGCCGTGGCGTTTGCCCGCCGCTAGCAGAATTTTTGTTGGCTGACAGATTGCCTTCGCTGGCAAGCCAGCTCCCAAAGCTTTTCTGTGTGTGGCACGGACCTTGTAGGCGCTGGCTTGCCAGCGAAGAGGCCGGCCCATTCAGCATCGATGTTGCCTGACAGACTGTTTTTGCTGGCAAGCCAGCTCCTACAAGGGTTTTTGCGGTTATTCGAGGCGGGCCAGGCGTTCTTCCAGGGTGGCGATGCGGGCTTCGAGTTCTTCTATACGCTCCACTGAAACCGCGCTGCCACCGCGCTCGGCCGGGTTTTGACGTGCCGCGAGAATCGCTTCGATGTCCGCCGGGTCGCCCAAGGCATGGGTATAGCGGTCTTCACGCTGGCCGGCCTGACGCGGGATCAGCACCGCCAGACCGCGAGCAATCAGGCGCTCTAACTGATGCACCACCTGTTCGGCATCCTCGAACTCATGCATGCGGCCGCTTCGGGTCAGCAGTTCGTTGACGGTCTGCGGGCCGCGCAGGAACATCAACCCGGTCAGGATGACCTGCGCCGGCACCAACTCCAGTGCCTTGTCGACCTTGTGTTCCCAGCGGTCGGCACGACTGCCCATCACCAGTTTGGCGAAGCCGCGCCCTTCGAGCGCGCGCAGGCTCTGGCCGACCTGGCCAGGGGTGAGGTTCATCACCGGCTCGCGGCTGGTCTTCTGGTTGCAGGCAGTTACCAGGGCATTGAGGGTCAGGGGGTAGGTTTCCGGGCTGGTGGCCTGTTTCTCGATCAACGACCCCAGGATGCGGATTTCCGTGGTGTTGAGGCGTGGCTCATCGACAGTCGTTTCTTGCTCAATGCTCATGGTTCTGCGTCCTTAGCCCGATTCATGTTTTTCATGCACGTGGGTGCACTTTAGATGGGCAGGCGTCAATCGCAACAGAATTCGCTGCACCGACCGGGAAGTGATGACAAAAAGTGCATGAATTATTAACGTCTTTTTTACAAATGGCCGGGCACCGTAGGCGGGGTCGCGCGCGAGTGTGACCGCCGGGGCGGGGCATTGTTGGCGGTATCGCCCTGAACAGCTGAACCCTGCATCGAGTCGGCCGGTGTACTACACCTTCATTCGCCTCTGATAAAAGCAATTCGATAAAGGCGAGAGAGACTCCATGAGCCAAGACATTTTTGTATCCGTACTGATTCCCGCCAAGAACGAAGCGAACAACCTCAAGCCGCTGCTTGAGGAAATTCGTGTGGCACTGGCCGATGAATCCTACGAAATCATCGTCGTCGACGACGGCAGCACCGACGCGACGTTGCAGGAACTGCGGCAGATCCGCCACAACGGCCTCGACACCCTGCGCATCCTTCATCACGAACGTTCGCTGGGGCAGAGCACTTCGCTGTACCACGCCGCCCGCGAAGCCCGCGGCCAATGGCTGGCGACCCTCGATGGCGACGGCCAGAACGACCCGGCGGACATCCCCGGCATGCTCGCGCTGGTGCGCGGTGAACCGAGCCAGGCCGATGTGCAACTGGTGGCCGGGCACCGGGTCAACCGCCGCGACACCGCGAGCAAGCGTTATGCCTCGCGGTTCGCCAACAACCTGCGTCGACGCCTGCTCAAGGACGCCACGCCGGACACCGGCTGCGGCCTGAAGCTGATCGAACGCGCAGCCTTCTTGCGCCTGCCGTACTTCGACCACATGCACCGTTTCATTCCGGCGCTGATCCAGCGTCACAACGGACGGATGATCGTGCACCCGGTCAACCACCGGCCACGCACCGCGGGGGTTTCCAAGTACGGCAATCTCGACCGTGCGCTGGTCGGCATTCTCGATTTGTTCGGCGTCTGGTGGCTGATCAAGCGCACGCGGCTGAACACCCTTGCCCAGGAGATCGAAGGATGAATCTGTCCCGCGAAGCCTTGTGGCTGATCGTCGGTTTTGTCGGGCAGATCGCCTTTACCGGGCGCTTTATCCTCCAGTGGCTGTACAGCGAGTACAAGAAACGCAGCGTGATCCCGGTGAGTTTCTGGTACCTGAGCATCGTCGGCAGCACCTTGTTGCTGGCGTATGCCATCTACCGCGAAGACCCGGTGTTCATTGCCGGCCAGGCCTTTGGTTCTCTCGTCTATTTTCGTAACTTGCAGTTGATCGCTAAGACCAAACACCTGAAGGAGTAGGGAATGCACGGAGCGTTGTCGAACCGAAACATTGCGCTACTCGCGGCCATCGCGATTGCGTTGCTGTTTTTCTGGGGGCTGGGCAGCGTACCTTTCCTCAGTGTCAACGAGGCCCGTCGGGCCGTTACCGTACGCGAAATGCGCGAAGCGGGGAGTTGGCTGCTGCCTTACATGAACGGCGACTTGTACCTGTCCAAGCCGCCGTTTTTTTATTGGGCGGGCCTGGTGTCCACGGCGGTGCTGGGCAGCCTGACCGAGTGGAGTGTGCGCCTGCCGTCGGCATTGGCCGCGGCTGTGTGCTGCATCCTCACCTACGCGTACGGCGTCCGGCAGGCGGGACGTCAGGTTGGCTTGTTTGCCGTGGTGTTCCTGGCTGCGAACGGTGCTTTCAGCCTGTTTGCCCGGCGCTCGGAAATCGAGATGCTGTTGACCTTGCTGTGCTTCGGCGCCTTGCTGGCGGCCTGGCAGTTCATCTTCCATCAGGGCCGCGTCCTGTGGAGTCGACTCAGTTATGTACTGCTGGGTTGCGCGCTGCTGACCAAGGGGCCGGTCTGCCTGTTGTGGGTGACCGCGCCGATCCTGGCCTATGCCCTGATCTACCGCGATGCGCGTGCCAAAGCGTACCTGTGTGACGGCTGGGGCTGGCTGATTGCCGTGGTGCTGGGCAGTTCCTGGTACGTGGCGGTATCGGTCAACCAGGGCTGGGGCATCTGGGCGTCGATCATCAGCGAAGACATCGTCAAGAAAATCGACGGGCAGGGCGCCGAGGCCTGGTACGCGTACCTGCTGTATTTGGCCGGGGATTTCTTCCCGTTCTGGTTGATTGCCTTTGTGCAGCCACGCCAGTTCTGGTCAATGATCCGCTCGCGCCGCGAGGCGGGCATGTTGCTGATTTGCAGCCTGCTGCCGCTGCTGGTTTTTTCCCTGTTCACGGAAAAACACGGCAAATACCTGTTGCCGGTCTATCCGTCGATGGCGTTGCTGCTGGCGATGCATTGGTCGGCGGTGCTCGATGACCTCAAGGGGCGCTGGCGCACGGTGCTGACGGTGGTGCCCTACGTGATGCTGGCCGGCTTCGTGGTGTTCTACATGTTCGTCGAGGCGCGGGTGCTGTCGCACCGGGTCGGTGGCCTTGAGCAGGTGGCCACGCTGGCGAAAGGGCAGCCGGGCCAGAAGGCGTACACCCTCGGCGAGCCGGATATTCGCCTGGTCTACTACATGGGCCGACCGGTGGCGCCACTGACCGTGGCCCAGTTGCAATCGGACGCTCGCCCGGCAGGGCTGCTGTTCCTGCAGGAGCCTGTCGCGCCGGATCTGCAGAACCTGGCGACGTGCCAGGTGGGCGAGGTCAAGCCGTACCTGAAACCAGGGCGGGGCGCATTGCTCGTGCGCATGGGGGGCGACTGCCGCTGAACGACTGAGCGCCGCTCACGCTCGCCACGACATCACCCGTTCGGACTAGGCAAGGCTAACGATTCTGCCGCGTCCGGCCGGCGCCAAACTTCATGCTCAAAGGGGTGTTGCGCCACGCACGCCCCACCAAACGAGCAGAAGGCGCCGCGATGGAGTTTGCATTCAGCGACGAACAGGAAATGATCCGCGCATCGGCCGAGGGCTTCCTCGCCGATGTCTCGGATTCTGCCGCCGTGCGCGCGGCAATGGTCAGCGAACGGGGTTTCGACGAAGCCCTCTGGCAGCGCCTGTGCCAGGAAATGTACTGGCCGGCGATTCATATCCCCGAAACCTATGGTGGCCTGGGCTTGGGCTTTGTCGAACTGGCGATTTTGCTGGAGCAGATGGGCCGGCGGTTGCTGTGCTCGCCGTTTTTCGCCACCGCCTGCATGGCCACGCCGGCACTGTTGCTGGCCGCCAACGATGAACAGAAACTGCGCTGGCTGCCGTCGATTGCCGACGGCAGTACGACCGCGACCCTGGCCTTCAGCAGCGCCAATGGTTGGTCAGCCGACGATGTCCACGCAACCGTGGTGGCCGAGGGCGATGGCTTTGTCCTCGACGGCACGCTCAAGCACGTACTTGACGGCCAGGGTGCCGACCTGTTGATCATCGCTGCCCGCCAACCCGGAACCACTGGCGAAACGGGCATCAGCCTGTTTGCCGTGAACGCAGTGCGGGCCGGTATCGAACGGCAGATGCTGCCGACCATGGACCAGACCCGGCGCCAGGCGCGGATCCAGCTCAAGGGCTTGTACCTCGAAGCTGACGCGCTGCTCGGCGAGTTCGGTCAAGGTTGGCCGCATCTGGAGCAAGTCCTGCAACTGGCCTGCATCGGCCTGGCTGCCGAGCAAACCGGCGGTGCGCAACAGGTGCTCGACCTCAGCGTGGCCTACATGCAGGAACGCCAGCAGTTCGGGCGCCCGATCGCCAGTTTCCAAGCCCTCAAGCACCGCGCCGCCGACATGATGTTGCAAGTCGAATGTGCGCGTTCGGCCAGTTACTACGCCGCGTGCGTCGCCCAGGAAGTGCTCGATCCGCAGGGTGATCCGCAGGTCGCCGCCGAACTGCCGTTGGCGGCGGCGCTGGCCAAGGCGCAGTGCTCGGAAAGCTATTTTCACTGCGCCTGCGAATCGATCCAGTTGCACGGTGGCGTCGGTTTTACCTGGGAATACGACCCGCACCTCTACTTCAAACGTGCCCGCGCCAGCGAGAGTTTCCTCGGGCTGCCGGCCTGGCATCGCGAGCGCATTGCTTCGGTGATCCTGGGAGAGCAGCCATGAAAATCAGTTTCAGCGAACAGGACGAACGCTTCCGCCAGGAAGTCGCCGAGTGGATGAGCGCCAACCTTTGCGGTGAGTTCGAAGCGCTGCGGTTTCGCGGCGGTCCGGGCGACGAGCACATGTTTCCCGAGGAACGCAAAGCCTGGGAACGCAAGCTCGCCGAAGGCGGCTGGACGTGCGTCGGCTGGGCGCCGGAGCACGGTGGGCGCGGACTGTCGATCACCGAGCAGGTGATCTTCAGCGAGGAATACGCCCGCGCCGGCGGCCCCGGTCGGATGGGGCATATTGGCGAAGGCCTGGCCGGGCCGACCATCGCGGCGTTCGGTACGGCCGAGCAACAACAGCGCTTTTTGCCAGGGATCGTCAGCGGTACGTCGTTCTGGTGCCAGGGCTATTCAGAGCCGGGCGCCGGTTCCGACCTGGCCAACGTCAAGACCCGCGCCACGCTGGATGAAGCCACCGGCCAATGGCTGATCAACGGGCAGAAAGTCTGGACCTCCCTGGCCCACGAGTCGGACTGGTGTTTCGTGATTGTCCGCACCGAACCGGGCAGCGTCGGCCATCGTGGCCTGTCGTTCCTGCTGGTGCCGATGGCCCAGGCGCACATCACCGTACGCCCGATCGAGCAACTGACCGGCACCTCGGAATTCAACGAAGTGTTCTTCGACGATGCCCGCACCGACGCCGCCAACATCATCGGCGCGCCGGGTGATGGCTGGAGGATTGCCATGGCGCTGCTCGGTTTCGAGCGCGGTGTGTCGACCCTCGGCCAGCAGATGCAGTTTCAGAACGAGCTCAACGAAATCATCGCCATTGCCAAATCGAACGGCGCCGACCGCGACCCGATCCTGCGCCAGCGCCTGGCCGAAGCCTGGAGCGGGCTGCGGATCATGCGCTACAACTCGCTGCGCATGCTCTCGGGCAGCCAGGACGGATCGCTGCGCAAAGAGGCGACCATCTACAAATTGTTCTGGTCGACCTGGCACGCCAGCCTCGGCAAGTTAGCCATGGACGTCCTCGGCGCCGAGGCGGAATTGCTCGAAGCCGCGCCTTACCAATTGACCCGCTTGCAGTCGCTGTACCTGTTCAGCCGCGCCGACACCCTCTACGGCGGCAGCAATGAAATCCAGCGCAACATCATCGCCGAGCGAGCCTTGGGCATGCCCAAAGAGCCGCGTCCGCGCGCCTGAAAGGAGAGAGTTCATGTCTGTACCTCAATATGTTGAAGGGCGCGGTTTGCTGCGCGGCAAGTCGGTGCTGATCACCGCGGCGGCGGGTGCCGGGATTGGTTTCTCCGCTGCGGTGCGTGCCGCCGAAGAAGGCTGCCGGGCGTTGATGATCAGCGATATCCACGAAGGCCGCCTGGCCGAAGCGGTGCTGAAAATCCGCGAAACCACCGGGCTGCAACAGGTGTTTGGCCAGGTCTGCAACGTTGCCGACGAAGCTCAGGTGCAACAGCTGATCGCCTGCGCCGAGCGTGACCTGCAAGGCGTCGATGTGCTGATCAACAACGCCGGGCTGGGTGGTTCGCGCCTGCTGGTGGACATGGTCGATGAAGAGTGGAACCGGGTCATCGACGTGACCCTCACCGGCACCATGCGCATGACCCGCGCCATGCTGCCGAAAATGATGGAACGGCGTGCCGGGGTGATCGTCAACAACGCCTCGGTGTTGGGCTGGCGCGCGCAGAAAGAGCAGGCGCACTATGCCGCCGCCAAGGCCGGCGTGATGGCGCTGACCCGCTGTGCAGCGGTCGAAGCCGCGGACTACGGCATCCGCATCAACGCGGTCAGCCCGAGCATTGCCCTGCACGATTTCCTGCGCAAATCCGCACCCCAGGCGGTGCTTGATCAACTGGCGGCCAACGAAGCGTTCGGCCGCGCCGCCGAAGTCTGGGAAGTGGCCAACGTGATGATGTTCCTGGCCAGCGACTACAGCTCCTACATGACCGGCGAAGTGTTGTCGGTGTCGAGCCAGAGGGCGTGACCATGCCGCGAATTTTCGACACGCCGATGGCCTTGTTCGACGCCGTCGGCGAACCGCTCGGCGTCAGTGACTGGCTGTTGCTGGAGCAGGCGCGCATCGACCGGTTTGCCGACGCCACCGGTGATCACCAGTGGATTCACGTCGACCCGCTCAGGGCCGCCAGTGGGCCGTTTGGCGCCTGCATTGCTCACGGCTACCTGAGCCTGTCGCTGGTCAACCTGTTCCTGCCGCAGATCGTCGAGGTCCGTGGCCTGGCCATGGGCGTCAATTACGGCTGCGAGCGGGTGCGTTTCCCTTCGGTAGTGCGCGTCGGCTCGCGGGTGCGCGGCAGCGCGCAATTGATCGCGGTCGAGGAAGTGAAGGGGGGCGTGCAGGCGACCATCCGCGTCACGGTCGAGATCGACGGTGAGGAACGTCCCGGCTGCGTGGTCGACACCATCAGCCGCTATTACCCGGCCTGACCTCCAACAGCATTTTCGAGGAACTGAACATGAAAGAAGCCGTCATCGTTTCGACTGCCCGCACGCCGATCGGCAAAGCCTTTCGCGGTGCATTCAATGACACCGAAGCGCCGCAACTGGGCGGCCACGTGGTGCGCGAAGCCGTGCGCCGTGCCGGCATCGAGCCGGGTGAAGTGGACGACGTGATCATCGGCGCCGCGGCGCAGCAGGGCACGCAGTCCTATAACCTGGGACGTCTTTGCGCGATTGCCGGCGGCTTGCCGGCGTCGGTGGCAGGGATGGCCGTCGAGCGCCAATGCTCTTCGGGCCTGATGAGTATCGCCATGGCCGCCAAAGGCATCATGTGCGACGAAATCGACATCGCTGTGGCCGGTGGCCTGGAGTCGATTTCCCTGGTGCAGAACAAGCACAAGAACCTCTATCGCAATCAGTCGACTTCGGTGATCGAGCTGGATCCGCACGCCTATATCCCAATGATCGAGACCGCCGAGATCGTCTCCGCGCGCTACGGCATTTCCCGTGACGAGCAGGACGAATACAGCTACCAGAGCCAACTGCGCACCGCACAGGCCCAGAGCAACGGACGTTTCGACCGTGAACTGGCGCCGCTGGCCAGCCGTCAGATGATCGTCGACAAGGCCACCGGCGAAACCCGTTATGAAACCGTCACCTTGCTGCGCGACGAATGCAACCGCATCGACACCACCCTCGAAAGCCTGAAGGCGCTGGAGCCGGTGTGGCCGGGTGGCCAGTGGAGTGAAAAGGGCCGTTTCATTACCGCCGGCAATGCTTCGCAGTTGTCTGACGGTGCATCGGCGTCGGTGCTGATGAGCGCGAAGATGGCCGAGCAGCGTGGCCTGGAACCGTTGGGGATCTATCGCGGCATGGCGGTCGCCGGGTGCAATTCCGACGAGATGGGCATCGGCCCGATCTACGCCATTCCCAAGCTGCTCAAGCGCCACGGCTTGACCATGGACCACATCGGCCTGTGGGAATTGAACGAGGCGTTCGCCTGTCAGGTGTTGTACTGCCGCGACACCCTGGGCATTGCGGACGAGCGCTTGAACGTCAATGGCGGGGCGATTTCGATTGGGCACCCGTTCGGGATGTCCGGTGCGCGGATGGTCGGTCACGCGTTGGTCGAAGGCCAGCGTCGCGGTTTGCGCTACGTGGTGGTGAGCATGTGCATCGGTGGTGGCATGGGCGCTGCTGCGCTGTTCGAGGTGGTCTGAATGATCAGTGCAGAGCAGATCCAGGCAACCATGGCGCGCTACGTGGAACTGGTGGATGCGAGCGACATCGACGGCATCCTTGCGCTCTACGCCCATGACGCTAGCGTGGAAGACCCGGTCGGCCACGCGCCGTTGCAGGGCATCGACGCCATTGCGCGCTTTTACCGTGAGGGGCTGGGGGCGATGAAAGTCTCCGCAACCCAGACCGGCCCGGTGCGCGCGACGCTCAACGGTTGTGGTGCGATGCCGTTCCGGGTCGACATGCAGTGGGGCGGGCAACCGTGTTCGCTGCATGTGATCGATGTGATGGAGTTCAATGCGGACGGCAAGATCCGTTCGATGAAGGCCTTCTGGAGTGAAGTTAACGTAACCGCGCGAGGTGAAGCATGAACCTCGAACAGCGGATTGCCCGCCTTGAAGCGCTGGAGGACATTCGCCAGCTCAAGCATCGCTACCTCAATGCCTGCGATCTGAAGCAGGTCGAGGTGATTGCCGAGTGCTTTGCCGAGGGTGAGGTGTTGATCGATTACGGGCCGCTGGGGATCTTTCGTGAGCGCGACAGTTTTGTCACGCTGTACCGCGAACTGGCCTGCCATGAGCGGGTGATCGACTTGCACCACGGCGCCAACCCGGAAATCGAGGTGCTCAGCGAACATGAAGCCGAGGGCCGATGGGCCCTGTGGTATTTCAACCTGGATGGCGAGAGCGGGGCGACGCGGCAATTGGGTGGGTTCTATCAGGACCGTTACCAGCGTATCGGCGGCCAATGGAAAATCATTGCCACCCGTTTTGCCGCCCACTCGCAAGTGGCGCGTTCCTGAAGGCCATCCACCCCAAAGGCGACCCCTGTAATTGGAGCTGGCTTGCCAGCGAAGGCGGTGTGTCAGGCAACATTAATGCTGGATATGCCGACCTCTTCGCTGGCAAGCCAGCTCCTACAGTTTTTTGTGGTGTCGCCAGTATCGTGAACATCCCCAATTCCCTGTAGGAGCTGGCTTGCCAGCGAAAGCGGTGTGTCAGGCAACATCAATGCTGGATGTGCCGACCTCTTCGCTGGCAAGCCAGCTCCTACAGTTTTTTGTGGTGTCCCCAACATCGTGAACATCCCCAATCCCCTGTAGGAGCTGGCTTGCCAGCGAAGGCGGTGTGTCAGGCAACATCAATGCTGGATGTGCCGACCTCTTCGCTGGCAAGCCAGCTCCTACAGTTTTTGTGGTGTTACCAGGATCGTGAGTCTCCCCAATCCCCCGTAGGCTTGCCAGCGAAGGCGGCGTGTCAGGCAACATCAATGCTGGATGTGCTCACCGCCAAATCCGGATTCTGCGTCCGCCCCGTTTCGTAGTAGGCCTTGAGGTTCTCGGCAATCTGGCGCACGACCTTATTGAAAGCCTTCGCCAACAGCCACTCCATCAGCCGGCCGCCGCGCAGGCTGTAGTTCATTTGCAGGGTAATGCGCGTGGCATTCCCCTCCGGTTGCAAGGCGTAGCTGAAGCTCGCTTCACGAAACGGGAAGGGCGAGCCGTTGCTGTCTTTATGCAGCATCAATCGGAAGCCGATACCTTCTTGCCATTGCATCACGCTTTCATCCAGGTACTGACCGCCCTTGCGAAACACCCGTCGACTGGCGCTGAGGCCTTCCGTGCTGCCTGGATTAAACTGGCAACCGGTAAGGCCCGGCACATAGTGCGGGGCCAGGCTCAAGTCACGCAGTTTGGCCCAGGCGGCGCTGGGTGTGAGGTCAAGATGAACGCTGTGGCTGGCAATGGCGGGCATGCTGATGCTCCTTTATGGGTTTTTATGAGTGGGATTGCGCAGCGTCAAGAAACGCCGGACGCTCGCCCGCGCCATGCACCGCGATGTCCGCGCCGCTGACATACCGGGCCAGGCTCGAGGCCAGGTACAGACAGGTATCGCCAATGTCCTCAGGGGTCGCCAGGCGTTGCAGCGCAATGGTTGCCGCCACCCGGGCAATACCGGCATCGTCACCATAATGCAGAGCTGCCTGCTCGGTGAGAATCAGCCCGGCGGTCACCGCGTTGACCCGCACCTTCGGCGCCCACTCCACCGCCAGCGAGGTGGTCAGGTTCAGCAGCCCGGCCTTCGCCGCGCCATACGCCGCGGTGCCCGGGGAAGAACGGGTGGCACTGACACTGCAAATGTTGATGATTGCACCGCCGTCAGCCTGGCCCTGCATCACCTGATTCGCCTGCTGGCAGAGGTTCAGGGGCGCGATCAGGTTCAAGCGAATGATTGCTTCGCTGAAGCGCGGCGAGGCTGTGGCGGCGTCGGCATTCGGCGAGCCGCCGGCGTTGTTCACCAGTACATCGAGGCGACCGAAGCGCTCGACGATCTGTGCGATCAACCGCCCGGATTGCTCGACATCGCGCAGGTCGCAAGGCACGAACAGCGCCCCACGCCCGCCACTGGCAGGCAAGGTTGGCGGCGCTTCGCGACCGCAAATCACCACCTCGGCGCCGCAGTCGAGGAAGCGCTGGCTGATGCCACGGCCCACACCTTTGCCACCACCGGTCACCAGTACCACTTTGCCGCGAAAGTCCATCGGATCAAGCATGGGAAATCTCTTTTTGTCGCTCGGGAATGTGGTCGATGCTAGGTCCGTGGTCCCTGTAATCCAACGTCCGATAAGACTAGGAACCTCGGTGAGCGAGCCTGCTCGTGAAGGCGGTGTACCTGGCGACAAGGATGTTGAATGTGCCGACCCCTTCGCGAGCAGGGTTATCGGCGTACTCAACATTGGCAAACAACCGGGAAAACTGTGGGAGCTGGCTGGCCAGCGAAGGCGTCCAGAAAGGCAATATGCATAGATGAGGTCAGCAATGCCGGCCCAATAACGGCCAGAAAGCAAAAACGGCACCCGAAGGTGCCGTTTCTGTTTTCTACCGAGTGTCGCTACGCGATCAACCCACCAGCCCCGACTGGTGAACCAGGGTCAGCAATGGTTGTGGGTAGACACCCAGGAAAAATGCGACCAGAGCGATGGCCAGCAGCATCACGCCGCCTGCACGTTGCTCCCAGTGCAGTTGCGCATCGTGACGACGCAGGTTCGGTTCGATCAGGTACAGGGTGACCATGACGCGCAGGTAGTAGAACACGCCGATGGCGCTGCCCAGGACCAGCGAAGCAACCAGCCACCACTGATGGGATTCGACACCGGTAGCGATAATGTAGAACTTGCCAATGAAACCCGCGGTCAGCGGGATACCGGCCAGGGACAGCATCATCACGGTCAGCACGGCGGTCAGGTACGGACGGCGCCAGAACAGGCCGCGGTATTCGTACAGGGCATCCGCGTCACGGCCGTTGTACGGCGAGGACATCAGGGTGATCACGCCGAAGGCGCCGAGGCTGGTGATCACGTAGGTGACCAGGTACACGCCGATGGCTTCCACGGCCAGACCCTTGCTCGCTACCAGGGCGATCAGCAGGTAGCCGAAGTGAGCGATGGACGAGTAACCCAGCAGACGCTTGAGGTTGCTCTGTGTCAGGGCCAGCAGGTTACCGAACAGGATCGACGCGATGGCGATGATGGTCAGAACGTTGCTCAGCACGCCGCTGCTTGCCGCAGGGGAGATCTGGAACAGGCGCACCATCACGGCAAACACGGCCACTTTCGAAGCGGTGGCCAGGAACGCGGCGACCGGCGCCGGAGCACCTTCGTAAACGTCCGGGGTCCAGAGGTGGAACGGTACCAGCGAAAGCTTGAACGCCAGGCCGATCAGCATCATGCCCAGGCCCAGTTGTGCCAGCGAGCTTGGCAGGCCGGTGGCCGCCAGGGCGTGACCGATACCGCTGAAGCTCAGGGAGCCGGAGTCGGCGTAGAGCAGCGCCATACCGAACAACAGGAACGCCGAGCCAGCGGCCGACAGCACCATGTACTTGATGCCGGCTTCCAGCGAACGCTTGTTGAAGAAGGCGTAGGCCACCAGACCGTAGACCGGTACCGACAGCAGTTCCAGACCGATGAACAACCCGGCCAGGTGCTGCGCGCTGACCAGGACCAGGCCACCGGCGGCGGCCATCAGGATCAGCAGGTACAGTTCTTCACGGTTGCCCGGGTAACCCGAACCGCCATCACCGAGGTAGGCGTGGGCGAGGGTTACACAGGCGAGGGTGGCGACCAGGATCAGCGCCATGTACAGGCAGGCAAAGGTGTCGATTTGCAGCAATGGAGTCACGGCCAGGGGCGCGACTTTCAGGGCCGGCAGGATCGACAGCAAAGCCAGGTTCAGACCTGCCACGGAAATCAGGAAGGTCTGCGAGTGGTTGCGGCGCCAGGCGATTGCCAGCATCACCACGACAATGGTGAGGCTGGTAATCAACAGCGGCGCTAGCGCGATAAAGTGTTGAGTCGTGAATTCCATAGCGCTCTTACCGGGCCGAAGCGAGTTGAGTGAAGGCGGTGCCGAGCCACTGCTGCACGCCATGCATCGTCGCGGCAGAGGTATCGAGGAACGGTTGCGGGTACACGCCGATGTAGATCAGCAGTGCGGCCAGACCGACCACCATGATCAGTTCGCGACCGTCCATGCCATGCAGCACCGCGTCCGACTTGGACGGGCCGAAGTAGGCACGGTGGATCATGATCAGCGAGTACACCGAACCGAAGACCAGGCCGGTCGTGGCAATCACGGTGACCCAGGGTGCCGCGGCGAAGGTGCCGATCAGGATCAGGAACTCACCGACGAAGTTACCGGTGCCCGGCAAGCCCAGCGACGCGGCGGCGAAGAACAGGCTGATGGCCGGCAGGTAAGCAATCTTCGACCACAGGCCACCCATTTCACGCATGTCGCGGGTGTGGGTGCGCTCGTACAACTGACCACTGAGGATAAACAGTGCCGCGGCCGACAGGCCGTGAGCCAGCATCTGCATCACCGCGCCTTGCAGCGCCAGTTGGCTGCCGGAGTAGATGCCGATCAGGACGAAACCCATGTGGGAAACGGACGAGAAGGCAATCAGACGCTTGATGTCGGTTTGCGCGAAGGCCAGGAACGCACCGTAGAAAATCCCGATCAGACCCAGGGTCATGGCGATCGGCGCGAACTCGGCCGAGGCATTCGGGAACAGCGGCAGGGCGAAACGCAGCAGGCCGTAGGCAGCGGTTTTCAGCAAGATACCGGCCAGGTCGACGGAACCTGCGGTCGGTGCCTGGGCGTGAGCATCAGGCAACCAGGAGTGGAACGGTACGACGGGCAGCTTGACCGCGAAGGCGATGAAGAAGCCGAGCATCAGGATGTACTCGGTGGTCATCGACATCTTGGTCTTCAACAGGTCGGCGTAGTTGAAGGTGATCACGCCGGTGTTGTTGAAGTTGACCAGGACCAGACCGAGGATCGCCACCAGCATGATCAGGCCGGACGCCTGAGTGAAGATGAAGAACTTGGTCGCCGCGTAGATCCGGGTTTTCTTGCCGTCCGAAGAACTGTGACCCCAGAGCGCGATGAGGAAGTACATCGGCACCAGCATCATTTCCCAGAAGAAGAAGAACATGAACAGGTCGAGGGCGAGGAACACGCCGACAACGCCGCCCAGGATCCACATCAGGTTCAGGTGGAAGAAGCCCACGTGACGCTGGATCTCTTTCCACGAGCAGAGTACCGACAGCACACCCAACAGGCCGGTCAGCAGGATCATCAACAGCGACAGGCCGTCGAGGGCCAGGTGCACGTTGATGCCGAAGCGCTCGATCCACAGGTGCTTGAACTCAAGCGACCAGGTCGGAGCGGCACCCGGTGCCGGCGCAAATGAATAATCACCGTGGGCCCACAGCCAGAGGCCGAGGGCGAGTTCCAGGGTCATGGTCAACAGCGCAATCCAGCGGGGGAGGGTGGCGCCGAAGCGCTCACCCATCCAGCACAGCAGGCCGCCGATGAAGGGAATCAGGATTAGCCAAGGCAGAATCATGACGGGTTCGTTTCCTTTCGCAAATTCGCAAGGTTCATATCAGACCGCTACCAGCACGACGGCGCCGATCACCAACACGGCACCAGCAGCCATCGAGGCGGCGTACCAACGCAGTTGACCGGTCTCGGTACGGCTCAGGGCGGTGTGACCGCCTTTGGCCATACGCGGGATCAGACCGATGGTCTGGTCCAGCGGGTCTTTGCGCAGGATGTGGCTGATCGCCAGGTAAGGCTTGACGAACAGTTTGTCGTAGATCCAGTCGAAGCCCCAGGCAGCGAACCACCAGGCCGACAGGAAACGGCCGATGCCGCTGTTGGCAATGGCTGTCACGAAGCGACGCTTGCCGAGGAACAGCAGCGCGGCCAGCAGGATACCGGCCAGGGCGATGGCGCCGGAGGCGATTTCCAGGCTGTGCTTGGCTTCGCCGCCGGCATGGCCGACGCTTTCCGGCAGCACACCGTGCAGCGGTGGAACGATCATCGCGCCGATGGCGGTGGACAATACGATCAGCACCGACAGTGGCAGCCAGTGGGCAATGCCGTGACCGGCGTGGGCTTCGGTCTTCGCTTCACCGTGGAACGTGATGAAGATCAGGCGGAAGGTGTACAGCGAGGTCATGAACGCACCGACCAGACCGGCATACAGCAGGCCGTGGTTGCCGCTGGCGAAGGCTTCCCAGAGGATTTCGTCCTTGGAGTAGAAACCTGCGGTCACCAAAGGCAGGGCCGCCAGGGCCGCGCCGCCAACGATGAAGCTGGCGTAGGCCAGTGGCAGCTTTTTCCACAGGCCGCCCATCTTGAAGATGTTCTGCTCGTGGTGGCAGGCAACGATCACCGCACCGGAAGCAAGGAACAGGAGGGCCTTGAAGAAGGCGTGGGTCATCAGGTGGAAGATCGCGCCGTCCCAGGCACCGACGCCCAGGGCCAGGAACATGTAGCCGATCTGGCTCATGGTCGAATAGGCGAGGATACGCTTGATGTCGGTCTGGACCAGGGCGGCGAAGCCTGCGAGAACCAGGGTCACGCCGCCGACAATGCCCACCAAATGCAGGATTTCCGGCGCCAGGGTGAACAGGCCGTGGGTACGGGCGATCAGGTAGACGCCCGCGGTCACCATGGTTGCAGCGTGGATCAGAGCCGAAACCGGGGTAGGACCGGCCATCGCGTCCGCCAGCCAGGTTTGCAGCGGTAATTGCGCGGATTTACCGACAGCGCCGCCCAGCAGCATCAGGGTCGCCAGGACCATCCAGGTATCACCGGACTGGAATTTCTGCGGTGCCAGCACCAGCAGTTCCTGGATGTTCAGCGTGCCCAGTTGAGCGAACAGGATGAACAGGCCGATGGCCATGAACACGTCGCCGATACGGGTCACGATGAAGGCTTTCAGTGCCGCGTTACCGTTGTTGCGGTTGCTGTAGTAGAAACCGATCAACAGGTACGAGCACAGGCCCACGCCTTCCCAGCCGAAGTACAGGAACAACAGGTTATCGCCCAGCACCAGGAACAGCATGCTGGCGATAAACAGGTTGGTGTACGCGAAGAAACGCGAGTAGCCGTCTTCACCGCGCATGTACCAGGACGCGAACAGGTGGATCAGGAAGCCAACGCCAACGACTACGCCGAGCATGGTGATCGACAGGCCGTCGATGTACAGGGCGAAGTCAGGCGTGAAGCCTTCGACCGCCATCCACTGCCACAGCACCAGGGTGTAGTGACCACCCTCGGGAGGCGCGACATTGAATTGCCAGATCACGTAGGCCGCGACCACGGCGGACAGGCCGATGGAGCCGACGCCGATCAGTGCCGAGAGGTTTTCCGAGAAGCGTCCGCGGGAGAAAGACAGCAGTAAAAACCCGATCAGGGGAAATACGAAAGTCAGAAAGATCATGTTCATCCGCGCATCTCACTGGCAGCGTCGATATCGAGCGTGTGGAAGCGGCGATACAGTTGCAGCAGGATCGCCAGGCCAATGCTGGCCTCGGCGGCTGCCAGGCTGATCACCAGGATGAACATGATTTGTCCATCCGGCTGCGCCCAGCGGCTACCGGCAACGATGAACGCCAACGCGGAGGCATTCATCATGACCTCCAGGCTCATCAGCACGAAAAGGATGTTGCGGCGGACCATCAGGCCGACCAGACCGAGGCAGAACAGGATGCCGGCGACTGCCAGACCATGCTCCATGGGGATAGCAGGCATCGTCATTGCTCCTTGGCTTCGTTACGGCCCAAATGGAACGCCGTGACGGCTGCGGCGAGCAGCAGCATCGAGGCGAGTTCGACCACCAGCAGGTAAGGACCGAACAGGCTGATGCCCACGGCCTTGGCGTCTACGGTGGTGTGGCCGACGGCCTGGCCGCTCTGGTGGGAGAACAGCACGTACAGCAGTTCCACCAGCAGCAGTGCGGCGAGCAGCACCGGGCCGCCCCATATTCCGGGCTTGAGCCAGACGCGCTCTTGCTGAACCGAGGCCGGGCCAAGGTTGAGCATCATCACCACGAACACGAACAGCACCATGATGGCGCCAGCGTAGGCGATCACTTCCAGGACACCGGCAAACGGTGCGCCGAGGGCGAAGAACGTCATGGCCACGGCGATCAGCGAAATGATCAGGTAGAGCAGGGCGTGCACAGGGTTGGTGTTGGTGATCACGCGAAGCGTGGACACCACAGCGATACCCGATGCGAAATAGAAAGCGAATTCCATCTTTCTTCCTTAAGGCAGCAAGCTCTTCACGTTGATCGGTTCGGCTTCATTCTGCGCGGCGCCTTTGGGCTTACCGGCAATCGCCATACCTGCAACACGATAGAAGTTGTAATCAGGGTTTTTGCCGGGGCCGGAGATCAGCAGATCTTCTTTCTCGTACACCAGGTCCTGACGTTTGAACTCGGCCATTTCGAAATCCGGCGTCAGCTGGATTGCGGTGGTCGGGCAGGCTTCCTCGCAGAGGCCGCAGAAAATGCAGCGCGAGAAGTTGATGCGGAAGAAGTCCGGGTACCAGCGACCGTCTTCGGTTTCAGCTTTCTGCAGCGAGATGCAACCGACCGGGCACGCCACGGCGCACAGGTTGCACGCTACACAACGCTCTTCACCGTCGGGGTCGCGGGTCAGGACGATACGGCCACGGTAGCGCGGCGGCAGGTAGACCGGTTCTTCCGGGTACTGCAGCGTGTCGCGCTTGCGGAAGGCGTGGCCGAAGATCATCACCAGGCTGCGAAGCTGGGTGTAGAGGCCATGCACGATGTCAAATATGTACTTCATGATTCTCTATCCTCACTGAGCCGCGACGGCGGGCGTGTTGAGCAACACGATCGCAGCGGTCACCAGCATGTTGACGAGGGTCAGCGGCAAGCAGAACTTCCAGCTGAAATCCATCACTTGGTCATACCGTGGGCGCGGGATCGAAGCGCGCAGCAGGATGAAGATCATGATGAAGAACGCGGTTTTGAGTGCGAACCAGATGAACGGGATCTGCGGCAGGATGCCGAACGGACCGTGCCAGCCACCGAAGAACAGGGTCACCAGCAGCGCCGAGATCAGCACGATGCCGATGTACTCGCCGACGAAGAACATGCCCCATTTCATGCCGGCGTATTCAATGTGGTAACCGTCGGCCAGTTCCTGCTCCGCTTCCGGCTGGTCGAACGGGTGACGGTGAGTCACGGCGACGCCAGCGATGAAGAAGGTCAGGAAACCGAAGATCTGCGGAATGATGAACCACAGGTGCTGGGCCTGGTAATCAACGATGTCGCGCATGTTGAACGAGCCGACCTGGATCACGATACCCATCAGCGACAGGCCCATGAACACTTCGTACGACACGGTTTGCGCCGAGGCCCGCAAGCTGCCCAGCAGGGCGAACTTGTTGTTACTCGACCAACCGGCGAACAACACCGCGTAGACCGACAGGCCGGCCATGGCGAAGAAGAACAGGATGCCGATGTTCAGGTCCGCCACGCCCCAGGTCGGGGTGATCGGGATGATCGCGAAGGCAATCAGCAGGGCGCTCATGGCGACGACCGGTGCCAGGGTGAAGATCATCTTGTCGGCGAATGGAGGCGTCCAGTCTTCCTTGAAGAACATCTTGATCATGTCGGCCGCGATCTGGAACGCGCCGAACGGGCCGACGCGGTTCGGACCGTAACGGTCCTGCCAGAGGGCGAGCAAACGACGCTCGACCCAGCTCAGCAGTGCGCCGCAAACCACCACGGCGAGCAGAATCACCACGGCCTTGAGGACCGCGATGATGATGTCGATCACTTCAGGAGTGAACCAGGTCATTGAGCTGCCTCCTGCAGATCATCAACGGAAAAGCCTGCGATCGCTGGCGGAATGCCGGCGATGCCCGCAGGCAGTGCAACCATGCCGGCACCCAGCTCTTCGTTGATGCGCAGCGGCAGACGCAGGGTCTGGCCGGCAACGCTCAAGCTGAGCAGGGCACCGTCGTTGACGCCCAGGCGGTCGGCTTCGGATTTGGCCAAAGCGACGTAGGCCGCTGGAATGCGTTCCTGGACCGGAGCGGCTTTCGAAGAGTTCTCTTCGCTGCCGAACAGGTGGAAGAACGGCACGACCTGCCAGGTGCCCGGCGCCGGGTTGAACGCGCGCGGAACGCTGGCGAACCAGTTCAGCGAGTCACCGGTGCTTTCGATCAGGCGGGTGCCCGGGTCGCCAGCGCGGATGTGACCACCGACTTCGTCCTGGAACTTGTTCCAGGCTTGCGGCGAGTTCCAGCCCGGGGACCAGGCGAATGGCACTTGCTGACGTGGTTCAGCCGAGCCCGAGTAACCTTCCATCGAGAAGGCGAACGCGGTGTCCTTGTCTTGCGGGGTACGCGGTTCGTGCACGCTGATGTCGGCGCGCATGGCGGTACGACCGGAGTAGCGCAGCGGTTCGCGCGCCAGTTTCATGCCCTTGATGCGGAACGCGGCGGACGGTGCGGCGTCGACAATGCGGTTCAGGATCGACGTGCTGGAAGCAACGGCCGCAGTGACGTGGTCCAGTTGGGTCCAGTCGATCGGCTGGTTTAGCAGGGTCGCGCGCAGGGCATGCAGCCAGCGCCAGCCTTCGTGAACCAGGATGCTCGCGTCCATGTACTTCGGATCGAAGACTTGGAAGAAGCGCTGGGCGCGACCTTCCTGGCTGACCAGGGTACCGTCGCCTTCAGCGAAGCTGGCCGCTGGCAGAACGAGGTTGGCGCGGTCGCTGGTGGCGGTTTTCTGGTGATCGGCAACAATCAGCACTTTCGTCGCGGCCAGCGCAGCGTCGACTTTGGCTTTGTCAGTGCGGGTGTACAGATCGTTTTCCAGCACGACGATGGCGTCGGCTTTACCGTCGATCACGGCTTGCAATGCGGCGTCGACCGATTCGCCACCGAGCATGGCCAGGCCGAGGCTGTTGGCCTCTGGCACGATCAGGCTGATGGAACCGTTCTTCTCGCGCAGCTTCAAGGCTTTGGCGATGTTCGCGGCGGCTTCGATCAAGGCTTTGGAGCCCAGGGAAGTACCGGCGATGATCAGTGGGCGCTTGGCCGCGAGCAAGGCGTCGGCGATGCGCTTGGCCAGCTCAACGGCTTCAGCGTCCAGGCCTTCGACGGCCGGTGCGCTGGCGTCGAGGGCGTGAGCCACGGCGAAACCGATGCGGGCGAGGTCGTCTGGAGCGGCGTGAACGCACTCTTCGGCGATGTCGTCGAGCTTGGTCTCAGCCAGGCTGGCAATGAACAGCGGGTTCAGCGCGTGCTGGCCGATGTTCTTCACCGCGGCGTCGAGCCAAGGCTGGACGCGCATGGCGTCGGCCATGTCTTCAGCCTTGCCCTTGACCGACTGGCGCAGGGACAGGGCCATGCGGGCAGCGGTCTGGGTCAGGTCTTCACCGAGGACGAACACGGCGTCGTGGTCTTCGATGTCGCGCATGTTCGGCACTGGCAGCGGGCTGTCTTTGAGCACTTGCAGGACCAGGCGGATGCGTTCCAGTTCGCTAGCTTCGATACCCGAGTAGAAGTGCTCGGCACCGACCAGTTCGCGCAACGCGTAATTGCTCTCGAGGCTGGCGCGTGGCGAACCGATACCGACGATGTTGCGACCGCGCAGCAGCTCAGCGGCGTTGTCCAGCGCGTCGTCGAGGCTCAGCTTGGTACCGTTTGCCAGCAGTGGCTGACGCGGACGGTCTTCGCGGTTGACGTAGCCGTAGCCGAAACGGCCACGGTCGCACAGGAAGTACTGGTTCACCGAACCGTTGAAACGGTTTTCGATGCGACGCAGTTCGCCGTAACGTTCGCCCGGGGAGATGTTGCAACCGCTGGAGCAACCATGGCAGATGCTCGGCGAGAACTGCATGTCCCACTTGCGGTTGTAGCGCTCGGAGTGAGTCTTGTCGGTGAACACACCGGTCGGGCAGACCTCGGTGAGGTTGCCGGAAAACTCGCTTTCCAGGGTGCCGTCTTCAACGCGACCGAAGTAAACGTTGTCGTGGGCGCCGAACACACCCAGGTCGGTGCCGCCAGCGTAGTCTTTATAGAAGCGCACGCAGCGGTAGCAAGCGATGCAGCGGTTCATCTCGTGGGAAATGAACGGGCCCAGTTGCTGGTTCTGGTGGGTACGCTTGGTGAAGCGGTAACGGCGCTCGTTGTGGCCGGTCATTACCGTCATGTCTTGCAGGTGGCAGTGACCGCCTTCTTCACAGACCGGGCAGTCGTGAGGGTGGTTGGTCATCAGCCATTCGACAACACTGGCGCGGAACGCCTTGGATTCTTCATCTTCGATGGAGATCCAGGTGTTGTCGGTGGCAGGGGTCATGCAGGACATGACGATACGACCACGAGTGTCGTTCTCGTCGGTGTACTGCTTGACCGCGCACTGGCGGCAAGCGCCAACGCTGCCCAGGGCAGGGTGCCAGCAGAAATACGGAATATCGAGGCCCAGAGACAGACATGCCTGTAACAGGTTGTCTGCCCCATCGACTTCGAGCGCTTTGCCGTCTACGTGGATAGTGGCCATGGTTCAAAGTTCTTCGTTGGCCCGGTGTCAGCGGGCGTGGCTAATGGAATCTTGTTATTCGCGTGAATCAACACAGCCGGTAAAGGCGTCATCACACGAAAAGCGAAGAGCACGGACCCTTCGCTTTTTTTAAGCATTTACGCGCCGATAACGATCGGCCTTGCCAGGGGCGGGACGGCGGCGCTGACAGGCGCGATACCGGCTTCGAACTCTGGACGGAAGTATTTGATGGCACTGCCCAACGGCTCCACGGCGCCCGGTGCGTGAGCACAGAAGGTTTTGCCTGGGCCGAGGAAACCGACCAGACCCAGCAGGGTCTCGATGTCGCCTGGCTGGCCTTCACCGTTCTCGATGGCCATCAAGAGCTTGACGCTCCATGGCAAGCCATCGCGGCAAGGGGTGCAGAAACCGCAGGATTCGCGAGAGAAGAACTGTTCCATGTTGCGCAGCAGCGACACCATGTTGACGCTGTCGTCCACCGCCATGGCCAGGCCGGTCCCCATGCGGGTGCCCACTTTGGCGATGCCGCCGGCATACATTTGTGCGTCCAGGTGTTCCGGCAACAGGAAGCCGGTACCGGCACCGCCCGGTTGCCAGGCCTTGAGCTTGTAACCGTCGCGCATGCCGCCGGCGTAGTCTTCGAACAACTCGCGAGCGGTCACGCCGAATGGCAGTTCCCACAGGCCAGGGTTCTTCACTTTGCCGGAGAAGCCCATGAGCTTGGTGCCCATGTCTTCGCTGCCTTCGCGGGCCAACGATTTGTACCAGTCCACGCCGTCGGCAATGATCGCCGGCACGTTGCACAGGGTCTCGACGTTGTTCACGCAAGTCGGCTTGCCCCACACGCCCACGGCGGCAGGGAAGGGCGGCTTGGAGCGCGGGTTGGCGCGGCGGCCTTCGAGGGAGTTGATCAGTGCGGTTTCTTCACCGCAGATGTAACGCCCGGCACCGGTGTGGACGAACAGCTCGAAATCAAAACCCGAACCGAGGATGTTCTTGCCCAAAAGGCCAGCAGCCTTGGCTTCTTCCACGGCACGGTTGAGGTGCTTGGCGGCGGTGGTGTATTCGCCACGCAGGAAGATGTAGCCACGGTAAGTTTTCAGCGCGCGAGCACTGATCAGCATGCCTTCGATCAGCAGATGGGGCAGTTGCTCCATCAGCATGCGGTCTTTCCAGGTGTTCGGCTCCATTTCATCCGCGTTGCACAGCAGGTAGCGGATGTTGATCGATTCGTCCTTGGGCATCAGGCCCCACTTCACGCCCGTGGGGAAGCCTGCACCGCCGCGACCCTTGAGGCCGGAATCCTTCACGGTCTGGACGATGTCGTCCTGGGCCATGTCGGCGAACGCCTTGCGCGCAGCAGCGTAACCATTCTTGGCCTGGTACTCGTCGAGCCAGACGGCTTCGCCGTCGTCACGCAGGCGCCAGGTGAGCGGGTGAGTCTCGGCCGAACGCTTGATGCGGTTGGCTGGACCAAAGGAAGTCAGGGTCATACGTAGCCCTCGAGCAGTTTGGCAACGCCGGCTGGCTGCACATCACCGAAGGTGTCGTCGTCGATCATCAACGCCGGCGCCTTGTCGCAGTTGCCGAGGCAGCAGACCGGCAGCAGGGTGAAACGACCATCGGTGGTGGTCTGGCCCAGGCCAATGCCCAGCTTGCTCTGGATTTCGCTGACCACGGACTCGTGGCCGCCGATGTAGCAGACCATGCTGTCGCAGACGCGAATGATGTGACGGCCCACCGGCTGACGGAAGATCTGGCTGTAGAACGTGGCCACGCCTTCAACGTCGCTGGCCGGGATGCCGAGGATCTCGCCGATAGCGTACAAAGCGCCGTCCGGCACCCAGCCACGTTCCTTCTGGACGATCTTCAGGGCTTCGATCGACGCCGCGCGCGGGTCTTCGTAGTGATGCAACTCGTGCTCGATGGCCGAGCGCTCGGTTTCACTCAAGGTGAAACGGTCTGTCTGGATAAGCGTGCTGTTCATGCTTAGCGGTCCACGTCGGCCATAACGAAATCGATACTACCCAGGTACGCAATCAAGTCCGCGACCATGCTGCCTTTGATCACCGAAGGGATCTGCTGCAAGTGCGGGAAGCTTGGGGTACGAATCCGGGTGCGGTAGCTCATGGTGCCGCCATCGCTCGTCAGGTAATAACTGTTGATGCCCTTGGTCGCTTCGATCATCTGGAAGGATTCGTTGGCCGGCATGACCGGGCCCCACGAAACTTGCAGGAAGTGCGTGATCAAGGTTTCGATGTGCTGCAGGGTGCGCTCTTTCGGCGGCGGCGTGGTCAGCGGATGATCCGCCTTGTACGGGCCTTCCGGCATGTTGCGCAGGCACTGGTCGATGATCTTGATGCTCTGGCGCATCTCTTCCACACGCACGATGCAGCGGTCGTAGGCATCGCCATTGGCAGCCAGCGGCACTTCGAACTCGAAATTCTCGTAGCCCGAGTACGGACGCGCTTTACGCAGGTCGAAATCGCAACCGGTCGAACGCAGGCCGGCACCGGTGACGCCCCATTCCAGGGCCTCTTTGGTGTTGTAGGCAGCGACGCCGATGGTCCGGCCACGCAGGATGCTGTTGTCCAGGGCGGCTTTCTGGTATTCGTCCAGACGCTTTGGCATCCACTCGACGAAGTCTTTCACCAGTTTTTCCCAGCCGCGCGGCAGGTCGTGGGCGACACCGCCGATGCGGTACCAGGCCGGGTGCAGGCGGAAACCGGTAATGGCTTCGATCACCGTGTACGCCTTCTGGCGGTCGGTGAAGGTGAAGAACACCGGGGTCATGGCGCCGACGTCCTGGATGTAGGTGCCCAGGAACAGCAGGTGGCTGGTGATCCGGAAGAACTCGGCCATCATGATGCGGATGACGTCGACCTTCTCGGGCACCTTGATGCCGGCCAGCTTCTCGACCGAGAGCACGTATGGCAGGTTGTTCATCACGCCGCCGAGGTAGTCGATACGGTCGGTGTACGGGATGAAACTATGCCAGGACTGACGCTCGGCCATCTTCTCGGCACCACGGTGGTGGTAGCCGACGTCGGGTACGCAGTCGACGATCTCTTCACCGTCCAGCTGCAGGATGATGCGGAACGCACCGTGCGCCGAAGGGTGGTTCGGGCCGAGGTTGAGGAACATGTAGTCCTCGTTCGGGCCGGAGCGCTTCATGCCCCAGTCTTCCGGCTTGAAGCGCGCAGATTCTTCTTCGAGCTGCTGCTTGGCCAGGTTCAGGGTGAACGGGTCGAACTCGGTCGCACGGGCCGGGAAATCCTTGCGCAGCGGGTGACCTTCCCAGGTCGGCGGCATCATGATGCGCGTCAGGTGCGGGTGGCCTTTGAAGTCGATGCCGTACATGTCCCAGACTTCACGCTCGTACCAGTTGGCGTTTGGCCAGATACCGGTCACGGTTGGAAGGCTGAGGTCGCTCTCGGACAGGGCCACCTTGATCATGACGTCGCTGTTACGTTCGATCGACATCAAGTGGTAGAACACAGAGAAGTCGGCGCCGCTCGGCAGCCCTTGACGCTTGGTGCGCAGACGCTCGTCCACGCCGTGCAGGTCATAGAGCATGACGTACGGCTTGGGCAGGTTACGCAGGAAGCTGAGGACTTCGACGAGTTTGGCGCGGGCAACCCAAAGCACCGGCATGCCGGTGCGGGTAGGCTGGGCGGTGAACGCGTCCGGGCCAAAACGATTGTTCAGTTCGACGACCACATCCTGGTCGTCTGCCTTGTAGGGCGGGATGTACAGAGCACTGCCTGTAGTCATGGTTATTTATCGCTTTCGGTCAACGTAAAGAATGAAGCCAGTGTCTCGTTCTATATAAGAAGCAGATCTGGATCAGACTTCGTCGGGGCTGCGCAGGTTGGTGACTGCGATTCGCTGTTCGCGGCGCTTTTCCTTCTCCGAAGGCATCTCGGCGCGGTAGACGCCTTGATCACCCACGACCCAGGAAAGCGGACGACGCTCCTGTCCAATCGACTCTTGCAACAGCATCAAGCCTTGCAGGAAAGCTTCAGGACGGGGCGGGCAGCCAGGCACGTAGACGTCCACGGGCAGGAACTTGTCCACCCCTTGAACGACAGAGTAGATGTCGTACATGCCACCGGAGTTGGCGCACGAACCCATGGAAATCACCCATTTAGGTTCGAGCATTTGCTCGTAGAGACGCTGGATGATCGGCGCCATCTTGATGAAGCAGGTACCGGCGATAACCATGAAATCCGCCTGACGCGGCGATGCCCGGATAACCTCGGCGCCAAAGCGCGCGATGTCGTGAGGCGCCGTGAAGGCGGTGGTCATTTCCACATAGCAGCACGAAAGACCGAAGTTATACGGCCACAGGGAGTTCTTTCGGCCCCAGTTGATCGTGCCGTTAAGCACGTCTTCGAGCTTGCCCATGAAAATGTTTTTGTGGACTTGATCTTCTAACGGATCGGAAACGGTTTCCCGTTGGCCAATCGGATACTGCTCGTTAGGAGCATCGGGGTCGATCCTGGTGAGATTGTATTGCATTGCCAAAGCCTCATTGTTTCAGCTTCGCTTGCCGCTTGCGCCGAGCTTCCGGAGCCCAGTCAAGGGCGCCCACTCGGAATAGGTAGACAAGGCCTGCCAACAGAATTGCTATGAAAACGAGAGCTTCGACGAATCCGGTCCAGCCGCTTTCGCGGACGGACACAGACCATGCAAAGAGAAAGAGGGCTTCGATATCGAAGATCACGAAGAGCATCGCGACCAGATAGAATTTGGCTGAGAGCCGCAAGCGGGCGCCACCTGTAGGTAGCATGCCAGACTCGAACGGTTCGTTTTTGCTGCGGCCCCAGGCTTTTGACCCGAGGAGGCTGGACACGCCCAGCATGAAGGCACAGAGGCCGACGACGCCTAGAAGGAAAATGGCAAAGCCCCAGTTGTGGGCCATGAGTCCTGTCGCTTCGGGCATGCTGGTAATCCTTAACAGAGAGCAAAGGTCTCTGAGCTTGAAAAGTAACAACGCAGTGACGATATGTCGCAGCAATCAATCCCGCTGATTTTATGGCTAAACACCCGGCAAGTAAAATTCCTATAGCGAAATTATTTGTGGGAATAAGGACATAGCGCGTGTGAAAACCCCTGCAGGCCTTGCTCCTTGGGCATTAGCCGGCATTTCGTCAATTATGTTTTGTGGACGCTGTAATGAAAGTAGTTACTAGTAAATGATAATCAATATTATTTGACGGCATTTTTAAACTGTTTAACGGGCAAGTGCGCGGGAAGTTGCCTTATATGCCCGTTACAGCAAGTTGCGGCTGGGCGCGTTTTGGCGGATTTTTCTGGCGTCGAGGCACTCCGGATCAGGGTTTTTGGCCGAAATGCAACCTTGTAGGAGCTGGCTTGCTAGCGAAGGCGTTCGATCATTCAATGCATGGCTTTCGGGCCTCTTCGCTGGCAAGCCAGCTCCTACAAGTGAGCTGGAATCGCAGACAAAAAAACGCCCCGAACCAGTCGGGGCGTCAGATTTGCGGCGTTGCGGTTTCTAATCGGTCCGCAACGGCCGTTTACTCAAGCGAAGCAGATCAGTGGAACTGTTCTTCTTCAGTCGAACCGGTCAGCGCGGTTACCGAGGACGAGCCACCCTGGATCACGGTGGTCATGTCGTCGAAGTAGCCGGTGCCCACTTCCTGCTGGTGAGCCACGAAGGTGTAACCCTTGGCAGCGTCAGCGAATTCCTGCTCTTGCAGCTTCACGTAGGCAGTCATGTCGTTGCGGGCGTAGTCGTGCGCCAGGTTGAACATGCTGTGCCACATGTTGTGAATGCCGGCCAGGGTGATGAACTGGTGCTTGTAACCCATGGCGGACAGTTCGCGCTGGAACTTGGCGATGGTCGCGTCGTCCAGGTTTTTCTTCCAGTTGAAGGAAGGCGAGCAGTTGTACGACAGCAGTTGGTCCGGGTATTCCTTTTTGATCGCTTCGGCGAAACGACGAGCCTCGTCCAGGTCTGGCTTGGCGGTTTCGCACCAGATCAGGTCGGCGTACGGAGCGTAAGCCAGGCCGCGGGCGATGGCCTGGTCCAGGCCTGCGCGCACTTTGTAGAAGCCTTCCTGGGTACGTTCGCCAGTGACGAATGGCTGGTCGTACGGGTCGCAGTCCGAAGTCAGCAGGTCAGCGGCGTTGGCGTCGGTACGGGCCAGGATGATGGTCGGCGTACCGGCAACGTCGGCCGCCAGACGAGCAGCGGTCAGCTTCTGTACGGCTTCCTGGGTCGGAACCAGTACCTTGCCGCCCATGTGGCCGCATTTCTTCACGGAAGCCAGTTGGTCTTCGAAGTGAACGCCGGCGGCGCCTGCTTCGATCATGCTCTTCATCAGCTCGTAGGCGTTCAGTACGCCGCCGAAACCGGCTTCGGCGTCAGCCACGATTGGCGCGAAGTAGTCGATGTAGCCAGCGTCGCCCGGGTTCTTGCCGGCTTTCCACTGGATCTGGTCAGCGCGACGGAACGCGTTGTTGATGCGCTTGACCACGGTCGGAACCGAGTCCACCGGGTACAGCGACTGGTCCGGGTACATCGATTCGGCGGAGTTGTTGTCCGCAGCCACTTGCCAGCCCGACAGGTAGATTGCCTGGATACCGGCTTTGACTTGTTGCACAGCCTGGCCGCCGGTCAGGGCGCCCATGCAGTTGACGAAATCTTTCTCAGGACGGAAGGCCGGCTTGGCACCCTGGGTGACCAGGTTCCACAGCTTCTCGGCGCCCATTTTTGCAAAGGTGTGCTCTGGTTGAACCGAGCCACGCAGGCGGACGACGTCAGCAGCGGAGTAAGTGCGTGTCACGCCTTTCCAGCGCGGGTTTTCAGCCCAGTCTTTTTCGAGGGCTGCAATTTGCTGTTCGCGTGTCAGTGCCATGGGAGATAAACCTCGTCGCGTCTTTATGAAAAGTTGTTCTGCGGTGGAAAATTCCTGCGCTCGCTGACCAGAAGCTTTGATGGTCAAGTCGGATTCGGCGGGGAGGGCGACAAGATGAACGATGGGCTCGAGGGGAAGTGAGCAGGTAAAGGCGAACTGCGGGCGCATTCGGGCGTCGTGGGCCGTAGTACGAACATCAGTGTGGTGCCGGGTTACCTAATTACGCTTCCGTCCCTCGGGACAACTTCGTTCCAGTCGACAACCTCGTCAAACACACCTTGTGGGCGGTACAGACACGAAGCGGTTCGCGGGGGTAAGTTGCGAACATCGCCTCGAAGGCCCTTGCCAGGGCCCCTGATTAGCGGGAGCGAGGCCATCATGCCTTTGCTTTTTTGCCTCGTCAAACGTTTTGTAGTGCTTTTTTTCGAGCACTACATCTTTGGTCTAATACGACTCGCCGGTCAGTTTTCGGGGCTTTAGTCCAAAGTGTCGACTTTCACCCGCAACGTCATGTCGTTGCGGCTCTGGGTCGAGTAGCTATGGGTCTGGCCCTGTTTGTCGGCCTGGGTCTGGCCGTTCATGCCCGCCAGCAGGATCCATTCGCCCAGGTGCCCGGTGACGGTTGTGTCGGTGCTTTGCACGTTCACTACATCGGGACGTTCCTGGCTCATGCGGTCACGGTTGGTGCTAATCGACAAGTGAACGATGTCGCCGGTGACGTTTGCGGTGACGTAGAAACCCTGGGTGACGTTGCGGTATTGGGTTTCGCTGCTGTAACCGCCGTAGGAATCGGTCTGGCTGCTGGTGATCGGTACGCTCTGGCCGACCTGGATCAGCGCCGGGGTGCCTTCGCTGGCCTGGACTTGTTGTGTGCCGCCGTCGCGGCTGTCGGTGTTGTAGCTGATGATGTGCGTCTGGCTGGGCTTGGCGCCGTTGACCGAGTAACCCTGGTCGCCCTGACCGTTGCTGTCGCGGGTGTCGACGGTGATCAGCAGGCGTTTGGGGGCGGTGTCGAGTTGCGAGAGAAGGGCTTTAAGTTCGTCGATCTTGCGTTGATCGGCGTTGACGATCAGCTGGCTACCGTAGGCGCTGACCTGGCCGTCCTTGCCGACGAAATCCTGCGCCACTGGCAGCAGGTCGGCACTGGTGTGGTATTTGAGGGGCACGATTTCCGTGGCTGCCATCACCGAAACACTGCAGCCGAGCAGCAGGGTGGTGAGCAGGGTGCGTAGGGACATGTCCGTTTTCTCCGCGTTCTAGAGGCTTGATATTGCCAGTTTGTCGGCCTTGTGTGCCGCTAGTTGAATCGTAGACAGCAAAACGCCCCGGCATCGTGCGATGTCGGGGCGTTTTAGGGTGCTGCCTATTGCTTTGGTATCAGGCCGAATGGCGGACCATGTCGACATGCGGAATCCCGGCTTCCAGGAACTCCTCGCTGACCAGGCTGAAACCCAGGCGCTCATAGAACGCCGTGGCCTGAACCTGGGCGCTGAGCATTTGCTGCTTCAGGCCGCGCGCTTCGGCCTCTCCAATCACCGCTTGCATCAGCGCATCGCCGACTTTCAAGCCGCGCCAGTCCTTGAGCACCGACACCCGGCCGACGTGGCCGTCGGGCAGCAGGCGGGCGGTACCAATTGGAAAATCGCCTTCGTACGCGAGGAAATGCACGGCATCAACATCATCGGCATCCCATTCCAATTCTGGCGGAACCGATTGCTCGGCCACGAACACCGTTTCACGAATGCGCCGGATCTCGGCGTTGTCTTTCTGCCAGTCGGCGACACGCACGCGAATTTTATTCGTCATCGGCAAACCCCAGGCTTCCTTGCTTGACCAGTTCGCACAGCAGGCTGCGGCCGTCTTCATCGTTCAGCCACTCGCCGAGGTTGTCGGCGTGCAGCGCGTCAGCGGAGCAGATCATCTTCAGCAGTTCGCGCAGCTTGCCCGGCAGGTAACGGCTCTGGCCGCTGGCGAACAGCAGCAGGTCGTCGTCGACTTCGGACCACGCCAGGCGAGCGCTCGGGTTGCGGATCAGGATCGCACCTTGCTCCAGCTCGTTCATGACATCGCCTTCTTCGACGTCTTCCGGGCCAACCACCAGTTCCGGGTAGCGTGGCTCGGTCATGAACTGGCCGAACCAGGTCAGCAGCAGGCGCTCGTCGCTCATGTGCTCGGCCAGCAGGCCCTTGAGGCGGTCGAGTGCGTCGCGCTGGATCTGGTGAGGATCGGCTGCCGGCACCGCGTCGGCATCGGTGTAGCGCTCTTCGTCCGTCAGGAACTGGCTGAGGAAGTCGGTGAAGTGGGTCAGCACTTCGGCGGCGCTCGGCGCACGGAAGCCGACCGAGTAGGTCAGGCAGTCATCGACGGCCACGCCGCAGTGGGCCAGGCGCGGCGGCAGGTAGAGCATGTCGCCCGGTTCCAGCACCCATTCGTCGGTGGCTTCGAAATCAGCGAGGATGCGCAGGTCGGCGTGGGCCAACAGCGGGCTCTCGGTGTTGCACATCTGGCCGATCTTCCAGTTGCGCTTGCCGTGGCCTTGCAGCAGGAACACGTCGTAGTTGTCGAAGTGCGGACCGACGCTGCCACCCGGCGCGGCGTAGCTGATCATCACGTCGTCGATGCGCCAGCTCGGCAGGAAGCGGAAATTGTCCAGCAGCTCGCTGACTTCCGGTACGAACTGGTCCACGGCTTGAACCAGCAGGGTCCAGTCACGTTCAGGCAGCTTGCTGAATTCATCTTCGGCGAACGGGCCGCGACGCAGCTCCCACGGACGCTCCCCGTTCTCGATGATCAGGCGCGATTCGACTTCTTCTTCCAGCGCCAGGCCGGCCAGTTCGTCAGCGTCGATCGGGCTCTCGAAATCAGGAATCGCCTGGCGGATCAGCAGGGGTTTTTTCTGCCAGTAGTCGCGCAGGAATTCCCGTGCCGTGATGCCGCCCAGAAGTTGAAGAGGAATGTCAGGATTCATGTGTAACCTATTGAAAAAATGCACTTTTCAGACGGGAATAAAAACGCCCGGCGCGGCCGGGCGTCTTCAAAGGGTCTAGCGATCGATCAGATGCGTTTGGCTTGTTCTACAGCGTTGCCGATGTAGTTGGCCGGGGTGAGCAGTTTCAGCTCAGCCTTGGCGGCGGCTGGCATGTCCAGGCCGTCAATGAAAGTCTGCAACGCTTCAGGGCTGATGCCCTTGCCGCGGGTCAATTCTTTCAGTTTTTCGTACGGGTTTTCGATGTTGTAGCGGCGCATCACGGTCTGGATCGGCTCGGCCAAGACTTCCCAGCAGGCGTCCAGGTCGGCGGCAATCTTCTGCTCGTTGAGCTCAAGCTTGCTGATGCCCTTGAGGCTGGCTTCGTACGCGATCACGCTGTGGGCGAAGCCGACACCGAGGTTACGCAATACGGTGGAGTCGGTCAGGTCGCGCTGCCAGCGGGAGATTGGCAGTTTGCTCGCCAGGTGCTGGAACAGTGCGTTGGCGATACCCAGGTTGCCTTCGGAGTTTTCGAAGTCGATCGGGTTGACCTTGTGCGGCATGGTCGACGAACCGATTTCACCCGCGATGGTGCGCTGCTTGAAGTAACCCAGGGAGATGTAGCCCCAAATGTCACGGTCGAAGTCGATCAGGATGGTGTTGAAGCGAGCGATCGCGTCGAACAGCTCGGCGATGTAGTCGTGCGGCTCGATTTGCGTGGTGTACGGGTTGAAGCCCAGACCCAGCTCGTCTTCGATGAAGGCGCGGGCGTTGGCTTCCCAGTCGATCTCAGGGTAGGCCGACAGGTGAGCGTTGTAGTTGCCGACAGCGCCGTTGATCTTGCCCAGCAGCGAAACGGCAGCGACCTGAGCGATCTGGCGCTCGAGGCGGTAAACCACGTTCGCCAGTTCTTTGCCCAGGGTGGTCGGCGAGGCCGGTTGGCCGTGGGTGCGCGACAGCATCGGCACGTCGGCGAAGCGGATGGCCAGTTCGCGGATGGCATTGGCGGTCTGGCGCATCAGCGGCAGCATCACGTCATCACGGCCTTCGCGCAGCATCAGCGCGTGGGACAGGTTGTTGATGTCCTCGCTGGTGCAGGCAAAGTGGATGAATTCGCTGACCTTGGCCAGTTCCGGCAGCTTGGCCGCTTGCTCTTTGAGCAGGTATTCGATGGCCTTGACGTCGTGGTTGGTGGTGCGCTCGATCTCTTTGACGCGCTCGGCGTGCTCCAGAGAGAAGTTTTCCGCCAGGGTGTTCAACACAGCGTTGGCTTCGGCGGAAAACGCCGGCACTTCGCTGATGGCAGGGTGAGCGGCCAGGCGCTGGAGCCAACGCACTTCAACCAGAACACGGGCTCGGATCAGGCCGTACTCGCTGAAAATTGGGCGCAGGGCCTGGGTTTTGCCGGCGTAGCGGCCGTCAACAGGGGAAACCGCAGTGAGCGAAGAGAGCTGCATGGGGTGTTCTCGGACAGTCGGGCAACGAAATGGGGCGCGTATCATACATGAAAAAATCCGCCGGTCCGTCGCCAACTGACCGGCGTATTACGCGTATTGCTGAGTTCGGTGCTGTCGATGCGAGTTATTCGTTGCGCATCAAGGGGTAAAGCTCTTTGAGCAATTTTCGACGGCTCATCACCAACTGCCAGCGATGACCGCCCAACTGGCGCCACAGGCGCGCCGAACGGATGCCGGCCAGCAGCAAGGCACGAATTTTCGAAGCGTTGCTTGGTTGCTGCAGGTTGCGCATGTCACCGTGCACCTGGATGCGTTGGCGCAGCGTGCTCAAGGTTTCCTGGTACAAGGCGCCGCAGGCTGCGATCACGTTTTCGTGCGCCGGGCCGAAGTGTTCGACCTGGGACTGAATCTGCGGCAAGCGCTTGCCGATCACGTCGAGCATGTCGTTGCGCTTGGCCAGTTGACGCTCAAGGCCGAGCATCGCCAAGGCATAACGCAGCGGTTCACGCTGCAGGGCGCTCGGATCGCGCTCGAGGGCGCCGACCAGGGCGCGATAGCCTTCGCGCAAGTTGATGTCGTCGCCGCCGTAGACTTCCAGTGTGTCCTTGGGGTCGCGAATCAGCAGGCTGCCGAGCATGCAGGTCAGGCCGGCCTCGTTGGTCTGGCCGGTTTTGGCAATCCTGTCCACCAGCACCGCGGCGAGGAACACGCCGCCCAGTGCCGTGAGTTGCTCCTGAATCGGGTTCATTGGGCCTGGCCCTTGCTCGTCCATGGCTCTGCGACTTCGATCACGCCGCCACCGAGGCAGATTTCACCGTCGTAGAACACCACGGACTGGCCCGGAGTGACTGCGCGTTGCGGGTCATCGAAGGTCGCGCGGTAACCGGTCGCGGTTTTTTCCAGGGTGCAGGGCTGGTCGCCCTGGCGATAACGGACCTTGGCGGTCAGCCGGCGCGGCTGGCTCAGGTCGATCGGGTTGACCCAATAGATGTCCGAAGCGAGCAGGGCGCGGGAGAACAGCCACGGGTGATCATTACCCTGGCCAACGATCAGCTCGTTGTGCTCCAGGTCCTTGATCAGCACGTACCACGGCTCATCGCTGGCATCTTTCAGGCCGCCAATGCCCAGGCCCTGACGCTGACCGATGGTGTGGTACATCAGGCCATGGTGGCGGCCGATGATTTCACCTTCGGTGGTCTTGATCTCGCCCGGTTGCGCCGGCAGGTACTGCTTGAGGAAGTCGCTGAAGCGGCGCTCGCCGATAAAGCAGATTCCGGTGGAATCCTTTTTCTTCGCGGTCGCCAGCTCGTATTTCTCGGCGATGGCGCGCACTTGCGGTTTTTCCAGTTCGCCGACCGGGAACAGGGTCTTGGCGATCTGCTCGCCGCCGACAGCGTGCAGGAAGTAGCTCTGGTCCTTGTTCGGGTCCAGGCCCTTGAGCAGTTCGGTGCGGCCATCGATGTCGCGACGACGCACGTAGTGGCCGGTGGCGATCAGGTCGGCGCCCAGCATCATAGCGTAGTCGAGGAACGCCTTGAACTTGATTTCGCGGTTGCACAGGATGTCCGGGTTCGGCGTGCGTCCGGCCTTGTATTCGGCCAGGAAGTGCTCGAACACGTTGTCCCAGTACTCGGCGGCGAAGTTGGCGGTGTGCAGCTTGATGCCAATCTTGTCGCACACGGCTTGCGCATCCGCCAGGTCGTCCATGGCGGTGCAATATTCCGTTCCATCGTCTTCTTCCCAGTTCTTCATGAACAGGCCTTCCACCTCATAACCCTGCTCGATCAGCAGGAGGGCAGAAACGGAAGAGTCCACGCCGCCGGACATGCCGACAATGACGCGCTTCTTTTGTGTGTCAGAAGGGGCTGGATCACGCATAGGGATTCAATGAGTGTCTTGAAAAAGGACGCGATTCTATCAGGCTCACGGCCTCAAGGCTAAAGAGAAGGGCGGATCAGTTCCAGACCGAAGCGGTGGCCTTCCAGGTAATCGTCGATGCAACGGATGATCAGCTCGCTGCGCCAGTTGTCGCGCTGCTCGATTAATTCCTCGCGGGTCAACCACTTGGCACCGACGATGCCGTCGTCCAGTTGATAGTCGGGGTTATGTTTGAGTGCCTTGGCGATAAAGCACACCCGTTGATAGGTCACGCCGTTGCTGGGGGCGGTGTAGAGATAAATGCCCAAGACGCCGGTCGCTTCGACGTCCCAACCGGTTTCCTCGAGGGTTTCGCGAACGGCGGCTTCGGTCAGGGTTTCATGCGGATCGAGGTGACCGGCGGGCTGGTTGAGCACCACGCGCCCGTGCTTGAGTTCCTCGACCATCAGGAAGCGGCCGTTGTCTTCGACGATGGTGGCAACGGTGATGTGGGGTTTCCAGTCCATGAAGTGTCCTCAATATAGAATATTGACACCCGCCCCCTGTAGGGGCTGGCTTGCCAGCGAAGGCGTTCGAAAGGTCGATGCATGGCTCGAGATCGGATTCGCCGGCAAGCCGGCTCCTACAGGGTATGCGTCGCCACAAGGATGGTCGTGCGACCCGGTTATTGTAGGAGCTGGCTTGCCAGCGAAGGCGGTGGGTCAGTCAATGAAGGCTTTGAATGATAAATTGCCTTCGCTGGCAAGCCAGCTCCTACAGGATTGCTTGCTTGGGCCAGAAACACAAACCCCGGCACAGGGCCGGGGTGTGTGATGTTCCCTAACAACCTTAAACCAGCGCAGCAACCGCCGCGTTGAAGGTTGCGCTTGGGCGCATGGCCTTGCTGATCAGCTCGGCGTCGGCGTGGTAGTAACCGCCGATGTCCACTGGCTTGCCCTGCACGGCGTTGAGCTCGGCAACGATGGTTGCCTCGTTCTCGGTCAGGGTCTTGGCCAGGGTCGCGAACTGCGCTTGCAGTGCAGCGTCTTCGGTCTGGGCGGCCAGGGCTTGAGCCCAGTACAGCGCCAGGTAGAAGTGGCTGCCGCGGTTGTCGATGTTGCCGACTTTGCGCGATGGCGACTTGTTGTTGTCCAGGAACTGGCCGGTGGCCTGGTCCAGGGTCTTGGCCAGAACCAGCGCCTTCGGATTGTTGTAGGTCACGCCCAGGTGTTCCAGGGACGCGGCCAGAGCCAGGAATTCACCCAGCGAATCCCAACGCAGGAAGTTTTCTTCCAACAGTTGTTGAACGTGCTTGGGCGCCGAACCGCCAGCGCCGGTTTCGAACAGGCCACCGCCGTTCATCAGCGGCACGATCGACAGCATCTTGGCGCTGGTGCCCAGTTCCATGATCGGGAACAGGTCGGTCAGGTAGTCGCGCAGTACGTTGCCGGTCACCGAGATGGTGTCCTTACCGTCGCGGGTGCGCTGCAGGGTGTACTTCATGGCGTCGACCGGAGCCATGATCTGGATGTCCAGGCCGGCGGTGTCGTAATCCTTCAGGTAAGCCTGAACCTTCTCGATCACCACGCCGTCGTGGGCGCGCATCGGGTCCAGCCAGAAAATCGCTGGGGTCGAGCTTGCGCGAGCGCGGTTGACGGCCAGTTTGACCCAGTCCTGGATCGGCGCATCTTTGGTCTGGCACATGCGGAAGATGTCGCCGGCTTCAACAGCCTGTTCCATCAGCAGGTTGCCCTTGCTGTCGGTGACGCGAACAACGCCGTCAGCCTTGATCTGGAAGGTCTTGTCGTGGGAGCCGTACTCTTCGGCTTTCTTCGCCATCAGGCCGACATTCGGCACGCTGCCCATGGTGGTTGGATCGAACGCGCCGTTGGCTTTGCAGTCTTCGATCACAGCCTGGTAGATGGTCGCGTAGCAGCGATCCGGGATCACGGCCTTGGTGTCGTGCAACTGGCCGTCGGTGCCCCACATTTTGCCGGAGTCACGGATCATGGCCGGCATCGAGGCGTCGACGATCACGTCGCTCGGCACGTGCAGGTTGGTGATGCCTTTGTCGGAGTTGACCATCGCCAGGGAAGGACGAACGGCGTAGACCGCCTGGATGTCGGCTTCGATCGCGGCTTGCTGCTCGGCCGGCAAGGCCTTGATACGAGCGTACAGGTCGCCGATGCCGTTGTTCAGGTTGAAGCCGATCTGGGCCAGCACGTCAGCGTGCTTGGCCAGTGCATCCTTGTAGAACTCGGCAACGATCTGGCCGAACATGATTGGGTCGGAGACCTTCATCATGGTCGCTTTCAGGTGAACCGACAGCAGCACGCCTTGTGCCTTGGCGCTTTCGATTTCAGCGGCAATGAAGCTGCGCAGGGCGTTTTTGCTCATGACCGCGCAATCGAGGATCTCACCGGCTTGTACGCTGGTCTTTTCTTTCAGGACGGTAGCGGTACCGTCTTGAGCGATCAGTTCGATTTTCACGGCGTCAGCGGCGTCGATCAGGGCGGCTTTTTCGCTGCCGTAGAAATCGCCGGTGCTCATGTGCGCAACGTGGGACTTGGAGTCCTTGGCCCAGGCGCCCATCTTGTGCGGGTGCTTGCGTGCGTAGTTCTTGACCGACAATGGCGCGCGGCGGTCGGAGTTGCCTTCACGCAGGACCGGGTTCACGGCGCTGCCCTTGATCTTGTCGTAGCGCGACTTGGCTTCTTTGTCGGCGTCGCAGATTACGGTTTCCGGGTAGTCCGGAAGGTTGTAACCCTGGGCTTGCAGTTCTTTGATCGCGGCTTGCAGTTGCGGAACCGAGGCGCTGATGTTCGGCAGCTTGATGATGTTGGCTTCAGGCGTAACGGCCAGGGCGCCCAGTTCGGCGAGGTGGTCGGCTACGGCTTTGTCACCCAGTTGCTCGGGGAAGCTGGCCAGGATGCGCCCTGCAAGAGAGATATCGCGGGTTTCAACGGCGATATCGGCCGAAGCGGTATAGGCCTCGATGATAGGCAACAGAGAATAGGTGGCGAGGGCTGGGGCTTCGTCGGTGAAGGTATAGATGATCTTCGAGCGGGTGGGCATATTCGGATTAACTCTCTCTTCTTTGCTAAAGCGGGCGCAGAAACTCGAGTGCGCCGGGTAAGCGCGTTCGTTCAAAGTCATCCATGAGCCGAATATCGAGGTTTCGTTGCTGTGATGTTGGGTGCATCAGTAGGGTGTCAAGTAGCCGGGATGCGGTAACAGACCGGCGTAACTGGCGGAAATGCTCGTCGTAGAGCGGTTCGACCTGACGTGACCCTTTAGTCAGCGGCGGCATTATACATAGGTAGCTGGCAATCTGCCGATGGTTCATATGCATCCAGATTCGTCCATTGGTCTAAAGGTCGCAGGGACGCGCCGGGCGCAAGGTCGTCCGTCGTGCTTGAGTTTGGCACTTTTCCCTTTGCTTTCAGGCCTGTAGCGCGCGGGTTGCAAGGCTTTGCAGCAGATGGATGGAACATAGGGTTTGCGCGCCGATTCAACTGGGTTACGCTCGAACCAAGCCAGATGTTCAATCCAATCAATGGAGTTCAGCATGGGTTACAAGAAGATTCAGGTTCCAGCCGTCGGCGACAAAATCACCGTCAATGCAGACCATTCTCTCAATGTTCCTAATAACCCGATCATCCCCTTCATCGAAGGCGACGGCATTGGCGTCGACATCAGCCCGGTCATGATCAGGGTTGTCGATGCTGCTGTTAAGAAGGCCTACGGTGGCGAACGCAAGATTTCCTGGATGGAAGTGTACGCTGGGGAAAAAGCGACTCAGGTTTACGATCAGGACACCTGGCTGCCTCAGGAAACCCTGGACGCGGTCAAGGATTACGTGGTTTCCATCAAGGGCCCGCTGACCACTCCGGTCGGTGGTGGCATTCGTTCGCTGAACGTGGCCCTGCGTCAGCAACTTGACCTCTACGTCTGCCTGCGCCCGGTGCGCTGGTTCGAAGGCGTGCCTAGCCCGGTCAAGAAGCCAGGCGACGTCGACATGACGATCTTCCGCGAGAACTCCGAAGACATCTACGCCGGCATCGAGTGGAAGGCGGGTACGCCGGAAGCCACCAAGGTCATCAAGTTCCTGAAAGAAGAAATGGGCGTAACCAAGATCCGTTTCGACGAGAACTGCGGTATTGGCGTCAAGCCGGTCTCCCTGCAAGGCACCAAGCGCCTGGCGCGCAAGGCCCTGCAATATGTGGTCGACAACGATCGCGACTCGCTGACCATCGTGCACAAAGGCAACATCATGAAGTTCACCGAAGGTGCCTTCAAGGAATGGGCCTACGAAGTGGCGGCTGAAGAGTTCGGCGCGACCCTGCTCGATGGCGGTCCGTGGATGCAGTTCAAGAACCCGAAAACCGGCAAGAACGTCATCGTCAAGGACGCCATCGCCGACGCCATGCTCCAGCAGATCCTGCTGCGCCCGGCCGAATACGATGTGATCGCGACCCTGAACCTGAACGGCGACTACCTGTCCGACGCCCTGGCGGCGGAAGTGGGCGGCATCGGTATTGCGCCAGGTGCCAACCTGTCCGACACCGTGGCCATGTTCGAAGCCACCCACGGTACCGCGCCGAAGTACGCCGGCAAGGACCAGGTCAACCCGGGCTCGCTGATCCTGTCCGCGGAAATGATGCTGCGCCACATGGGCTGGACCGAAGCGGCCGACCTGATCATCAAGGGCACCAACGGCGCAATTTCCGCCAAGACCGTGACCTATGACTTCGAGCGTCTAATGGATGGCGCGAAGCTGGTGTCGTCTTCCGGCTTCGGTGACGCGCTGATCTCGCATATGTAAATAACGCAGGCACACAAAAACCGCCTGGATCAACAAGTTGAGCCAGGCGGTTTTTTTATGGCTGGGTGACGTGGCGGTATCAGGCCGTCACGGTCTGTTGCTCGGCAAGTGTCACGGTATTCGAGCCATCTACAGGGTCGCCGATGTTGACCGCGTGCAGGCCTTTAGGTCCCTGGATGATATCGAATACGACAGCTTGCCCGGCTTTCAGGGTTTTATAACCTTCCATTTTGATGGCCGAGTAGTGAGCAAACAGATCTTCTGTCTTGCCTTCCTCGTTGATGAAACCGTAACCCTTGGCATTGTTGAACCACTTCACCTTGCCGACTGCCATACCCAACTCCCTCTGCAACAGACTCCATCACTGGAGTATCATCCAGTTCATCCGCAGTCGAATCTGTAAATAAGATTGACTCCGCGGACCTTTTTTACCCACTGTGGGCTCTATTGGTTGTAACACCGTTTTGCCGATAGTCAAGCTGACCCGGCAGTCGGAGTTGAAAACGCTGATAGCCGTCCCCACCATGTATTTGAACAACTGACGAACCTTTCTTTCCATGCATGCAATCAGCCAGATTCGACTAACATTCAATCAGGATCGCCCGACTCTCCAGAAAGATCGCCCGGAGGTACACGACGACGATTCGGCAGGCATTGCTGTTCAGGAGGCAAAGCCTGCACTTCAGGCGCCGCCGATGTACAAGGTGGTTTTGTTCAACGATGACTACACACCGATGGATTTCGTCGTCGAAGTGCTCGAGGTGTTTTTTAACCTGAATCGCGAGCTGGCGACCAAGGTCATGCTGGCCGTCCATACAGAAGGACGGGCAGTATGTGGAGTGTTTACCCGCGACATCGCCGAGACCAAGGCCATGCAGGTCAACCAGTACGCCAGGGAAAGCCAGCATCCGCTACTCTGTGAAATCGAGAAGGACGGTTAATCGCCGACCACTTGGGTATGAGGTGAAGCTATGTTAAACCGCGAGCTCGAAGTCACCCTCAATCTTGCCTTCAAGGAAGCCCGTTCGAAACGTCATGAGTTCATGACCGTCGAACACCTCTTGCTGGCCCTATTGGATAATGAGGCTGCCGCCACCGTATTGCGTGCGTGCGGCGCAAACCTCGACAAACTCAAGCATGACCTGCAGGAGTTCATCGACTCCACCACGCCATTGATCCCCGTACACGACGAGGATCGCGAAACCCAGCCAACCCTGGGCTTCCAGCGTGTACTGCAGCGTGCTGTGTTCCACGTACAGAGCTCGGGCAAACGCGAAGTGACTGGCGCCAACGTGCTGGTCGCGATCTTCAGTGAGCAAGAGAGTCAGGCAGTGTTCCTGCTGAAACAGCAGAGCGTTGCCCGTATTGATGTCGTCAACTACATCGCCCACGGCATTTCCAAGGTGCCAGGGCACGGCGATCACTCTGAAGGTGAGCAAGATATGCAGGACGACGAGGGCGGTGAGTCTTCTTCTTCAGGCAATCCGCTGGATGCTTATGCCAGCAATCTCAACGAACTTGCGCGCCAGGGTCGAATCGATCCATTGGTAGGCCGCGAACTGGAAGTCGAGCGCGTTGCGCAGATCCTGGCGCGCCGCCGCAAAAACAATCCGCTGCTGGTGGGCGAGGCGGGCGTGGGTAAAACCGCGATTGCCGAAGGCCTGGCCAAGCGCATCGTCGATAACCAGGTGCCGGACCTGCTGGCCAACAGCGTGGTGTATTCCCTCGACCTGGGTGCCTTGCTGGCCGGTACCAAATACCGCGGCGATTTCGAGAAACGCTTCAAGGCGTTGCTCAATGAACTGAAAAAACGTCCGCAGGCGATCCTGTTCATCGACGAAATCCACACCATCATCGGTGCAGGTGCTGCGTCGGGCGGTGTCATGGATGCCTCGAACCTGCTCAAGCCGTTGCTGTCCTCGGGTGATATCCGTTGCATCGGATCGACTACGTTCCAGGAGTTCCGGGGGATTTTCGAGAAGGACCGTGCCTTGGCCCGGCGCTTCCAGAAGGTCGATGTGTCGGAGCCTTCGGTAGAAGACACCATTGGCATTCTGCGCGGCCTGAAAGGTCGGTTCGAGAGCCATCACAACATCGAGTACAGCGATGAGGCCCTGCGCGCAGCGGCTGAGCTGGCCTCGCGTTACATCAATGATCGGCACATGCCGGACAAGGCCATCGATGTTATCGACGAGGCGGGTGCCTACCAGCGCCTGCAACCGGTCGAAAAGCGCGTCAAACGCATCGAGGTGCCGCAGGTCGAGGACATCGTCGCGAAAATTGCGCGGATTCCGCCTAAGCACGTCACCAGTTCCGATAAAGAGCTACTGCGTAATCTTGAGCGAGACCTGAAATTGACGGTGTTTGGCCAGGATGCCGCGATCGATTCACTGGCAACTGCGATCAAGCTGTCCCGTGCCGGCCTCAAGTCGCCTGACAAGCCTGTCGGTTCGTTCCTGTTCGCCGGGCCGACCGGGGTCGGTAAAACCGAAGCGGCGCGTCAGTTGGCCAAGGCGTTGGGTGTCGAGTTGATTCGTTTCGACATGTCCGAGTACATGGAACGGCACACCGTATCGCGTCTGATCGGTGCACCTCCAGGTTATGTCGGGTTCGATCAGGGTGGCCTGCTCACCGAAGCCATCACCAAGCAACCACACTGCGTGCTGTTGCTCGATGAGATCGAGAAGGCGCATCCGGAAGTCTTCAACTTGCTACTGCAGGTCATGGACCACGGTACGTTGACCGATAACAACGGGCGCAAGGCGGATTTCCGTAACGTGATCGTCATCATGACGACCAACGCCGGTGCCGAGACTGCCGCCCGTGCTTCGATCGGTTTCACCTTCCAGGACCACTCGTCCGATGCGATGGAAGTGATCAAGAAGAGCTTCACACCGGAGTTCCGCAACCGTCTGGACACCATTATCCAGTTTGGTCGCCTCAGTCATGAGGTCATCAAGAGCGTGGTGGACAAGTTCCTTACCGAGCTTCAGGCGCAGCTGGAAGACAAGCGTGTATTGCTGGAAGTCACCGATGCTGCTCGCAGCTGGCTGGCCGAAGGTGGCTACGACGCGGCGATGGGTGCTCGCCCAATGGCACGCCTGATCCAGGACAAGATCAAGCGTCCGCTGGCGGAGGAGATTCTCTTTGGCGAACTGGCCGAGCATGGTGGTGTGGTACACATCGACATCAAGGACGGCGAGCTGACCTTCGAGTTCGAGACCACCGCCGAAATGGCCTGACGTTCTATCGCGGTAAAGCAAAAAGGCGCCGTGAGGCGCCTTTTTGTTGTCTGCCAAATACACCGCTGATCCTGTAGGAGCGGGCTTGCCCGCGAAAGCGGCGGATCAGCTTGCATCAATGCTGGATATGCCGACGTCTTCGCGGGCAAGCCCGCTCCTACAGGGGTTGGTTTGGCAGCCAAATCCCGCACAAACAAAAACGCCCGGCATGTGCCGGGCGTCTTGTATTGACCTGATTAGCGAGCGCGGTAAGTGATGCGCCCTTTACTCAAGTCATAGGGAGTCAGCTCTACGCGCACTTTGTCGCCGGTAAGAATACGGATGTAGTTCTTGCGCATCTTGCCGGAGATGTGCGCGGTTACGACGTGCCCATTTTCCAACTCCACACGAAACATGGTGTTGGGCAGGGTGTCGACGACAGTGCCTTCCATTTCGAAGCTGTCTTCTTTCGACATGCAGTAAAGCCCTCGGTGTCCAATGAATGGCCCGGTGCAACTGCGCCAGGCAAAAGCGGCGTGCATTGTGCCCGAAAAATGGGGTTTAAGCCAAGGGGTTTAGGGGGTGGTCTAGCTGAGAACCACCCAGCGCTGGTTAATCAGCAGTTCGATGGGTCGATATTGCGTCTTGTAGTTCATCTTTTTGCAGTTTTTGATCCAGTAGCCAAGGTACACCGCTTCCAGTCCCAGTCGCCGGGCTTCGGCAATTTGCCAGAGGATTGCGTAGCGCCCAAGACTGCGACGCTCTTCGTCGGGTTCGTAGAAGGTGTAGACCGCCGACAGGCCGTTCGGCAGCAAGTCGGTGACGGCGACGGCCAGCAGCTGGCCATTCAGGCGGAATTCATAGAACCGTGAAAACGGCAGGTCGCGCACCAGGAATGTCGAAAACTGGTCACGACTGGGCGGGTACATGTCGCCATCGGCGTGGCGCTGTTCGATGTAGCGCTGGTAAAGGTCGAAATATTCTTCGTTGAAGCAAGGCTTGGCCGGGCGCACCTGTAGATCCGCATTGCGCTTGAAGATGCGTTTTTGTTGCCGGTTGGGCGTGAACTGCGCCACGGGAATGCGCGCCGGTACGCACGCATTGCAATTCTGGCAATGCGGCCGGTAGAGATGGTCACCGCTGCGCCGAAAACCCATCTCTGACAGATCTGCATAGACGTGCACATCCATGGGCTGGCTAGGGTCGAGAAACAGGGTCGTGGCCTGCTCCTCAGGCAGATAACTGCAAGAGTGCGGCTGAGTGGCATAGAACTTCAAACGCGCCAACTCGGTCATGATCAACCCTCGGGATAGTGCTTTGGATTAAGTGTAAGCCACCTGCGCAAAAGTCGCTCAGCAAACCCAGGTTGCGCGATTGGGTTGGTCCAGATGCTGTGCCAGGTAGTTGGCAAACTCTCGGCGGGGGATCGCCCGGGCGCCGAGACTGTGCAGGTGATCGGTCGGCATCTGGCAATCGATCAGCACGAAACCCGAGTCTTTCAGATGTCGAACCAGGGTGGCAAAGCCGAATTTCGAGGCGTTGTCGGCTCGGCTGAACATCGATTCACCGAAAAATAACTGGCCCATCGCCAGGCCATACAGCCCGCCCACCAGTTCGTCGCCGTCCCAGACTTCCACTGAGTGCGCGTGGCCGCGCCGGTGCAGTTCTATGTAGGCCTCCTGCATGGCGTTGGTGATCCAGGTGCCGTCGGCGTAATCGCGCGGCGCTGCGCAGGCGCGGATGACGGCGGCGAAGTCCTCGTCGAAGCTCACTTGATAGCGTTGCTGGCGCAGCAGTTTGTTCAGGCTGCGCGAGACGTGCAGTTCGTCGGGAAACAGAACCGTGCGCGGGTCCGGCGACCACCAGAGGATCGGCTGGCCTTCGGAGAACCATGGAAAGCAGCCGTGGCGGTAGGCGTTGATCAACCGATCAGCGGACAGGTCACCGCCGGCTGCCAGCAGCCCGTTGGGGTCGCGCATGGCTTTTTCCAGCGGTGGAAAAGTCAGGGTGTTGCGTTGTAACCAAGTCAGCATGGCATCCGGGCTTGCAGAAGGGGAGGGGCAGTGGCGGGCACTATTAGCCCGCCATAAAGTTTGCCTTCAAACGGCAGGAATGTCGTCGAGGTATTTTTCGGCGTCCAGCGCGGCCATGCAACCAGCCCCGGCTGACGTCACAGCCTGGCGATAGACATGGTCAGCCACGTCACCGGCGGCAAACACACCTGCAATCGCCGTGGCAGTGGCGTCGCCTTCACTGCCGCCCTTGACCAGCAGGTAGCCGTCGCGCATTTCCAGTTGCCCGGTGAACAGGTCGGTGTTGGGCTTGTGGCCGATGGCAATAAATACCCCGGCCAGTGTCAACTCCGTGGTTTCACCGGTGTGGCTGTCGCGCAGGCGGGCGCCGGTCACGCCACTGGCGTCGCCGAGTACTTCGTCCAGGTTCTGATTCCAGTGCAAGCGGACGTTGCCATTGGCGGCTTTCTCGAAGAGTTTGTCCTGGAGGATCTTCTCCGAGCGCAGTTTGTCTCGGCGGTGGACCAGGTGCACTTCCTTGGCAATGTTCGACAGGTACAACGCTTCTTCGACCGCCGTGTTGCCGCCGCCGACCACCGCGACCACCTGGTTGCGATAGAAGAACCCGTCACAGGTGGCACAGGCCGATACGCCCTTGCCGGCAAAGGCCTCTTCCGACGGCAGGCCCAGGTATTGTGCGGATGCGCCGGTGGCGATGATCAGTGCGTCGCAGGTGTAAGTGCCGCCATCGCCAATCAGCTCGAACGGCCGTTGTTGCAACTTGGCGGTATGGATGTGGTCGTAAACGATCTCGGTGGCAAAGCGCTCGGCGTGTTTTTGCATGCGCTCCATCAACACTGGGCCGGTCAGGCCTTCGACGTCGCCGGGCCAGTTATCGACTTCGACGGTGGTGGTGAGCTGGCCACCTGCCTGTATGCCGGTAATGACAACGGGCTTGAGGTTGGCGCGGGCGGCATAAACGGCTGCGCTGTAACCGGCAGGGCCGGAACCCAGGATGATCAGGCGGGAATGCTTTGCAACGCTCATAAAAACACCTCATAAGCCTTTGTCACAAAAGAGAATGCATGCTCAAATTGAACCGTATGCCATGGGCTTTTGACTATGCTGTACCCAAGAGTCTCAAACATGGCATCAGGCGTACAAACCCGTACAATGCCTGGCTGTCAGGTTGCTTGTAACAAAATAAGCAGTGCAATCCGTGTTTATAAAAACCGGGGCGCAGTGTTAAAAGTAGTCCCGGATACGCTTGTTAACTTTTTTACCTGCCTGGATTGGGCAGTTTTTTATAGTCAATCAACAGATGGACGCGCCTTGGGCGCAGGAAAAGAAGCGTTTTGAAGAAATCCACCGCAGCACCTAAACCAGCCGTCGTACCACTCTGGCGCCAGCATTTGCACTACCGACTCAAGGAAGGTGCGCTGATCGCCATCGGTGCGTTGTGCCTGTTCCTGATGATGGCCTTGCTGACGTACGGCAAGGATGATCCGGGCTGGAGCCACAACAGCAAGATCGATGACGTGCAGAACTTCGGCGGGCCTGCGGGTTCCTACAGCGCCGATATCCTGTTCATGGTGCTCGGTTACTTCGCTTACATCTTCCCGTTGCTGCTGGCGATCAAGGCGTACCAGATCTTCCGCCAGCGCCACGAGCCTTGGCAGTGGAGCGGCTGGCTGTTCTCCTGGCGCCTGATCGGCCTGGTGTTCCTGGTGTTGTCGGGTGCAGCACTGGCGCATATTCATTTCCATGCCGCGACCGGTTTGCCGGCCGGCGCGGGCGGTGCCCTGGGTGAAAGCCTGGGCGACCTGGCCAAGAACGCACTGAACATCCAGGGCAGTACGCTGCTGTTCATTGCCCTGTTCCTGTTCGGCTTGACGGTGTTCACCGACCTGTCGTGGTTCAAGGTGATGGACGTCACCGGCAAGATCACGCTCGACCTGTTCGAACTGTTCCAGGGCGCCGCCAATCGCTGGTGGGCGGCCCGTACCGAGCGCAAGCAACTCGTCGCGCAATTGCGTGAGGTTGATGACCGGATGGATGAAGTGGTGGCGCCGACCGTTACCGACAAGCGTGAACAGGCCAAGGTCAAGGAACGGCTGATCGAGCGTGAGCAGGCCCTGAGCAAGCACATGTCCGAACGCGAGAAACAGGTGCCGCCTGTCATTGCACCAGCGCCAGTCAAACCTGCCGCGCCGAGCAAACGTGTCGAGAAAGAAAAACAGGCGCCGCTGTTCGTCGACAGCGCCGTGGAAGGCACCTTGCCACCGATCTCGATTCTCGATCCGGCAGAAAAGAAACAACTCAATTATTCGCCTGAATCCCTGGCTGCGGTTGGCCACTTGCTGGAAATCAAGCTCAAGGAATTCGGCGTCGAAGTCACCGTGGACTCGATCCATCCTGGCCCGGTGATTACCCGTTACGAAATCCAGCCGGCGGCTGGCGTCAAGGTCAGCCGTATCGCCAACCTGGCCAAGGACCTGGCCCGTTCCCTGGCCGTGACCAGCGTGCGTGTGGTGGAGGTGATTCCGGGCAAGACCACGGTCGGTATCGAGATCCCGAACGAAGACCGCCAGATCGTGCGTTTCTCCGAGGTCCTGTCGACCCCCGAGTACGACAACTTCAAGTCGCCGGTCACCCTGGCCCTGGGCCACGACATCGGTGGCAAGCCGGTCATCACGGACCTGGCGAAGATGCCGCACCTGCTGGTGGCCGGTACCACCGGTTCCGGTAAGTCGGTGGGTGTGAACGCGATGATCCTGTCGATCCTTTTCAAGTCCGGCCCGGAAGACGCCAAGCTGATCATGATCGACCCGAAAATGCTTGAACTGTCGATCTACGAAGGCATCCCGCACCTGCTGTGCCCGGTGGTCACCGACATGAAGGACGCCGCCAACGCCTTGCGCTGGAGCGTTGCCGAGATGGAACGCCGCTACAAGCTGATGGCCAAGATGGGCGTGCGTAACTTGTCGGGCTTCAACGCCAAGGTCAAGGAAGCCCAGGATGCGGGCGAGCCGTTGAGCGATCCGCTGTACAAGCGCGAAAGCATCCACGACGAAGCGCCGCTGCTGCAAAAGCTGCCAACCATCGTCGTAGTCGTCGATGAGTTCGCCGACATGATGATGATTGTTGGCAAGAAGGTTGAAGAACTGATTGCCCGTATCGCGCAAAAGGCCCGTGCCGCCGGCATCCACTTGATCCTGGCGACCCAGCGACCGTCGGTGGACGTGATCACCGGTCTGATCAAGGCCAACATCCCGACCCGGATGGCGTTCCAGGTGTCGAGCAAGATCGACTCACGGACCATCATCGACCAGGGCGGTGCCGAACAACTGCTGGGGCACGGTGACATGCTCTACATGCCGCCAGGCACCAGCCTGCCGATCCGTGTTCACGGTGCTTTCGTGTCCGACGATGAGGTTCACCGCGTGGTGGAAGCCTGGAAGTTGCGCGGTGCGCCGGAATACAACGACGACATCCTCAACGGTGTCGAAGAGGCAGGCAGCGGCTTCGAAGGCAGCAGCGGTGGTGGCGACGGTGACGATCCGGAAACTGATGCGTTGTACGACGAAGCCGTGCAGTTCGTGCTGGAAAGCCGTCGTGCCTCCATCTCCGCGGTTCAGCGCAAGCTGAAGATCGGCTACAACCGCGCTGCGCGCATGATCGAAGCCATGGAAATGGCCGGGGTCGTGACCTCCATGAACACCAACGGTTCGCGTGAAGTCCTGGCCCCTGGCCCGGTGCGCGACTGACCCGATATGAAAGGGACGGCGCCCTTTGGCGCCGCCCGCACTCCCACGAATGTTATGAGGACTCCCATGCGTCTGATCCGCATGCTGTTGCTGCCGGTACTGGCTTTGACCACGCTCCAGGCTCACGCCGATGACAAGGACGTGGCGCGTCTGACCCAATTGCTGGAAAAATCCCAGACCCTGACCGCACGCTTCTCGCAACTGACCCTCGATGGCAGCGGCACCCAGTTGCAGGAAACCGCCGGCGACATGTCCCTGCAGCGTCCGGGCCTGTTCTACTGGCACACCGATGCGCCGGCCGAGCAGACCATGGTCTCCGACGGCAAGAAGGTCACCCTGTGGGACCCGGACCTGGAACAGGCGACCATCAAGAATCTCGACCAGCGCCTGACCCAGACGCCGGCGTTGCTGCTGTCCGGTGACGTGTCGAAGATCAGCCAGAGTTTCGACATCAGCGCCAAGGAAGCCGGTGGCGTGATCGATTTCACCCTCAAGCCGAAAACCAAGGACACGCTGTTCGACAGCCTGCGCCTGTCGTTCCGCAATGGCCTGGTCAATGATATGCAACTGATCGACAGCGTCGGCCAGCGCACCAACATCCTGTTCACCGGGGTGAAGGCCAACGAGCCGATCCCGGCGTCCAAGTTCAAGTTCGAGATCCCTAAAGGGGCGGACGTGATCCAGGAATAACACGCAAGACCCTTGTAGGAGCCGGCTTGCTGGCGATGGCGGTTTGTCATTCAACATTAATGTCGACTGACCCACCTTCGCCAGCAAGCCGGCTCCTACAGCGGGATGCGGTGTTCATAGCGAGGTTTTAAAAGTACGTGATGGACCTGTTTCGCAGCACCCCCATCGCCCAGCCCCTGGCTGCCCGCCTGCGTGCGGCCAACCTGGACGAGTACGTCGGCCAGGAACACGTGCTCGCGCGCGGCAAGCCCTTGCGCGAAGCGCTGGAGCAGGGTGCCCTGCATTCGATGATTTTCTGGGGGCCGCCGGGCGTGGGCAAGACCACCCTGGCGCGCTTGCTCGCCGAAGTCTCGGATGCACACTTCGAAACGGTCTCGGCGGTACTGGCCGGGGTCAAGGAAATCCGCCAGTCGGTGGAAATCGCCAAGCAACAGGCCGCGCAGTACGGCCGCCGCACCATCCTGTTCGTCGATGAAGTGCACCGCTTCAACAAGTCACAGCAGGATGCGTTCCTGCCCTATGTCGAAGATGGCACGCTGATTTTCATTGGCGCGACCACGGAAAACCCCTCGTTCGAACTCAATAACGCTTTGCTCTCCCGGGCGCGGGTGTATGTGCTCAAGAGCCTGGATGAAACTGCGCTGCGCAAGTTGGTGCACCGTGCCCTGACCGAAGAGCGGGGCCTGGGCAAGCGCAACCTGAGCCTCAGCGATGAAGGCTTCCAGATGCTGCTGTCGGCCGCCGATGGCGATGGCCGACGCTTGCTCAACTTGCTGGAAAACGCCTCGGACCTCGCCGAAGACAACAGCGAAATCGGCACCGAGTTGCTGCAAAGCCTGCTCGGTGACACCCGTCGGCGCTTCGACAAGGGTGGCGAAGCGTTCTACGACCAGATTTCCGCGTTGCACAAATCGGTGCGCGGCTCCAACCCTGACGGCGCGTTGTACTGGTTTGCGCGGATGATCGACGGCGGCTGCGACCCGCTGTACCTGGCCCGGCGCGTGGTGCGCATGGCCAGCGAAGACATTGGCAACGCCGACCCTCGCGCCCTGAGCCTGTGCCTGGCGGCGTGGGAAGTGCAGGAACGCCTCGGCAGCCCCGAAGGCGAATTGGCAGTGGCCCAGGCCATTACCTATCTGGCCTGCGCGCCAAAAAGCAACGCGGTGTACATGGGCTTCAAGACCGCCTTGCGCGCCGCCGCCGAGCACGGTTCGCTGGAAGTGCCACTGCACCTGCGCAACGCGCCAACCAAGTTGATGAAGCAACTGGGTTATGGCGACGAATACCGCTATGCCCACGATGAGCCGGATGCCTACGCCGCTGGCGAAGATTACTTCCCGGAAGAACTCGACCCGATTGCGTTCTACCAGCCCGTGCCCCGCGGCCTGGAGTTGAAGATCGGCGAAAAACTCAATCACCTGGCAAAACTCGACCGTCTAAGTCCCCGGCAGCGGAGAAAATAGTGCTTCCACTGATCGTTGCGGTTTGCGTCGGCGGTGTGGCCGGCACGTTGTTGCGCTTTGCCACGGGCAACTGGATCAACGCGAATTGGCCGCGGCACTTCTATACCGCGACGCTGGCCGTTAATATCGTCGGCTGTTTGCTGATCGGCGTTTTATACGGTCTTTTTTTGCTACGCCCGGAGGTGCCCATCGAGGTGCGCGCCGGGTTGATGGTTGGCTTCCTTGGGGGGCTGACGACTTTTTCATCCTTTTCACTGGATACGGTGCGCCTGCTCGAAAGCGGGCAAGTGCCGCTGGCCCTGGGCTATGCTGCCATCAGCGTATTCGGCGGGCTGCTCGCTACCTGGGCTGGCCTGTCCTTGACCAAACTTTGATAACGAGAGACCGACATGCTCGATTCCAAACTGTTACGTAGCAACCTTCAGGACGTAGCGGACCGCCTGGCATCCCGTGGCTTTGTGCTGGATGTCGCGCGCATCGAAGCGCTGGAAGAACAGCGCAAGACCGTCCAGACCCGCACCGAAGCACTGCAGGCTGAACGTAACGCGCGCTCCAAGTCTATCGGCCAGGCCAAGCAGCGCGGCGAAGACATCGCGCCGCTGATGGCCGACGTCGAACGCATGGCGGGCGAATTGAGTGCCGGTAAAGTCGAGCTGGACGCGATCCAGACCGAACTGGATTCGATCGTACTGGGTATTCCGAACCTGCCGCACGAATCGGTGCCGGTCGGCGCAGACGAAGACGCTAACGTCGAAGTGCGTCGCTGGGGCGCCCCGACGGCCTTTGACTTCCCGGTCCAAGACCACGTCGCCTTGGGCGAGAAGTTCGGCTGGCTGGATTTCGAAACCGCCGCCAAGCTGTCCGGCGCCCGTTTCGCCTTGCTGCGCGGCCCGATCGCCCGCCTGCACCGCGCCCTGGCGCAGTTCATGATCAACCTGCACGTCACCGAGCACGGCTACGAAGAGGCGTACACACCTTATCTGGTCCAGGCCCCGGCGTTGCAAGGCACCGGTCAACTGCCGAAGTTCGAAGAAGACCTGTTCAAGATCGCTCGTGAAGGCGAAGCCGATCTGTACCTGATCCCGACCGCCGAAGTGTCGCTGACCAACATCGTCGCCGGCGAAATCGTCGACTCGAAACTGCTGCCGATCAAGTTTGTCGCCCACACGCCGTGCTTTCGCAGTGAAGCCGGTGCATCGGGTCGCGACACCCGCGGCATGATCCGCCAGCACCAGTTCGACAAGGTTGAAATGGTGCAGATCGTCGAGCCGTCGCAGTCGATGGAAGCGCTGGAAGGCCTGACCGCCAACGCCGAGAAAGTCCTGCAACTGCTGGAATTGCCATACCGCACCCTGGCGCTGTGCACCGGCGACATGGGCTTCAGCGCGGTCAAGACCTACGACCTGGAAGTGTGGATTCCGAGCCAGGACAAGTACCGCGAAATCTCGTCGTGCTCCAACTGCGGCGATTTCCAGGCCCGTCGCATGCAAGCGCGTTTCCGCAACCCGGAAACCGGCAAGCCTGAACTGGTACACACCCTGAACGGTTCCGGCCTGGCTGTTGGCCGTACGCTGGTGGCGGTGCTGGAGAACTACCAGCAGGCTGACGGTTCGATCCGTGTGCCTGAAGTCCTCAAGCCATACATGGGTGGCCTCGAGGTCATCGGCTAAATGAATTATCTGCCGCTCTTTCACAACCTTCGCGGCAGTCGTGTGTTGGTCGTCGGTGGGGGGGAGATTGCCTTGCGCAAATCCCGCCTGCTGACTGATGCCGGTGCGCTGCTGCGGGTGGTCGCACCTGAAATCGAAACACAATTGCGCGAACTGGTTGCCGGCAGCGGCGGCGAGTGCCTGTTGCGTGGCTACGCCGAGGCGGACCTGGACGGTTGCGGGCTGATTATTGCCGCCACCGACGACGAAGCGCTGAACGCGCAGGTTTCTGCCGATGCTCATCGGCGTTGCGTACCGGTCAATGTGGTGGATGCGCCAGCCCTGTGCAGCGTGATTTTCCCGGCCATCGTCGACCGTTCCCCGTTGATCATTGCGGTGTCCAGCGGCGGCGATGCGCCGGTGCTGGCGCGATTGATCCGCGCCAAGATTGAAACCTGGATTCCTTCCACCTACGGCCAACTGGCCGGTTTGGCCGCGCGTTTCCGTCATCAGGTGAAGAAGCTGTTCCCTGATGTGCAGCAGCGTCGCGCCTTCTGGGAAGATGTTTTCCAGGGGGCTATCGCCGACCGGCAACTGGCCGGGCAGGGCGGTGAAGCCGAGCGTTTGCTGCAAGCGAAGATCGATGGCCAAGCGCCGGTAGCCACCGGCGAGGTCTATTTGGTGGGCGCCGGTCCGGGTGATCCCGACCTGCTGACGTTCAAGGCATTGCGCCTGATGCAACAAGCCGACGTGGTGCTGTATGACCGCTTGGTGGCGCCGGCGATTCTCGAACTGTGCCGTCGCGATGCCGAGCGGGTTTACGTCGGCAAGCGCCGCGCCGATCACGCCGTTCCGCAGGATCAGATCAACCAGCAATTGGTCGATCTGGCCAGGCAGGGCAAACGTGTCGTGCGCTTGAAGGGCGGCGATCCGTTCATCTTCGGGCGTGGTGGTGAAGAGATCGAAGAACTGGCGGCCCATGGCATCCCGTTCCAGGTGGTGCCGGGCATCACGGCGGCCAGCGGTTGCGCGGCCTATGCCGGGATCCCGCTGACTCATCGCGACTACGCGCAATCAGTGCGTTTTGTTACCGGTCACTTGAAGGACGGTTCCACCGATTTGCCGTGGGCCGATCTGGTGGCGCCGGCACAAACCCTGGTGTTCTACATGGGGCTGGTGGGTTTGCCGATCATCTGCGAGCAGTTGATCCAGCATGGTCGCAGCAAAGATACCCCGGCAGCGTTGATCCAGCAGGGCACCACGGTCAATCAGCGTGTGTTTACCGGCACCCTGGCGGACCTGCCACGGCTGGTGGCGGAGCATGAAGTGCATGCGCCGACACTGGTGATCGTTGGTGAAGTGGTGCAACTGCGCGAGAAACTGGCGTGGTTTGAAGGGGCTCAGGCGCAGGTCTGATTTGTGGCGAGGGGGCTTGCCCCCGTTGGGGTGCGCAGCGCCCCTAAAAACTGTAATCGCGATTAACAGGTTTTACGACTACTTCGCAGCCGAACGGGGGCAAGCCCCCTCGCCACAATTGATCTTTGCTACTTTCAAACTTCAGATCAAATCAGGCCTTGCGCCAAACCCCTTTACCGCTCAACCGCTCCCGGTCATGGGGGGCGGTGAAGTCTTGCGCCGGGCCTTTGGGCACTACACCCGTCGGGTTGATGGTGCGGTGACTGGCGTAGTAGTGATGCTTGATGTGGGTGAAATCCACCGTCTCGGCAACGCCTGGCCACTGATAGATTTCCCGCAACCAGTTCGACAGGTTCGGGTAGTCCGCAATCCGCCGCAGGTTGCACTTGAAGTGCCCGTAATACACCGCATCGAAGCGAATCAGCGTGGTGAACAGGCGGATGTCCGCTTCGGTCAAGTACTCGCCGGCCAGATAACGGTTGGCGCCCAGCAGCAATTCCAGTCGGTCCAGTTCGGTAAACACATCGTCGAAGGCTTCCTCATACGCCTGTTGCGAGGTGGCAAACCCGGCGCGGTACACGCCGTTGTTCACGGCCGGATAAATCCGCTCGTTCAGCGCATCGATTTCACTGCGCAACGGCGCCGGGTAGAAGTCCAGGTCGTTGCCGGTCAGGTCGTCGAAGGCACCGTTGAACATGCGGATGATTTCCGATGATTCGTTGTTGACGATGCGTTTCTGCTGTTTGTCCCACAGCACTGGCACGGTGACACGGCCGGTGTAGTCGGCGGTGTCGGCGGTATAGCGCTGGTGCATGAAGTCGAAGTGATCGAGCTTGTCGCCCGTCGAGCCGAGGGTCTGGTCGAAGGTCCAGCCGTTTTCCAGCATCAACCAGCTGACCACTGACACGTCGATCAGGTTTTCAAGGCCTTTGAGTTTGCGCAGGATCAGCGTGCGATGGGCCCACGGACAGGCCAGCGATACGTAGAGGTGATAACGCCCAGGCTCAGCGGCAAAGCCACCGACGCCGGTCGGTCCCGGCTTGCCGTCAGCGGTTAGCCAGTTACGGCGTTGCGCCTGTTCACGCTGGAACGCGCCGTCCTTGCTGCTTTCGTACCATTTGTCCTGCCAGCGGCCATCAACTAATAAACCCATGTTCAAGACTCCAGAAGCGAATAATCATTGGAGTCGAGTCTATTCCGATGAGTTCGAACAAAAAGCGCAAAGATCGGGCGCGAATGATCGGTTAAATCGATTTATCCCGTGCCGCCCAGTATTGCTCAGCGGTTTCGAAAGCCTGCGCGCGGGTTTGCCCTAGGCCGCGCAGCGCCAGGGCCATGGTCGAAATCAGGGCCATTTGCGGGTAGCTGTCGACCACCTCGCCACGCCATACCGCCTTCAAATGTTCAGGCTCAAGCGAGGCCGGTTTGACGTGGCGCTGCGCCGACAATTGCGGCCACTCTTCGTCCCAGCTCTCGCCGCCGGTGGTGCCATACAGGTGGCTGTCGGCATCCGGGTTGATCTCGATCTCGCCGCCATCACCCTTGATCACGATGGCGGTATCGCCGAGCAAACCGCTGGCGTCGCGATGCACAGCCTGATACCCAGGATGGAAAATACTCTGCAAGCCACACCGCGCGCCCAGCGGATTGAGAATCCGCGTCAGCGAGTGGATCGGCGAGCGTAGGCCCAGGGTGTTGCGCAGGTCGATCATCCGTTGCAACTGTGGTGCCCAGTCCACCAGCGGCATGAAGGCCAGGCCGCCATTGTCCAGCGCCGTTCCGACCTGCTGCCAATTACGGCACAGCGCAATGTTCAAGTCGCCCAGCAGTTGTTCGGTGTACAGGCGACCGGCTGTGTGGGCACCGCCGCCGTGCATGAAAATCCGCACGCCGTTTTGCGCCAGGCACTTGGCCGCCAGCAAATACCACGGCAAGTGCCGCTTCTTGCCGGCGTAGGTTGGCCAGTCCAGATCCACCGCCAGCGACGGCGGGCTCAGGCGCTCACGCAACGCTTCGGTGAACCCGGCCATTTCCTCGGCGCTTTCTTCCTTGTGCCGCAACAGCATCAGGAAGGCGCCGAGCTGGGTTTGCTCGACCTTTTCGTCGAGCACCATGCCCATCGCTTCGCGGGCCTCGACCCGCGTGAAGTCACGGGCGCCGCGCTTGCCTTTGCCAAGGATCCGCACGAATTGAGCGAACGGGTGCTCGGTGGGCGTTTCGAGGGTCAGTGCTGGGTAGTCGGTCATAAGCAATTCGTCGGTTTGGGCAGGCCCGCCAGTTTCGCGGCGAGTTTGGCGGGGGTGCCTTTGAACAGTCGGTTCAGGTGCAGGCTATTGCCTTTTTCCGGGCCGAGTTTCAATGCGGTGTACTTGATCAGCGGGCGGGTGGCCGGTGACAGCTGGAATTCGGCGTAGAAACTGCGCAGCAGTTCGAGGACTTCCCAATGATCGGGCGTCAACTCGATGTCCTCCGCCGTCGCCAGGGCACTGGCGACTTCGGCCGACCAATCACTGAGTTCGACCAGGAAACCGTCCTTGTCCAGTTCGATGGCGCGGGCGCCGACGGTCAATGCGTTCATAGCCAACTGTTGACCTTGTCGTAGTGAATCGACAGTTCGACGAAGGCTGGGTAATCGATGGCCGTGGCCCAGTCTGGAACGGCAATCGCACGAGCCTGGGCATCCTCAGCCAAGACAAACAGTTGCAGACCGCGTGTGCTGAGCGCCGTGAACGGCGCAGTGCCAGATTGCAGCGCATAGGCCGCGTCGCCCGTCAGCAGCAACCCATCGTTGGCGCCGATCACGCGCAGGCAACTGGTCAGGCGTTCGTCGCCGAACGGGGAATGAGACAACACATGCAAAGTCGACATCAGAGGGTGATCACCTGGTCGTAACGGTCAATGAGGGCGGTGATTTCGTCGGTGGCCAATACCCGGGCTTCTTCCAGCGACAGGCCGTTCGGGTCGAGGCCGCGCAGGGTGAGGCTGTCGGCGCAGGCGAACAGCGCTTCGACGCCGAACATCGGCAGGGCCTGAAGGTTAGCGCTCAGGTCTTTCTGTTGCAGGGCCTTGGCGTTCTGGCTGGCGGCGAGCTGGAACACGCCGTCATCGAGAAACAACAGGCCAATCGGCAGATCGAAGGCGCCGCCGGACAACACGATGTCCAGCGCTTCCCGGGCACCCGGGCCGGACCAGGGCGACTGGCGGCTGATGATCAACAAGGATTTGGCCATCTCACGCGCCTCCGAAACAGATCAGGCGGTCGGCATCCTGTGCCGCGTCATGCAACTGACCGAGACCGGACAATTCCCACGGCGCGCCGACGGCCACCGCCTCGCGCTGGTAGCGCTTGGCTTCTTCTTCATTCAGCACCCCGCGACGCAGGGCGGCGGCGATGCATACCACGCCGTCGAGTTGATGGTCGCTGACGAAGGACCGCCATTGCTTGGGCACGTCCAGTTCATCCTGGGGCGTGACCACGCTGGCAGACGCGTTGTAGACGCCGTCCTGGTAGAAAAACAGCCGGACAATCTCATGCCCGCCAGCCAGGGCCGCTTGGGCGAAGAGCAAGGCGCGGCGCGAGGAAGGCGCATGGGCGGCGGAAAATAAGGCGATGGCGAACTTCATGGGGCACTCGATCAGCGAAACTGCGGCCATGATAATGCTTTTAAAGGGATGTTGCCTGTGCGGGCCTCTTCGCGAGCAGGCTCGCTCCTACAGGGCATTTGCGTTGGGTACACAATCACAGTCCACCACCGGTCCCTTGTAGGCGCGAGCTTGCTCGCGATGGCGGACTGACAGAAAACGCTAATAGCTGCGTCTGCGTAAACCCTACGGCTTTATCCCATACAAATCGCAATACTCCAGCCACTCCATCCCGGCCATTTCCGCTACTTCCCGATGCACTTCAAGGCGTTGGGCTTCGTAGTCCTGTGGGGTGGCGGCCGTCAGTTGCAAGGTCAGTTCCCAGGCAAACAATCCTTGGCGTTCCGCCTCGGCTTCGAAGGCCTCATGCAAACGCTCCTCGCGGTATTGCGCCGGGGTTTCACCCTTGGCCTGTGCGAGCAACGGGTTGAGGTGGTCGAGGTCGTGGCGCAGCGCGGGGCGCTCGTCGAGAAATCGCTTGAGTGCCTGCTCGTGTTGCTGCTCGGTTGCCGCCATGGTCGTTCCTTCAATGGGATCTGATGCAGTAAAGCAGAACGATACGCCTTGCCACAGTGGTAAAGTCCGCTTTTTCCTGATGAGTGAATGCAATGCGAATTCTGATGGTGGCGCTGGCAGCGACCTTGCTGGCGGGCTGTGCCAGCTCGGCGATGAACGATGCCCGCACCAAGGCCCCGTACAAGACCCTCAACTCGGCAAAACCAGCCAAGGACGTTGCCGAATGCGTGCAGTTTTCCTGGCAGGACGAGGCGGTGTTCGATGTCGACGCGGCGGCGTATCTGGAGCGGAGTGAGAAGGGCGGCACGACCGTTTACACCCGCTCGGCAGAGTTCTTTGTGGACGTTACCACCGACGCATCGGGCACCGTGTTGAGCTACTACGCGCAGAAGGATGACTTCGTGGCCAAGCGCCGGTTGGCGGCGCTGGCGACTTGCCTCTGACCTGAAAGCTTGATGCGTTCCCCCTGTAGGCGCGAGCCTGCTCGCGATAGCGTCAGGTCAGTTGAAATCAATGTTGAATGACCGACCATCGCGAGCAAACTTGCTCCTACCGTTGTTTGGGTGTTGCTCAGTAATCCAGGCGCTTCTGGAAGAAGAAGTGCTTATGGCCCGGCGGGTAATCGGCAATGTGCCCGATCTCGCTGTAGCCACATTTCGTATAGAACCGCGGTGCCTGGAATTCAAAGGTGTCGAGCCACAGCCCGACGCAGCGCCGCTCCCGCGCCAGGTCCTCGGCCATCTGCATCAGTTTCGAACCCAGGCCTTGTCCGCGCGCTTGTTCCGGCACCACCAGCAAGTCGATGTACAGCCACTGGTAAAACAACCGGCCATGCAGGCCGCCGAGGATCTCGTCGTTGTCATCGCGCACCAGCAAGGCAATGTGTTCAGGCACGTTGCCTTCGGCTTTCGAGCGGTTGTAGTCGCGCAATGGCTTGAGGATCGCCAGGCGTTGTTCTTCTGTGGGGTTGGGTGACAGTTCGATACGCAGGTTCATGGCTATATCCCTATGGCAGTGAAGCCGCAGCCTATCCCGGTTGAGGCGATTGTTCCATCCCGCAAAACCTGTGGAACCGCCGCTAACGCGCGGGTGTCAGTGATTAAGACGCGTCATTCCAGAGCGCGACTGATGAGGACACGCCGTGAATATTTTCGAAGCCTTGCGCGAAAGCCATGAACGCCAACGAACCTATGCCAAGGCGCTGATTCATACCAGCGGCGATACGCCTGAGCGGGTCGAGGCGTACAAGCAACTCAAGGCTGAATTGCAGGCCCATGCCACGGCCGAAGAGCGGCACTTCTATATTCCGCTGATGGAGTTCGACAACGGCGTCGACCTCAGCCGGCATGCCATTTGCGAACATCACGAAATGGACGAAATGATGGAGGAACTGGACGGCACCGAGATGTCCAGCCCGGCTTGGCTGGCGACCGCGAAAAGGCTCTCGGAAAAGGTCCATCACCACCTCAAGGAAGAAGAGCAGAAGTTCTTCCAGATGGCCGGCAAGTTGCTCAACGACAAACAGAAAGAAACCCTCGCCGGGCAATACGAGAAGGAATTCAAGGCGCAGCTTGCTTGAGGGGACAGGTTTTCACTTAACATGTGCACCTTCTGAGCCAACAGGATGCGTTGCCATGTCCAACACCGCCGAGCGGGTCAACATCGTCGAGTCCCAGGTGTTGTCCCACGACTGGTATTTGCTGAAGAAAATCACCTTCGATTACCACCGCAACAACGGCGAGTGGCAACGCCAGACCCGCGAGGTCTATGACCGTGGCAATGGCGCGGCGATTTTGTTGTTCAACCGGGAAAAACGCACGGTGGTGCTGACCCGGCAGTTTCGCTTGCCGGTGTTCGTCAATGGCCATGACGGGCTGTTGATTGAGGTGGCGGCGGGGCTGCTGGAAGGGGTGGCGCCCGAAGACCGTATACGCGATGAGGCCGAAGAAGAGACCGGCTACCGCGTGCACCATGTGCAGAAGATTTTCGAGGCCTACATGAGCCCAGGTTCGGTGACGGAAAAGCTGCACTTTTTCATCGCCGAGTACGACGCGACTTCGAAAGTCAGCGATGGCGGTGGCCTGGAGTCCGAAACCGAAGAACTGGAAGTGCTGGAGTGGGGCTTCGATGAAGCGCTCGAAGCGTTTTACCGCGGCGAAATCTGCGACGCGAAGACCATCATGCTGTTGCAGTATGCGGCGATGAAAAACCTGATGGGCACGAACCTGTAGGAGCCGGCTTGCCGGCGAAGGCGGCCGTGAGTGCAGCGCTGCATTTGAGGGCCTCTTCGCTGGCAAGCCAGCTCCTATGTATGGACTCGCCCCCACTGTCTACCTGCTTTTGAAAAACCGCTGCCCCGTTGCATCTATGTATTAGGCCTATTCGTGGAAGCCGTCTTCGGCTTCTGGCCAAAATTGGAAAAGCTCGTGGTATGCCCATTACAGTCAGGCCTCGAAGGCCAGT